>JAIKYD010000068.1 GCA_024683485.1 Saccharofermentans sp. | reverse complement strand
TGACCAAATATCCTGATTCCAATTCTTTTTCTCTTTCAGGCTCGTCAAACATGATTCTTGAGAAAATAGATTCATCAAGCATCTTCATTCTTTCTTTATATTTCTCTGTTCCGTAATAATTCATTATGTCCTCAATACTGTCTATTTTCTGTACTAAGGAATCACTCCCTCAGACAAGATAATTATATCATCCCAATCAAGAACACTTGATAAAGGCAACTCTCTATAAAGAGAGTTGCCTTTGCCATGATAACCGGCGAACCAGATTATCAGGAACAAACCGTTGGTACGAATTGTCATGTTATGATAAGAAGATAAATGGGTGAGGTGCTGAAAAGCCTTAAAATACTACTACCTGAATGATACTCCAAAACTGGTGCATCGTTCAACCTAGAGGCTTCGTCTTAACAGACATCAAAGGTGATCCGGAATACTTCGGCGGTATCATCTGCGAAGTGTGAGTACGGCAATAAGCATTTTTCTCAGGAAATCCCCAAAACGCTTTTGAGCGTCAGGGGACTTTTTCTATTCTCACCATATCTCCTTATCACAGAGGGCGCATCTCTTCAGCAGTAGCAGGCTCCAGGATTACAGTATTGGTTCCCAATCCAGGAATAACGCGTGCAGCCTTAAGGTACACGATCCTGTTGGTGGGAGTGATATCGAATTCCAGACCGATACCTTTGTATTTACTCAGTGTATAATCCATAAACTTCATCATGACATTATAGTGGCCATATGGCACGGGGATCCTTATGGTTTCATCGAATCCCAAATATCCCAGAAGAATACCGTTAATATATATTTCCATGCTGCTTCCTATCCCCATACAGGAAGACATGCGGTAGAGTTGAATTACACCGTCCGGAGGGAGGGTAACCAGGGTATGGCATTTCCAACATGGCGCATCGCCCTTAACATCCTGAACTGTACCGCACTTCGGACATTTAAATCTGAGCAAATTAGACATAACGGTTCCTTTCCACCATCACTTTGTATTCAGGAGTACCTTCTTCAAGCATCTTATTATCGGTAATATGAAATCCATGGGCCTCGTAGAATCTGATCGCATCCGCATTCTTTTTCCTGAATGATACTCCAAAAATGGTGCATCGTTCAACTACAGAACGCATTTGCGTTATCTGCCCCTTCATCAGGCATAAGATCCGTCAGGTCCTTCTGCATCTCAGGTGTAAAGCTGTCATCGTTTTCATGAAGGATCAGCAGTACACGTTCCTTAAGATATTCAAACTCATCCGCGGTACAGGGTGTCTGGTTTCCGAGATCGAACAGCAGCTCAGTCATATGGATATCCAGTTCGCGCGTGTAGTCACGGTAAATAAACTTGAAGATGTCTTTGATGTATGCATACTCTTCCTTCGAAACGTTCTCGGCATGACGCATGCACATGCGTATCATGGAAGGTTTGAGCCAGGAATACGGAACGTGTTTTAAGACCCAGAAAAACTTTGGCGCTATCTTCTCATATCTGCCTTTAAGCTGGGATATGGTCTTTTCGGAAAGCCCTGCCGTCGAAAACAGACACAGAGATGCCGTCTGCAAGTTTTCTGTTGTCCGTACACTCGTAAGGATAGTCAAAAGTAAGTATCCGGTAATCTGATTCCAGTGCCTTGATATAAGGCATGTACAGGTAAGACAAGCCCATGACTCCTACAAGAAAGATGAGCGTCGTGCTGCCCTGTCCGCAGAGCAGATAGTGAAAGTGTGCTCCGTTGACTGTTGCCTCCTGATACTGATGTTCATTAAGAAAATCCTTAACCAATTCTTCATAAGGTGTTGATATGTCCATATATGAATCTCTTATCTTTCGTCTGCCTTACTGAATTTTTCACGGGTTTATTCATACGACACTTCTCCAGAGAATAAATCATATATAAGTGATGCTGTGATATGTTCTTTAACATACGTGTTTTTTTCGCATTATTCATGTCGATACAAGCAGACTGATCAAGTTGCAGATACCCGGCCGATATGCCGGTTCATTTCATTCCGCAGTGAATCCTTTAACGAGTCAAATTTCATGAGCAATTCAAATTTGATATTGGAGCATTTTTCAATCTGCATGTTGACATCTGACAACTTTCTGCTCGATTCTCCGAATGTTCTGCTTCCGTCCATACGGATCTCAGAATTGCTTTCTGCGGCACGAAGGACATTATCACATCTTTTAAGGATCTGCTCATTTTTCACGTTTTCTATAAGCACATCAGCCAGATCATTCAAAGTCACAAAGAAAAGCCTGTCTTCACCCGCAGCGTGATCTACTGCTTCTCCTATTCTGTCTTTCAGGTTCTTACTGACCACCGGAATCATGTTTTCAGACAAATAAATATTCTCGATATTCTTCCACTTACCGGCACAAAGGATCCTGCCGAGCAATGCATCAAAATCTTTCGGATCGATCATGAGGACATGCGAGAATCTCTGGTCAGCCTCAATATAATCAGCCCTCTCAATAGCCTTAACTGCCTTTTCCATGGGGTTATTGAAGAACAGCGACATGCCGTAAGCTACGCCGCAGTACTTACATTCGAACAGTCTTTTCTCTTTATCGGGATGAAGCTGACCGCCGCACTTTGCGCAGTTTACGGTCTTTGTGATATCGATAAAAGGATCATCGGCTGAAGATCTCTTTTTTGCCTTCGGAGGTGTATAGCCGTTTGAAGCAGGATCATCCTTTTTAAGAAGCTCAAGTTCTTCCATATAACGTTTTTTTATCTCAAGTGCTTCTTCAGAAAGGAAATCCTGTATTATGTGACCTGACGTAACATATTCTGAAGGCTTGGGGACATTATAAAGAGTATATCTTACCTTGTGGCGATGTATAAGGAAAATACCCAATGCTATCAATGCGACTAATCCAAACGTGAATAATGTTGCAGGAAACAGCCAGGTAATATTAAACCCGATAGCTAAAACCATTATTCCCAAAAAGCCTCCTGCTGCCATGGTAAGAAATATGCTGATCGTGTTACCGGTATCATCCAGTCTTTTCTGGCTTTTCTTCTCACTTTCAGCTGCTGCTTTGTACTTTTCCCTTGCTTTTTCTGATTTATCAAGCGCATCGGCAGTCTTATCACGGAACTCTCTGCCAATTCCGAGCAGGTCTATGAGCCTCTCGAAATAACCTGCCTCAGAAGATCCGTCTAAGATCTCTCTTGCATCAAAAGATGCCCTGACAGCTGCAGGAAAATCACAGTCTCTTATGTTTTCAGGCGAATCAAGTTCATCAAGCGAACAGATCCTGCCCTGAACAAGGACCATCCCGCGCAGAGCCTCAAAATCCTGAGGATTATTGGATAAAAGCGTATCGTATTTTTCCTTTGCCGTATCGTATCTCAATTCCTTAAGACACTTGGCAGCCTGGTTCAGCAGCTCATCCCTGTGAAAATCCGTGTAATTGAACTCCTGCCCGCAGAACGGACACTCAAAGATCTCCTGATCTTCTTCAAAGTTCAAGACACCGCCGCAACTTCTGCAGGTATAACTCTTTAACAAGGCCATTGCAGATTCACCCCAAAACCATTTCTATCCCGAAACCTACAAGAGAATGATATCAGATTGATGAAACAGATACATCTGTCAGCACAGGAACAACTGTCTTATCTCCATCAGATGTTCAGCCTCAGTTGATTGTCGATCCAGCTTTTCTGGTCGGCCTCGTGGATCATATCATCCGGTTCACAATTGCCGGTCAGGAACGGAGACTTCGGATCGTGTTTTATCATATTCTCCATAACCAGTTCAGCATTCGTATTAGCGTAGCAGTACCTGCAGAGATTTCCGCATGTATCATATGCTCCGATATCAGTTCCGAGCAGACAGGCGCATTCGCCGTTTCTCTGATTCTTAGCGCGCTTAGGGACATCCAGCCGGGTCTTGAGTGCTTTCTCATATGTTGAGATAGTCATGCATCCGGAACAGTCTGCTCCGTATTCTGCGAGATAATTGCCTTCCGCACATGGTCTGACCGTCATGCCGTGTTCTTTTGCAATAGCAATAAATACTTTTCCAATCCTGAGCCGGTCTTCTCCTAAAACGGCTTTTACTTCAGGAAAATTCTTTTCGACTTTCTTGTAGATATCTATAAAACTGATAACACATGTTCCGGTATATCCGTCAAGCGCCCTGGTCATCTCTTCGAATCTTGCAATATGCCAATCAACGGAATGATTCGCATCAACAACGATGGGGTCATATCTCCATCCGACGCTGTCCACTCCGACAATACCGGAAAGTTTTTTGAAATCTTCCATAACTTTTTGATAATCAGGAACATTGGGTTCAATATCTTTACCGTAGGGAGTAATGGTAACAAACCAATACTGACCGTATGGCTTAAGATACTCCATATAAGGAAACATCGGTGATGGGTTTTTCGAGCAGAATGCGATCAGATCAACCACATCAGGAGACAGGCTATATCTCGTTACCTGTGAAGGATTGTAGGGATTTCTGACCATCACAAAACCTTCTTTTATCCTGTTGATAAACCATTCAGAATAAAAGGCAGGTATATCAGTTCTCATTCCCGTCTGTATGATCATCTTATCACGTCCTT
>JAIKYD010000066.1 GCA_024683485.1 Saccharofermentans sp. | reverse complement strand
TCAGGAAAGCCGCACATCAGAAACCAAATTATAAAACTGGTATTCGCTAGCAAAGGTTTGTGGTCTATTGTTTTCCGCGATTCCATATTAATCCTCTTATTAGCAGATATAAATATCTATAGTCAAGTATACATTCCTGTTGATATTACGCTCTAGTAGAACGCCTCGATATTCTCAATATAATCCTTGCAGTTTTCTTCACCATTCAATCTTTTTGCAATCTCGATTATACCTTCTTCGTCAACGACTACAGAAGCGTTGACAGTCAGAAATACAGGTCGCCCAAAGGCTTTGCTTATGAATCCGTATCTGTGCAGTTGGTCCAGTGCGGTTACGACACACTCATATATCTCATCAATTTCGATCTGGTCATCAACGCTCTTAAGATACTTGGTTGCTGTACTAAAGTGATTCGGCGAATCTTCCAGTATATACCATTCATTCTCGCAGAAACGGTAGTACCAAGGATCATCGCATGCCTGTTTCAGGTTTTCGACGTGGTTCTCTTCCGTATTAACATATACGAAAAATGATTTGTTACACTGATCAACCTCTACAGAAAGAATATAAACCTCTTCGTCCTTGTATTTCTCGCTGATCTCTTTCAGAGCCGATTTGATCCCGTTGCAGATATGCTTGACGAGCTTAATCTTATCTACAGGAACTGCTTTCTTCTTCGTCCTACTCAGCGTCTTGGCAAGTTCGGCTTTTCTTTCACTCAAAGCTTCGTTTTCGACATATTTCAGCACACGACGGAAGCCTTTGATTTCATCAGCATCCTGCTCCGTACTGAAGATTTTCTTAAGATAGGAATATATCTCATCATCTGCAAGTAACATGAGCCAGACATCGGGAACCCCCTGACAGGTATTGGCCCAGTGGATCGTTCTTTGAAAGAGTTCTTCCGGATAATCCGCATCATCTGCAAATATTTCTCTGCATTTTGTCAACCAGTAACGTAACATCAGAGGATCATTATGTTCCACCGCCATTATCGCAGGACTGTTGAAGGGTGTCGGACGTTCGCTTATTAGCTGGATCAGGTTCTTCTCGGGTTTTAATCCGAGAGAAAGCAGCCAGTCTGCCATCTCAGGCGTTTTGGCAACATTCAGTGCATTACCTTTCTCAAGATCGCAATTGCTCTCATAAAGGATATCAGCGCCGTTCTCTGCGAGTTTCTCCGCAAGTTCCCTACGGTTGCAGAGAACTGCTTCTATAAAGAAGTTAGAGCCGGAACTTCTGTCTCTGAGCGGAATGATCTCAGGTGTTTCACAGATCTTCTCCCAGATTTCGGCATCTGTGACCTGATCATTCCAGATCATATCTCTCCGAATCTCAAACATAAGATGAGCATATTCTTTTTCTTTCTCTTCGATTGTCTTATTATCCATGTTTCTTATCCCATTATCCTGATGATTTTCTTATCAATACCATTATAACTTTTCCGTATCTGTCAGCTGTCACCTTACACTACTACAAAATCATTCACTTTGTGAGCATTCTGGATGCAAGTTCGATTACTCCATCCTTGATCTTCATCACAAATCGCCCGCCTCCGAAAGTCGTAAAGACAAAAGTCTCATCATCGATCACCTGACATCCCGTACACAGATTATCCTTCGGTGCCGTATCTTTTATACTCCACAATCCTTCGATATACAGATTATTATCTTTAAGATTTCGGGCATTTATTTCCTCTTCATCCCATTCCCAAACAAGAGACAGTCCACCTACGTAGTATTCATGTTTTGTTATCATTCTTCATATTTCCCCGATTGAACGATATCCTGCTGATTAAATGAACTAAGCCTCGGAACAGAAACTGCGCGGAAATCATCAGTGAATAAGAAAAACAACTGATAATTGAAGCATGATCGTTGTCATTTAAGACGGATTTAAGAGGATTGTGTATATAATATTAGCAAGTACTTGGGAAGAGGTGCCGGCTTTGAAGATACTTGTTGCGGAAGATGATAACAATCTTAGATTGCTGTTATATGATCAGTTAACTGATGCGGGTTACACTGTCATTCAGGCTGCGAATGGCAAGGAGGCTTTGGATCTTTTTGATTCAGAATCTCCTGATATGGCTATCCTGGACATTATGATGCCCCAAATGGATGGTCTTACAGCGCTTACAAAGATACGCGAATCTTCATCGATACCGGTCATCATCCTCTCGGCCAGAGGTGATGAGGTTGATAAGGTAAGCGGATTAAAGCTGGGTGCAGATGATTATCTGGTCAAGCCATGGAGCCTTAATGAGCTTCTGGCGAGGATCGAAGTTCAGAAGAGACATATCAGATCTGAAGCAGGTAATGAAACGGTTATAGTTTCCGGGAATCTCAAGATGGATTTTAATAACGGCATTATTAAGAAGGATGGTCAGATCATCAGCCTTAATGCCAAGGAATATCACATACTCAAGTTCTTTGCTGAGAACAAGGGAAAAGTACTTACAAAGAAACAGATCTACAGCGGTGCTTGGCAGGAAGATTATCTCTACGATGACAACACGATCATGGTGCAGATATCTCATCTTCGTTCAAAGATCGATGATGCAAACAATAAACATATAGAAACACTGATAGGAATAGGTTACAGATTCAACTGATTACCCGATCGGAATATGAGGAATAAGAAAAGACAGACAACCGGAAAACATCTAAGGCGCAGATTCATAAAAGTAATACTGGCAACCTTGGGTTTTGCTTTGATCCCGCTTATTGTTTTGATGCTTTTTCAGGCTATCGGGCGAAGCGATGTGAAGTATGTCAGTGCTTCAGATTATTTAGCTGATTCTTACGAAGAAATTGATACTGACAAGGCAGCCAGAGACAGTGCAAGTATTACTGTTGTTGATAAAGATCTTAATGTGATCCACATTTGTGGAGACGAGTTTATTAGTGAGTCCCGATTAAGTGAACAGGAATGGGGCGATTTTCTTAAGAGTACCGGTGCGGCATCCAAGTACCAATATGATACAGCCTTTAATGAAGACTACTGGCTCGTAGTTCGAAAGCCTCAGGCAGTTACTTTCTCGCTGGCTTTTTTCCTGAATAGTGAAGCACCGAATTACTTTATCCAAACTGCTGTTTTCTTCGGTATCTTTTCTCTCTATATCATCGCTCTTGTGATCTTTGTAGCTGTTTATTCCGGGAAAGCAGCTAAACCTCTTACTGATTCCGTCAAAGAAGTGTCTGATAATGCGCTTAAGTTCGAGAAGGGTGAATACAAGATAAGCTCTTCCGGGGGCGAAACGATCGAACTTGACAGGCTCGGCGAGACGATGGTGCATCTTGCAGGAAAGCTTAAGGAGAAAGAAGAGATCCAAAAGAATGAAGAGGAGAAGAGAATGCTCCTTGTTTCGGAATTGTCGCATGATCTTAAGACGCCGCTTGCAAGTATTCAGGGCTTTAGTGAGATGCTCTTAAATGGTGTATCTGATGAAGAGAAAGAGCAGAATTATCTTAAGCTGATCCATGATAATTCCATAAGATCAAACGAGATCCTTCAGATGCTTTTCATGTATTCCAAACTCGGGAGTGCAGGTTATAGCCCTTCTTTTGAGAGAACTGATATATGTGAAGTTACAAGACAGATAGTAGCTGAGTATGTTCCTTTATTTGAGGATGCCGGCTTCTCTATAACCATTGATGTTCCTGAAGAGGAAATAAGTGTGATGATGAACGTGGATCTGTTTAGAAGGGTATACGACAACATCTTCAATAATTCGATCAAGTATAATGAGGCAGGAACAAAGGTGGAACTGTCGCTCCGGAGTAATGAGGAAAATGTTGAGATACATATCGCCGATGATGGAGTAGGTATACCTGAGGAACATGTAGATAAGATATTCACTCCGTTTTACAGGATTGAAACTAATGGTACCGGAAGCGGCCTGGGACTTGCTATTGTTAAAAGGATCGTTGATCTTCATAATGGCGTGATATCTTATGTTTCCCGCGACGGGTCAGGATGCGGATTCCTTATCATTATCCCAAGGCTTAAGGATTAAGACGGATTTAAGACCGTGCAAAGCCGGATTAAATATTACGATGATAGTATGGACCTCGATAAAGAAATATCGGAGGTCCTTTTTTATGACGATTACCGGAAATTCAATAGATAACAATTCATCAGGATGGAAGAAGACATTATGCCTGATAATGCTATTCTTCTACTGCAGTGCCATTCTTGAACCTCTTAACATGCATATGTTGGGAACACTGGTTACTCTCATGCAATTTGCAGTAGTTTTCATAATGATCCCGGATCTCCTCCGTGAGTTTAAAAAGATAAAAGGCAACTCAAAGAGTCTTATCTATGTACCCCTCGGAGTGATCGTATTATTCGCACTACAGGCTGTATTATGGGGCAGCATATTATTGCCGTTCATACGCTCATCTTTGGGTATCACCATGAATGATGCCAACTCCGACTTAGTTACCGGCATGGTAAGGAATCATCCTGTGGTCATGGGAACAATGGTCTGTGTCCATGGCCCGATCATTGAAGAGATACTTTACAGATACACGGCGTTTGGAATCTTATTTCAAAAGAACAGATTCGCTGCTTACCTGATCTCGATGTTTCTCTTTGGATTGCAGCATGTTATCGTTGCAGCAGTATGGGGTGATGATCCAATCCAATTCATTAATATGCCGGGATACATCATCGCAGGTTTTATCTTTGCCTTCTTATACTCAAAGACCAGGACTTTAGCAATCCCGATCCTCGTTCATATGATAAGCAATTCGATAGGTTTGCTGTTTATGTATGTAAGTGTTCATTAACTGTTTCTTGGTGATGACATGATTCAAGGATATTAGAAAAGGCGATATAAATGAAAGATAAGATATTAAAAAGTAAAAAACATATATTCCGCAATATCATCCTGACCATTCTGGGATTGACAGTAGTCTTTCTGCTGTTTTCTTTCATAAGACACAGAGTTCTGCTGGAAAGGGAGAAAGACCTTATCACTCCGCCCGGACAGATGATCGATGTTGACGGGCATCAAATGCATATTTATTCGGTCGGAGAAGGGGACAAAACGCTTGTACTGATGGCTGCAAGCGGCACGGTTTGTCCAAGCCTTGATTTCAAGAATCTTTACACAGGTTTGGGCGATGATTACAGGATAGTTGTCGTTGAGAAATTCGGGTACGGTTACAGCGATATTGTTAACCGGCCTAGAGATGTTGCAGCCATTCTATCCGACACAAGAGAAGCACTTAACGGTGCAGGAATCGACGGTCCTTATATTCTTTGTCCGCACTCTTACTCCGGACTGGAAGCATTATACTGGGCACAGACTTATCCTGAAGAAGTTGAAGCTATCATAGGCCTCGACATGGTATTCCCCGAAACATACAACTATACCAAGGGCGGTGCTTGGGTCGAGCCGTATTATCTTGCACAAAACGGACTTATCAATCTCGGCATAGGAAGATTCATCTATGACAGCACGTTTCTTCCCGAAGGTGGTTTCCTTTCTGAGAAAGAAGAGAAGATATATATAGCATTAGTTAACCGGATCGGCAATAACATTGACGTTGCAATGGAAGCATCTGCTGCGAAAGAAAATGCAGCGCTTGTTGCTTCCGGAGATAAACCTGATGTTCCGATGCTTCTGTTTTTGTCTGAGAAGAAACTGGACGGAAGCAATGAACTGTGGAAGAACATTGCATATGATTATGCTGATGGCCTTAGTTCTGTAGTATTTGTAGAACTTGACTGTGGACACTATATTCATCATTATGAAGCCGAACATATAACTGAAGAGATCAAAGCCTTTCTTCAGGATTTGGATTAGATAAAGAGCTTTTAGTATGCATAATCAGCAGGAAAATGGACTATCAGATATTTGAGTTTGTATGAACGATGCACCATTATTGGAGTATCATTCAGGACAGGGAAAAGAAAAAACTAAAGATATGCATTTTGTCGAGGCAAAAGGAATACTTCATAACAAGGGCGGATACCACGGTCTGAATATATACCGCGGATGTACTCACGGATGCATATACTGCGACAGCAGGAGCCTTTGCTATCAGTTCACGCACAAGTTTGAAGATATCGAAGTAAAGAAGAATGCACCGGAGCTTCTGGAACAGGCTCTGAAGAGCAAACGCTCAAGATGCATGATAGGCACAGGATCCATGTCTGATCCCTATATGCATTGTGAGACGGATCTGCGCCTGACAAGAAAGTGTCTGGAGATAATCCATAAATATGGTTTCGGTGTTGCCGTTCAGACAAAATCTGACAGGATCTTAGAAGATATCGATCTTCTTGATGCAATCAACAAAGAAGCAAAGTGCGTGGTTCAGATGACGCTGACCACTTTCGATGATGATCTTTGCAGCATTCTTGAGCCGAATGTCTGCAATACAAAAAGACGTATCGAAGTTCTTGAGGAAATGCGGAAAAGAGGGATTCCGACTGTTGTATGGCTGACTCCGATCCTTCCTTTCATAAATGATACGGAAGAAAACATAACCGCTATTCTCAACGAATGCGTGCGCACCGGTGTAAAGGGAATTATCTGCTTTGACATGGGAGTGACCTTAAGAGAAGGTGACAGGGAGTATTTCTATGATGCACTTGACAGGCATTTTCCCGGTCTAAAGGAGAGGTATATCAGGACATACGGATATTCTTATAATGTTCCTTCTCCCAACAGAGAGAAACTCATGGGAATAATGAAGAAGATATGCAGGGACAACGGCATCATATCATATCCTGATGAGTGTTTCAGATATCTTAACGATCTGCCTGATAAGCAGATGAGTATTTTCGATCTTTAAGGCGTTTCAACGTCTTGCCTATTGATCGTCATATACTGAATATAGCGAACGAAGCCCGAGAACAATCTTGGGCTTATATATGCCTTAATATCTGGATTGTCTTTTCTTCCACTGAATGTATTTAACTCGTAGGTGTTCCAGATCACTATCGATAGATGAATTAAAGTATATGTGGGCTTCTGAAAAGGCCTGCCTGATAATCTTGAGCGTTTCATTCTCAGGAATCTGACCTGGAATACTTACATATGTGATGTTATTTAGTTCGCAGATGTATTTCTTAACTGAAAGAACCTTGCTGGAGCAGCATACA
>JAIKYD010000060.1 GCA_024683485.1 Saccharofermentans sp. | reverse complement strand
CTGGTGCGGGGGGCTCGTAAGGGGTTAACTCGCCATCCTCGTCTTTATGGTCCAAGCAGGACATTTCAATTACGGTGTGTGCCTGCTTAAACCTCTCATAGGGGCAGTTTTCGCATTTATTTGCGAGGGTCTTGGGCTGATCACCACCGGGAACATAGGCCCGATTAGGGAGGCGGAGAGGGCACTTCTTTGTACCTCCATTCGCGGTAGGGATGTTGCACCGACCGTCCTGCTTCTCGTCCTCCTGCCGATTCAGTTCGTCCTTGATGAGCGTCTTATAGATACGGTACTGCTCATCGGACGGAGTATCTAGGTAAATCTCCCGCCCCTTGGCGTCATACGCCTTGTTTTTGCACGGAATCATAATGGCCAGGAACCGACGGTTACCGAGCATGGCCATCCCGATTTCCAGCCTGTTCAGGTGGGCGTATGCCTTGTCGGCGGGATTAGTGACCTCCATCGGAAAATAGAAGTCAGGCTCGTTAGTGATGGGATTGATACGGATATTTTTAAGATACTTTGCCATGTGTTTCCTCCATTTGACTTGAGAGGAACGGAGAAAACTCCATGGCTATTAAGTTGTTGTCTCATTTGGCCACCTGTACGGGTTCGCCCCGTTCCTTAATGGTGACCAGCCTGCGCAAGATTGCTGGCTTTAAGGTTGATATCACCCACAGCGGCCTTGCGCGCTTCGGCTCCGGAACCTCGGCGCCGCCGTGGGTAATGTTACGACAGAAGCGCATCGCCCGACCCGTCGACTGATCGGGGTCTGCGCTGGGCGGTTTTGCGTCACGCTCGGGACTACGCATTCCCAAATGCTGTGTATATTATGACAGATTTCTTTCTTCAAACCTCAGACATAGGTATGTCCTTTTTTTCACGATATAGAGCATGAATTACAGATATCGAAGCCGTTGTAACGCTGGAAAACAGACAAAAGAAAAAGCCGGACATGATTGTGTCCGGCAGGGTGCTTTGAAAGATAAAAATACATAATATCAGCAAAAAACAGAAAAATATCGACAAAATTATGTTTGGGGATGTACAATAAAATAGTTAAATTGGTAAATAAGGAGCAGACAAAGATGGCTGTCAAAAAAACACAATTATACGCATCGCTGTGGGCCAGCTGTGACAAACTTCGTGGAGGCATGGATTCCTCGGAGTATAAAGACTATATTCTTACGCTTCTTTTCATGAAGTATGTTACTGATAAATTTAAGAACAAGGGTGCTTATGAAGACATCAAGGTATTCGATAAGGCACACGATAAAGATCCCGACCCAGAAAAGAGGACGGGTTGCTCCTTTGATGACTTTATCGCCTTAAAGGGAAAGAAAAACATCGGTGAGGGAATGGACAAGATTATTGCCCGGCTTGCCAATGAGAATACTGACCTAAAAGGTGTTATAGATATAGCTCACTTCAATGATGAGAAGAAAATTGGAAGAGGACAGGAAATGGTCGATAAGCTGACTGACCTTATTTCTATCTTCCAGCGTCCGGAACTGGACTTTTCGCGTAACAAGGCAGAGGGCGATGATATAATTGGTGATGCTTATGAATATCTGATGCGGAAGTTTGCTACGGAAAGTGGTAAGAGTAAAGGGCAGTTCTATACACCCGCTGAAGTTTCGAGAATACTTGCCAATGTGGTGGGTATTAATCGTTGCACTAATTCCAGTGCTACGGTATGCGATCCAGCCTGCGGCAGCGGCAGCCTGTTGATTCGGGCCATTGACGCTGCACCGTTTCCTATTATGGGCTACGGTCAGGAGAAGGAAAGTACTACAGCTGGTCTTGCGAAGATGAATGCTGTTTTGCATCGTAAGGCGGAAATCACAATTAGGAGCGGTAATACATTCTCCAATCCGCAGTTTCTTACTAAATCTGATAAAAGCGAAAGCATTACACTTGAGCGTTTCGATTATATTGTGGCCAATCCACCTTTTTCTATGAAGAACTGGCGCGATGGCATTGTCGGCAAAGAATATGGACGCTTTGAGGGATATGAAGATGTGCCGCCAGAGAAAAACGGTGATTACGCATGGCTTATGCATATACTCAAAACCTTGAAGTCAAATGGAAAGGCTGCAGTCATTCTTCCGCATGGAGTCCTTTTCCGAGTAAATGCTGAGGCTACTATCCGAAAGTCTATCATCAAGAAGCATTGGATCAAGGGAATTATCAGCCTTCCGGCGAATTTGTTTTACGGTACAGGTATAGCTGCTTGTGTGCTCGTAATCGATAAAGAAGGTGCGGCAAACCGGCAGGGCATCTTTATGATTGACGCCAGCCGTGGATATGTAAAGGATGGTAATAAGAATCGTCTTCGTGAACGCGATATTTATAGAATCATCACGACCTTTAATGAACAGATTACCACAGATTCCAAGTATGCCCGATTCGTGCCGAATGCTGAAATAGAGAAGAAGAATAAATATGACCTCAACATCACACGCTATATTGATTCCACCAATCCGGAAGATATTCAGGATATCTATGCTCATATTCATGGAGGGATTCCCGCTATTGATATTGATGGTCTCTCCAAATATTGGGACGTATTTCCGTCATTAAAAGCAGAACTTTTCTCTTCAATCAGTGAGAAATATTACAGCCTGAACGTGACGCACGAAAACATTCGACAGACAATATATAAAAACACCGAGTTTTCGGAATTCGGTGAGAAACTTGACGAGGCTTTTGCGGCATGGAAGGCCAAGGAATATCCGGCCCTTTCTTCTCTTGATAAAGATGTATGCGCAAAAGAGCTAATCGTAGGCCTTGCGGAAGATATTCTTACTGACTTTGAGCACCTGACACTGATTGATAAATTCGATGTTTATCAAGTTTTACTGGCATATTGGAATGAAGTTATGAGCGATGACATTTCGCTTATCATCAGTGAATCGGATGGATACCATAACGCCAGAGCGACAGATAATATTGAGGAAGAAATCACACAGGGTAAACACAAAGGCGAAATGAAGATTATCGGTTGGGAAGGTCGACTGATTCCAAAATCTATAGTGATTGATGCCTTTTTCCGTAATGAAAAGAACGCCATTGAAGAAGCTGAGAATGTTGTAGCAGAGACTGGATTCCAGCTTTCTTATCTGATTGAGAGTGCCGACGAAGAATCTGTCCTTGCCGATGTGGCTGAAAATGGAAAAGTCAAGGCAAAGGACTTAGAGGCTAAGATTGAGGAACTTACCCAGCACACGGAGACAGAAGAAACTTTAGAGCTGGGGCTCCTTATGAATCAGCTTCCGATGAAAAAGAAATACCTTCAAGCATACTTAGTAGATCATCCGCTATGTGAAAGCGCATTAACGGACAAAGGAACCGTTACAAAGACATCAATTATGATGCGTCTGTCTGCTATCCGAACAGTTGAGAACATGCCCGAAAGTATTCAGGACGATGTACGTCAACTTAAGACCGCATTAGAACTTTGCAACAAAGTATCCGACTACAACAAGGTTGTGAAGGATCTGCGCAAGGCACTGGATAAAAAATGCAGAGTACGATATGAAAGTCTGACAGATGAAGATATTCTGGAGTTGCTGGTAAACAAGAAGTGGTTTGACAGTATCTTCTCAGGCATAGCTGATTTGTATGCTGCGCTTTCTCACCGCCTGACTGATAGAATTGTTGAGCTTGAAGAACGTTACGAGAAAACACTGCCAGAACTTGAAAATGATACAACAGAGTATGAGGCAAAAGTGAAGTCTCATCTTGAAAGGATGGGATTCAGATGGGAATGAAGCCAACAGAAATAGGGATGATTCCTGAAGAATGGATGATTCAAAGCTTTGCAGATACTTTTCGCATACTAAAAAACAATACCTTTTCTCGGTCTGAACTCAACTATGTCAGTGGTCGCTTCAAAAATATACATTATGGTGACGTTCTAATTCTTTTTTCTGAAGTGTTGGATTGTGCAAGGGATGATGTGCCCTATATTAACGATATAGCTCGGATACCTGAATCGGCACAAGTTCTTCAGGACGGGGATATCGTAATGGCTGATACCGCAGAGGATGAAACTGTTGGCAAGGTCACCGAAGTGCTGAATACTTCTGTAAAACCTGTTATGTCTGGTTTACATACTATTCCTTGCAGGGTAAAGGCGGGAAAGTTTGTACCCAAGTGGCTTGGCTATTATATGAACTCCCATTTATATCATAATCAGCTTCTTCCGTATATTCATGGGACAAAAGTGTCTTCTGTTTCAAAAGGCTCTTTAGGAGAAACAGCAATAATTGTTCCTCCTCCAGGAGAACAAGAGAACATTGTCAAAGTGCTCTCGGATATTGATATGCTAATCGCTGAACTACAAAAACTCATTCGGAAGAAAAAAGATATTCGTCAGGGTACGATGCAAATTCTTTTGACCGGGAAGAACAGACTTCAAGGTTTTAGTACAAAGTGGGAAAATACTACTCTGGGGAAGATATGTGATATTAAAGATGGGACACACCAGACTCCGCATTATATAGAAAGCGGAATACCGTTTTACAGTGTTGAAACTATTACCAATGATGATTTTACGCACGTGAAATATATATCACTTGAAGAACATGAGCGACTAACTTCATCCTATAAGATTGAAAACGGCGATGTTCTTATGACACGTATTGGATCAATTGGTAAAGGAAAATATGTAGATTGGTATCCGAAAGCAAGCTTTTATGTTAGCCTTGCATTGTTGAAATTCAGAGGTAATAAATCGCTCGCAAATTTTATAGCGCTGCTAACCGGGACAGAAGAGTTTCAAAGAGAAGTAGAACTGCATTCACTTCAGTTTGCGATACCGATGAAAATTAATCTTGGTCAGATATCGGATATTCGAGTAAGAATTCCGTCCGATGTCAACGAAACTGTGGCGATTATCACAGTTTTGAATGATATGGGAAGCGAAATTAAATGGCTTGAAGAAAAGTTGAATAAGTATAAAAATCTGAAACGAGGCATGATGGAAGAACTGTTGACCGGTAGGATTAGATTAATATGAGGAGGTGACTGTCAGATGAGCATTGGCGATGCTGAAATTAAAACACAGGAAAGGGTTATACGCTTCTTCAAAGCCCCAGAAATCTTGGGCTACCAGTATATAGGAAATTTATCTGATAAGAAAAACAAGAATATCGATGAAGCTCGCCTCCGTCAGTATCTTCGTTTGAAGGGTTATGCTGACAAGCTGATTGATGGAGCCGTCACACAGCTTCGACAGGCAGCAGGCAACCTTTCACGTGGGCTTTATGATGCGAACAAAATAGTTTATTCTCTTCTAAAGTACGGTGCCAAGGTCAGTGAAAGCCCGGAGAAGCCTCCAGTGACGGTAGAGTTTATTGATGAAGAAAATCCCCTGAATAACGATTTCGCTGTTGCGGAGGAAGTCACGGTCGTTGAGCAGTCTGAAAAACGGCCGGATATTGTCGTTTATTTGAACGGTATTGCCGTGGCGGTCATTGAGTTAAAGCGAAGCAGCATATCAGTATCCGAAGGTATACGCCAGAATCTGACGAATCAGAAAAATATATTCATACAGGGTTTCTTTACCACGATGCAATTTTGCATGGCCGGAAACGAATCCGAAGGCCTGCGCTACGGAACACTTCTTACCAGTGAGAAGTTCTATATGGAATGGAAGGATGACGGTTTTATGGGAAATGTAGATGAACGTGATCCAGTAGATTTCCGTATCAGCAAGACTTGTGCAGGCATAGAGAATAAGCTCTTAGGGCAGATTTATGCGATGTTTGATAAGGAGCGCTTTATCGACCTTCTCTTGAATTTTGTCGTATTTGATAAAGGTATCAAGAAGGTGTGCCGCTACAATCAGTACTTCGGCATTAAGCGCACACAGCAAAGGCTCAATAACCTGGGTTCCGAACTTCATAATCCGAATAGAGACTTGGATAATCCATTGGGTGGCATACTTTGGCATACACAGGGCTCAGGGAAAACGCTGACAATGGTGTGGCTTGCCAAGTGGATTCTGACACATTGGCAGGAACTCAATGCCCGTGTGCTTATTGTCACGGATAGAGATGAACTTGATGAGCAGATAGAAAAAACCTTCACGGGAGTGGATGAGAATATCGTCCGCACTAAGAGCGGTAAAGATTTATTGAACCGCCTGAATTTATATGATAATTCGCTGATTTGCTCTCTGGTGCATAAGTTTGGACGCCGCGGTGGCGAAGCAACGGAAAACGACTATGACAAGTATATAGAAGAATTGAAAGCATCTCTTCCATCCGATTTCGAGGCAAAGGGAAATCTTGTCGTATTCGTTGATGAATGCCACAGGACGCAGTCGGGCAAGCTGCATATGGCCATGACAACGATTATGCCGAACGCAATATTTATTGGATTTACCGGGACGCCGCTTTTGAAGCGGGATAAGAAGATTAGCATCGAAGTGTTTGGAACTTATATCCATGCTTATAAATACAACGAAGGCGTGGCTGATGGTGTTGTACTGGATCTGCGTTATGAATACCGTGATGTTCCACAGGATTTATCATCGCAGGAACGTGTTGACCAGTGGTTTGATGTTAAGACCAGAGGTCTTTCTTCTCGTGCCAAGGCAAAACTTAAAGAAAAATGGGGAACTATGCAGAAGGTGTACAGTTCCCGTTCTCGTCTTGAAAAAGTAGCGTGGGATATCATTCAGGATTTTAATATGAAGCCGCGACTGATGGATGGAAACGGCAATGCAATTCTTGTAGCTGATGGCATTCCTACGGCATGTAAATACTATGAGATTTTCCAGCAGATGGGGTTTAAGAAGTGTGCTATCATTTCGTCCTATACGCCTAACAAGGGTGAACTGCGAACTGATACCGTGAGCGATGAGGATGACACTGAAACCTTCCTGAAATACGAAACTTATCTCAAAATGCTTGGCCTTGATCCGGCTAACCTCCCTAATGCGGGATCGATTCAGTCAAAGGTAGAAGATTTTGAAAAAGAAGCAAAGCGTAAATTTGTGGAGGAGCCTGCGAATATGAAGCTCCTTATCGTGGTGGATAAGTTGCTCACTGGGTTTGATGCACCGCCTTGCACCTATCTTTATATAGATAAGAGAATGCAAGACCACGGTTTATTCCAGGCAATTTGCCGCGTGAATCGCTTGGATGATGATACGAAGGACTTTGGGTATATTGTGGACTATAAGCAACTCTTTGGTCAGCTCCAAACTGCAATGAAAAATTATACATCCGGTGCTTTTGAGGGATACGATCCCGAAGACGTAAAGGGACTTGTGAAAGACCGCCATGATGAGGCTATTACATATTTTGATGAAGTGTACGACGCGGTTGAGGAACTCTGCGAGGGGGTTGAAGAGCCTCGTGGAGAAATACAATACATACATTATTTCTGCGGTGTTTCCGGTCAGTCGGAAGAAAGCGACGAAATTTATGCGCGCCTGAGAGAAAAGCTCTATCGCCTGGTGAGTAGTTTGGTTAGAGCCTTTGCCGAGGCAAAGCCGTATCTGGTCGATGAGATTTCCTCTGGGAAACTGAATGAATATAATAAGAAGGTCACTTTCTATATCAAGTTGAAGAAGATAATAGGAACAGCCAGTGGTGATTTTCTGGACTTGAAGGCATATGAGCCGGATATGAGGAAAATGATCGACAACTATATTACTGCGGCAGATGCTGAGAAAATTGGAGATTTTGATGACCTTACACTACTGGATTTTGTTGCAAAGCAGGGAGAAACTTTGACTGGCGAAGGAGATGACGGTCATAAGGAAGGCGCAGCGGAGGCTATCGAAAATAACATCCGTAAGAAGGTTATAGAGAAGGTTACTGTTAATCCTCGCTATTATGCAAAGATGTCAGAAATTCTTGATAAGCTCATCGAAGAAAGACGTCAAGGGGTTCTTGACTATGCTGAGATGCTTGAGAGATATATTAAATTGGCTAAGGACGTTGATTGCCCTGAAGAAAATGAGAAATATCCGGAGAGTATCCGTAAGAGCAAGGCGCTTATGGCTATCTACGACAACATTGGCGAGAAAGAAAAAGTTGCTATTAGAATCCATGAGGCTGTTAAGAAACAGGCGTTATCCGGGTTTAGGGATAACCAGGTAGTTATCAGAAGAATAAAGAAAGCTCTCTATGAAATTTTGAACGATGATTCCGAAGTGGAGCGCATCTATAAGCTTATAGAGAAGCAGGAGGAGTATTAATGCGCATTGTCATTTCCGGTATTCCGATTGATGTGCAAAAAAAGAATATTAAGAATATGCACCTTCAGGTGAAGCCTCCGGATGGACATGTGGTAATTTCTGCGCCTTTATCCGTCGATGAAAAGGCAATAGAAGCTTATGCAAGAACGCAGTTAGGCTTTATAAAAAGGTCTATTACACAGTTCCAAGAACAGTCGAGGGCTTCCAAACGACAGTATGTTTCCGGCGAAACGATGTATATTTGGGGGAAGCAGTATTTTCTTGTTTTTAAGACGGACAATCAGAAGAATAGTTTTGAGATTCAAAATCAGAATGTTATTTTGTCCATGAGTGCCAAGAGCTCGGTGAAGCAGAGAGACGCTTATGTAAAAGAAGAGTATCGTAAGATTCTGAAAGAAGAAATAGAAAAACGATTGCCGAAGTGGGAAAATCAGACAGGCCTCAAATGCGACTCATGGCAAACAAAATATATGATTACAAAATGGGGAGCTTGCAGTACGGAGAAGAAGAAGCTGTGGTTCAATTTGCAACTTGCACAGAAACCATACGCTTGTCTTGATTACATCATATTGCATGAGCTGACGCATTTGATTACCCGGAAACACGATGCTATCTTTATTGCTCATATGGATCGGTACCTACCGAACTGGAGAGAGATTCGTAAGGAGCTTAATGACAGCAGGCTTGATTACTACGAGGCACAAGACGAAAGCCCACTTCAGAAGTTAATTGATCAGTCTCGTTATGATGACATTCGAGATGCGGCAATCAGCTACATTTCGGAAGAACACTCTGAAGGGTCAAAGAAACCATCTGTTGTTGATGTGGAAATTGAAAATGTTATCCATATCGAACAACCGGAAGATGGAGCCATTGCGTTTGATGTTATCGTCTCGTGTGATGTGGAAATGCCTTCATCTTCCCGTAAAGGATATTTTAATGAGCGATGGCTCAAAATTCACTGTCAGGTTATCCTCGGCATTGATATGAGCGGTTTCAGAATCTTGTCAATCGGAAACTGCGCACCACAGGAAGAATCAGATAATGATCGTCTTTCCGGTGAACTTGTACCTATTATTTCACGGAATCAATTTGAAACTGAAGCTGATGAGTTCCTTACAAGATATTGCCCTGAGGCATTAGAGAATCCTATCCGTGTGCCTATTGAGAAAATAGCCGAGGATATGAAACTGCTGATTATAGATGATGTTCCATTATCTGATGACCTCACATACTTTGGAACTATAGTTTTTGATAACGGAAATATTCTCGACAAGCATAGGAATGTAGCAATTCGTAATGCGAAACGCGGAACCATATACCTTGACCCACGAGTTTCATATGAACGGTCTGTAAGAACGAAAAGAACTACACTGGCTCATGAATGTTTCCACTGGTACAGGCATCAGCCATATCATGTTCTAATGAAAATGATTGGAGCCAGTGATAACCTTGGACGGGCCATCCAGTGCCAAATAGCCGCCAACACTACAGATTTGGGTAAATGGAATGCAGTTGATTGGATGGAATGGCAGGCAAAGGGTGTTGCACCTAAAATACTAATGCCCGAAAAGACTATCCGCATGAAAGCGGAAGAACTTTTTGGTGAGTTTGGTGATGCTGAGAAATCAAATATAGAGGTATATGAAAGGGTAATTGATGAACTTGCTGAGCTGTTTGATGTGTCCAGACAGGCTGCGAAAGCTCGTTTGATTGATTTAGGTTATATCAAAGCAGAGGGAGCGTATCCATATGTTGATGGACGCTATGTTCAGGGATACGCCTTTGAACCTGGTATGCTGGAGAAAAACCAGACCTTTACCATACCTTATGCTGATTTATTTAAGGCTTACTGCTTTGACCGAGAGTTTAAGAAGCTGATTGATAGTAACCGGTTTGTCTTTGTGGATCGCCATCTCGTTCTTAATAATGAAAAATACGTATCGCATGATCAGCCTGGAAATGTAATTCTTTTGGAATATGCGCTTTCTCATATGGATGAGTGTTGCGTGGTTTTTACAAAGGGATATTGCTATCAATCAAAATACCAAGGCGTAAAATACTATGTACAGTTCATGCGAAATGCTGCTCCTGTCGAAAATCAGGTGGAGTATTCCTTTGAACTTAATACTCACAATAAAACGCTTCTTGCTCAAATCAAGAATGCAAAGCGCCGTGCGGACGCATTAAGACGGTACCCTGGCTCTTTTGCAGAGACACTTGTTGCATTACAAAAGGAAAGAAAACTGTCAAACACGAAACTGGCCGATTGTTCTCTTGTAGGGGAGAAAACAATTCAGCGTTTGAGAAACGATGAAGAATATCCAACATCCGTTCAAATTGTTCTTGCTTTGTGTGTGGGCTTGAAGCTACCATTACCAGAAGCTGAGATGCTTCTTAGCAAAACAGATTTCAAATTGAATTCAATGAAAGACGATGGATATGTTTATCAATGCATTTTAGGATCTTGTGCCGAGAATTCTATTTATGAAATTAATGAAATGCTTAAAGAAAACGGAATTGAACCGCTTGGAAGTGACAAGAGCTTAACGTAACCGGAGGATAAGGATATGGGCAGCCCCATTATCGGAGCTGCCCGTTTTTTACTGTTTCTGATAAAACTGGCACTGATACCCATCAGCTCTTTGGTCAACAACTCACTTTTTTCAAAAATTGACCAACATAAATGCCTAAATCATCAAACTTTTGAGGACTTCAATTTTTCATTTTCGAATTCCTCAACTGCAAGTTTGAATGTTCCAAATATATTAGTTACCAACACGGACCTTGCAATAGTAGAAAGAGAAGTATCTTCCCTTTTTGTTGGCGGCGGGCAGAACAACCACTCAAAGGGCGGCGAAAAACGACCAATTTTGGGCAAACTAAGAAACCAACAACTCAGTTCACTCAATTTATTGTCAATTAGATTCGTTTAACGTTGCAGATTTTGTGCAGACACAGG
>JAIKYD010000049.1 GCA_024683485.1 Saccharofermentans sp. | reverse complement strand
CATGCTGAAAAATGGCGGTCAGATCATTGGAGAATTCAAGGATCTGAAATATATCATCTGTATACCATTGAAATAAACGTTGATTTGGTAAATTCAAGTTTGTCGTGATGGTCAAGGATGATAGTTGTGTTAATCATGAATATTACTGACCATCAAAAACATGGCATTTGTTTACAATTGATGCCGTTTTGATGCCGATTTAGTACTTTTTTGATTTTTCCTTCTGCAATAATACCATCATAAAGCTAAGCAAAGGAGGAAGAAACATGTTTCCGGATCTGGCAATCAGAGTAAAAAATTATGCCGCAAATATGGGGAGCGGATTTGTAGTGATTTCAGGTTTTTTAATTGTTGTTACGATGGTTTTTGTTATAGTTTTCGCACGTTGGAACGGAGTCTGGAATAATTCTTCTGCATACGTTAGCAATATAGATAAGCCGGGGATTGAATCCCTGGCAGAGGATGCCGGCCACGTTTCGTTGATACTGCCTGATAATAGCGGAGAATAATTAAGTGCTGATCCGGTTCTCAAGTAAGTGCCCGGAACCGGATCAGCATTCCGCCTCCTCAAGATCAGTGTTGTAGATGGATACAACATTACGGGCCAATATTAATCTTCACCGACGAAAATATTCCAGGATGCAATCTCTGTATCACAGATGGTCTTCATAACGAGTTTTGCATTGTCGAGAAGATAGTCGCTGTAGCCCGAAGACCAACCGCGTTTAACCAGTTCCTTGACAATCATGCCGCTTATCTCTTCTATAAGATCTGCCTTACCCCGGCTTTCTTCTTCGCTCATTTGAGAAAGCCTCATAAGCGGCTCAACCACACAGTGCAAGGTGGTAAACTCATTCATCGCTCTGAAACGCCATTTGTAATATGGCATATACCGGCCGTTAAGAAGGAACAATGCCGCAGTTATCTTGTAAATGAATTCTGTAACGCAACAATAAGCGGCCCCGACATCACCACGTTTTATAGAGCGAACGTAATTAAATTGCCCGGTTTTACCCGCCATGGCAAGGTCTGCAGCGACTTTCTTCTTTAATACATCTTCAGGATAAAATCCTTCCCAAACATTTCTTATAGCAGTAAATCCGCCGGAGGGGTCACGGAAAACTTTTCCGTTGACTGCTTCGGCTAAATGCATCTGCGGAGTGGCAAGCCAGTCTTCCGTGGTTACAGGCGCATGAGTCATTCCGGTATGTTCATAGTAGAATTCTTCAATGCTGTGAACACCGACTCGGTGGCTCCTCGCACCTGTCATGACAGCAGAAGGTTCAGCCATTCCGACATCAGCTCTGTGGTTTAGTATAAAGTCCTGAACGGGAAGATCATCGTAAGCTTTCTGAAGGTCATCTCCGATCTCTTTCTTCAGTTCTTCGGGAAGCCATAAACAGAAACCAGGTGCATAGTCGTGATCTCTGGAAATATAGTCATCATAACCGAAGCATTCGGATGTCTGGCCAACAAGACCTGCTGCTATTTGATCTTTATGATCTGCGAAATCTTTTTTGAGCATGGGAAGACCATACTCTTCGAAAAATACTTCTGATATCTTAAGTCCGTTCCACATAATAAGTTCCTTTACGAAGAATAAATCAAAAAGAAGCGCTGAATCATCAACGCTTCTTTTATTCTACATCAATTAAATTGATTTACTTATTTGGATGCTGCCATCTGCTGAGCCTGAACTGCAGTTATGCAGATAACGCCTGCAAGCTCGTCAACGCTGCATCCTCTGGACAGATCATTGACAGGTGCGGCAAGACCCTGAAGGAAACTGTACGCTTCAGCTTTGCCTATTCTCTGAATGAGTTTATATCCGATGTTGCCGGCTTCGAGGTTAGGGAAGATGAGGACATTTGCCTGACCTGCAACGGGAGAACCGGGTGCTTTGGATGCGCCAATCTCAGGAATGATCGCAGCATCGAGCTGGAGTTCGCCGTCCAGGAGAACATCAGGATACTTTTCCTTAGCGATCTTAACTGCTTCGACGACCTTATCAACGAAGGGATGATTAGCTGAACCCTTTGTGGAATGGCAGAGGAAAGCGACCTTAGCTTTTTTGCCGATAAGTGCCTCAAATGATGCTGCTGATTCAGCACCGATCTCAGCGAGTTCTTCGGGATTAGGATCCTGCATCAGTGCACAGTCAGCGCAGAGGATTATTCCGTCTTCACCGATTGACTTATCTGGAATATCGAACATGAAAGCAATCGATGCGATCTTTCTCTCAGGAGCAGTCTTGATGATCTGAAGGGCAGGTCTCAACATATCTGCGGATGTGTGGCATGCGCCTGATACGAGGCCGTCTGCATCTCCTGATTTGACCATCATGATACCGAATGTGAGTTTGTCACCTGAAATAAGTTCCTTTGCCTTCTCGAAAGTCATTCCTTTCTTTGCTCTGATCTCTGCAAGAAGGGTTGCATACTTATCAATCTCTGTTGATTTTGTGTGATCGAGGATCTGTACGCCTGTAAGGTCGGCACCGAGTCTTGCTGCGGAACCCATAACTTCTTCTTCGGTTCCGATTATGATGGGAGCAGCTGTCCCTTCTGCGAGCACCTTGGCTGCCGCGAGTATTGTTCTGTCATCTTCGGATTCAGGAAGGACTATCGTCTTAACGTCACTTCTTGCTCTTTGCTTGATTGTCTCGATAAAGCTCATATTACTTCTCCTCCTATAAAAAGTCAAACAGTTTAAGCTGTTTGCTGTATTTTTCTTTATTTGCTCAACATGAGTTCAAGATTAAATGGTTCTCTGTTCTCAAGCATTACAAACACTATTCGTGCTATTTTTCTGGTCATAGCAATAATTGCTCTGCCAGAACCTTTATCTGTTTTCTTGCGGCGATAGTCTTCTATCAATCGCCAATTGCTTGTCTGTTTCGATGCCCGAATCATTCCAAGCGCTACTTGAACAAATGCCGTTCTCAACTCCTGTGGTCCATGCTTTGTTATGTGACCCAGATGTACAGTCTCATTCGAATTGTGTACGCTCGGCACTATTCCTATATAAGCTGCAAATCTCTTGAAGTCTCCATCGAACCGTTCAAGATCTTCTGTGTAAGATGCTATTGTTGCGGCTCCGATCTTTCCCACTCCAGGTATCGTCTTTAACAACTCAACATCTTCATTGTCTTCGACCATTGTCTCGATTTGTTCCTCTACATCCTTGATTTGGTCTGCTAAAACATCTAAGATGTTAAGCATCACTTCGAGTGATGAGGCAGTGAAATCTGAGTAGTAGTGATTCGCGAGATCGTTCATCAGTTCCTGCCTTTTTCTTTTGCTCTGAAACTGAGCTGCATTCGTCTCAATTCCG
>JAIKYD010000042.1 GCA_024683485.1 Saccharofermentans sp. | reverse complement strand
CTTATCTACATCATTATCAAGTGAAGGGCTGTACAAAGTCTCTTCACGTGCGAGCATTCTGTCGAAGTTACCTCTGATCGTGTTGATCTCACCATTGTGAGCAACCAGACGGTAAGGATGTGCTCTCTCCCATGAAGGTGTCGTGTTAGTAGAGAATCTTGAGTGGACCATAGCGATGGCCGTCTCATAATCCCTGCTCTGGAGATCCTTATAGAATCTGCGGAGCTGTCCGACCAGGAACATTCCTTTATATACGATAGTTCTTGAAGATAAAGAAGTAATATATGTCTCATCCGTGCTCTGCTCGAATTCTCTTCTTGCAACGTAGAGCATACGGTCAAAGGCAAGACCTTTAGCGCATCCTTCAGGACGTGAGATGAAGCACTGCATGATAACAGGCATTGCATCTCTAGCAACTTTGCCAAGACAGTCAGGATCAGTAGGAACTTCTCTCCATCCGGCAACCGTAAGACCGTTCTTCTCACAGATCACCTTGAACATGCGCATTGAAAGTGTGCGCTTTTTCGCGTCAACAGGAAGGAAGAACATTCCTATACCGTAATCGCCTTCATCCTTGACTTCGATTCCGGCTTCTTTTGCCGCATTCGCGAAAAACTTATGTGATACCTGAACGAGTATACCGACACCGTCGCCTACCTCACCGGTTGCATCCTTGCCTGCTCTGTGCTCGAGTTTCTCAACAATTGATAAAGCATCGTCCAATGTGCGGTATTCTTTTTTACCATCGATATTAACTACCAGACCGATTCCGCATGCATCATGCTCTTCTTGCATTGCCCTGTAGCATTCACTGACGTACTTTTCTTCGTAAGGCCTCATATTCTCCTCCACCCTCCAGGCAACTTTTTCTTTCATCCACCACGATTTATGTTGCCAGATTCAAAATCATTCTCAGAGAGTATTGATATTCGTTTTTAATACGTTTAGAATATCGTTGATTGATTTCAAGTCGTATTGTATGGCAAAGGGCTCAAGAAATAAAATACAAATAGTATTCGTATTACGATACCTTTGAGGTATGATAAATTCTGAGGAGGAAAGCTTATGGATCTACGTCAGATACGTTATTTCTTAACAGTTGCAGAAGAACGTAACATTACCCGCGCAGCAGAACGTCTGCATTTATCCCAGCCCCCGCTTTCGAGAGCTCTCATGGATCTCGAGGAGGAACTCGGCTGCACTCTGATCATCCGCGGAAAGCGTCATGTTACGCTCACACCGGAAGGTCTTGCCCTGAAGCGCCGCGGTGAGCAGATCCTTGCCCTGGCCGATATTGCAAAAACAGAGATAACAGATGTAAAGAAAGGCTTGAGCGGCACTCTTTATCTGGGGCATGTGGACAGTAACGGTCCTTCACTTGCCGCAGAATGGATTTCCAGTTTTAAAAAAGAATATCCTAATGTTACCTATAACTTATGGTGCGGTACCGTGGATGACCTGACCTACCGTATGAAGTCCGGTTTGCTGGAGCTCGCTATTACCATGACTCCTCTTAATACGGAGCAACTGGATGGAATCACGGTTTACAGCGACCAATGGGCAGCGATAATTCCTGCTTCGCACCCTCTCGCCAAAAGCAAAAAGAAGACTGTCAATCTTGATGATATAGTGGATACCGACCTTATCATCTCATCAAGACATTCAAGAGAAGAAGAGATCCGTAGCTGGTTTGAACCAACGGGTAAAGAGCCTCACTTCATCGTAAAGACCGCACATTCATCAAATGCGTCCAAGCTCGTTGACCAGAATATCGGTATCGCCATCTTCCCTGCTTCTGTCGCCAAGAATATCTCAGCTGATGCAAATGTTGTAGTCAAGACGATCACTCCTGCCGTTAATGTCGACTACATCCTCTCCTGGGATAAGGAGAAGATACCGAGCGCACTGGCTTCAAAGTTCATAGAACACGTCAGAAATATATATTCCTGACCCTGACTACAAAATCGACAACCAAATTACGCGATTAGTTGTCACAAAAGTTGTTTTTACCCCAAATGACACCTTTTATGGGCTCTTCGGAAAAGTTGTGGGAATGAGTAATTGAAAAAGGAGCATATAAATCCTAAAGTTTAGTTACCACACAAAACCAAAAGGACTAAAACATATGCTCCTCGCCCACAATAATACAAAGATTCAGATAGCTTGCCAACAGTATATTTGTAATGAATTTGAACTTAATTCCTTTAAAACTGTTATAAAGTTTGTGTTCCGCAGTCAGAACAATACTGAAAAAGAGTGCTGTAAGTACTGTGGAAATAACGAAGTGGAAGTCCACGATAACTACACTACAGAACTAATCGATATGCCAATCTGGGTCGGGATAAGGCAGTTTATATCTGTAACGTTCCATAAGTATAAGTGTTTGAGTTGCGGGAAAGTCTTCAACGAAGACATCTGTTTCAAGGATCCGGATGCAAGGATAACGACAAGAGCAGCAGATTGGGCACAATCCCTTCTTAAGCATGGCTTGTGCATTAGTTCGGTATCGGAGATAACAGGAATTAACTGGAAAGCGTTGAATCTTATCCACAAGCGGGTTATGGATAGCGCATTGGAATCCAGAGCTCGATATCTCAAGGCAATAGGATATAAACCACAATACCTTGCAGTAGACGAATTCGCCATACATAAAGGCCAGAAGTATGCGACATGTGTAATGGATCTTGAGACGGGAGAAGTCTTATGGGTCGGTAAAGGCAGAGCAACCGCAGACTTCAGGAAGTTCTTCGAAGAATACGACATGGACTATCTCAGCGAAGTAAAGGCATTCGCAATGGACATGAATGCTTCCTATAACAAGCTTGTAGAAGAATATATGCCTGATGTGGAGATCGTGTACGACAGATACCACATGCAGGCACAATTCGGTAAAGAAGTCCTTGGGGTGGTCAGACTCGAAGAAGCAAGGAGACACAAAGACAGAGCAGAAGATATCAAGGAACTATACGACTATGAGACAGAACCTGAACTGAAAAGAAGACAAAAGCAGAATTACAAAGAAGAACGCAAAAAGTACAGCATGCTTAAGAGCTCGAGATGGTCGATCCTGATAAATGGCGACAAGCTTCCGGAACAAAAGCGTTCAGCCCTTGATAAGATCCTCGAAGAACATAACGATTTGGCAGTGTGCTATGCAATGAAAGAAGAACTTTGCCGGCTGTTTGATATCAGAGACCCTGAAGAAGCCAGGATAGCCTGGACGGCATGGTTTGAAGCTGCTAAAGAAAGTGGAATAAGTGCATTAGTCCGCTTTGCGAACCTAAAAGAGAAGCGTTTGGAAGGTCTGATATCTCATGCATTACATCCGATAAGTACAGGTAAACTTGAGGGACTTAATAACAAGATAAAAGTAGCCAAGCGAATAGGGTACGGCTACCGTGATGACGAATACTTCTTTACTCTAGTCAGATACATGACAATCCCATCTAACTATGTGCTGATGCCGACAAGATAGATAGCACCTGCAGTCTTCGCCGTCAATGGACGGCAAGCCTGACCTTCGGTCCCATTGACTGCTCGACTTATGCAGGCGCTAAAGTAGTAATTAAGACGGGGCAAGCCCCGCCTTGCATCTAACGATGCCAGTTCTTAAACAACCGCCAGTGATCGCAACCAGCCTAATTACCAAACACAGATCAGACGACGCAGTCAAGCCCGAAGCATTCGTAAGAATGTGCCGCAGGCAGGCTTGACGGCTTAAGGCTGATCTGTATAAAAACCATGGCTGGTTGCGATTGGTTCATCCCACAAAAAATCCGAAGAACC
>JAIKYD010000036.1 GCA_024683485.1 Saccharofermentans sp. | reverse complement strand
GACTTACGGAACTTACTCAAATCTGTAACCCACTCCCCATACGGTCAGAATGCGGGAAGGATTCTTAGGATCCTTCTCTATCTTTTCTCTCAGCCACTTGATATGGACATTCAGAGTCTGCATCTCAGATTCAGAATCACTTCCCCAGATCGAATTGAAGATATAAGCTTTCTTGAGGGTGACGCCCTTGTTTTCGATCAGGAGTTTTAACAGATCGAACTCTTTGACGGTCACTTCCTTTAGTTCTCCCGCAACATAAAGTGTCTTGGTAGCACAGTTCAGCTTCAGTTCGCCGTCAACTATCTCATCGATCGAGAATTTGCGTTTGAAGATGCCCCTGATCTTGGCAAGCAGGATATCAATATCGTATGGTTTCTCGATATAGTCATCAGCACCGATATCAAGGCCTTTGAGCTTGCTCTCTTTATCAGTTTTCGCGCTGGCGATAAGAATATGCGTATTGGAATCCTCCCTGATCTTGGAGCAAACGGTAAAGCCGTCGATCTCGCCCGGAAGCATGATATCCAAAACCATCAGTTTGGCTCCGTATTTCTCATACAGATCCAAAGCCTGCCGGCCGGTCTCAGCGAGTGATACCGTATAGTTCTCCTTACGGAGGAAATCACACAACAAGCCTCCGATCTCAACATTATCTTCCACTACAATGATGTCAGGCATGATATTTCTCCCTGATTTGGATATCTTATTGTAGCACGCAAACCAAAATGCAAGTTATCAAACATTATTAGGATAAGGGGTTGTTAATCCCCTTATCCTCTGACAGGCGTAGTATATCAGGCGTTTCTGGAACAACAGCCGCGCACAAAACAGCTCGGATTCTCACCCGAACTTAGTCAAACATTTTACTAACTCTTTCCTGATACCCGTCATCTATTTCGTATGCATAACTCGAAAGCGGGTTAATGACAGGAATTATAATGATCTCTTCTCTGCATCGCACATTGAAAATGAAGATTATTTCTCACTTCGTGTTATATATAATTCTTCATCTTAAACATACAACATATTGGTTTCTATAATGGAGATGAAGATTTACTGGAATTAATAGTAGATAAAGACACAGAATTACTACTGAAAATTCAGTTAACTATATGCAACCATTATTCTATTGATGATGCTCATCTCGATATCGAAAGCTTTAATTCTTTAGATGAAGAAATCAGTTTTGAATTGCCTGATCATAACGAGTGCGGATCATTTTAGAACTCTTTATCCAGCAGTTCCAAACCATAAGTTCTTACATCACCGTTCACAGCATCAAATATCCACTCACCGACGCTTCTGTCATTGCCAAGCCTGTCGAATACATTAGATGAAATGATCGTATGCTGTGTATTGTGAGTATCGGCATCCTCTCCGTTGCTCCAGATATAAATACCTACGTCAGGGATATTCGTCTGCAAGCCATGTACCATTTCTTTCAGATCCTGCTGAAACTTATCACCCAGTTCCTTGGTCTGATCCATCTTTCCGTTGTCGATATAGGACTGGTACTGCATCAACGTATTGTCACGATAGGAGCAGTCAAATAGGATCTTTACACTGTTCCCACGTTTTTCGTGGAGTGCAGTCAGACTGTCAAGAACAAGATTATTTGTGGTCAGTCTGTCAGAGATCTCTGTCGGAGATTTCCATAGATTAACCGCTGTGTCATACCATCCGTTATACAGCAGAAGTGAACTGTCAACACAGACAGTCACATTTTCTGCACTCTGGAAACGATCAATCACATCATCGGCAAGCAATGATGTTGCAAATCCTCCTGCTGAAAACCCTGTTACAAGCAGCGTATCAGGCTCTCCCACATACGGCTTTATCTGCTCGATGTATGCAGAATAATTATTGTATCCTGTATGATATACAGTCTTTTTCCCTTCATAGATTCCTGTTCCTGTATGAAAATCTCCAGTCGCATAAGGTATCACAATGAAACTCCAGTCTTTGAAAGGATTGTCTTCTGAGCTGCTTCCAATACCGCCCTGTGCCACAAAATCCTGAGCGAGCATTGTAGTTGCGTAGAATGCCTTGCCACCCTCCGAGGTTTCAGGTGTGATGCTCACTCCACCACCGAAGAAATATACGACTACCTTGTTTTCCGTACCCTTGCGAAATATGCCGTGCCATTCACTGCCATCAGAAGACAATGCTCCTTCCACTGGTACATCGTACCATTTGCCGATTTCAGGTTCTCCCTCAAGAGTTGGAAAAGTGTTAAGAACAGTCATCTTTAGGAAAATTGCTATGCCCAGCACTGTCACTACGATTATACTTACGGCAGCTATCAGTACCACTTTAATAATTCTTTTCTTTTTTGTATTTCCCATATCGATATTCTCCTGATATTTAGGACTCGACAAATCCGTCTTACATGATACTATAGTATCAGTCTATTGCTTTAAACTCAATAAAATCAGGGAAATGATACTATTGACGGAAATAGTATCATTGACCGGAAAGGTGATCTTGCAAATGTCAGATTATGTAATCTCTTCCTACGGAGAAGCATTGTTTAAATTAATGAAGAAAAAAAATATAGAAAAGATAACTGTTGACGAACTCTGTGAAGCAGGGGGCATCGGCAGAGCAACATATTTTCGCAATTTCAAATCCAAAGACGAGATCATTACATCGTACATTGTCATGAAGTGGCGGGAATACGAACGTGAACACAAACTCAAGGAACATCCGCTGAATGACGGATATCGCGTGAAGCAGTATTTTGATTTCTGCTATTCTATGCGTAAAAAGAATGATCTTATAATTGAACAAGGTCATCACGGTGCAATACTGTCTGCCTACGAACTG
>JAIKYD010000024.1 GCA_024683485.1 Saccharofermentans sp. | reverse complement strand
TAACTTCCCATTCTCCTCAGCGACCTCTTTGGATCAGTAAATATGTCGAGTTAGTATCTACTCTGTCTCACTGTTGTACCTGAATAATACAACCGTGATAGCTTTCACATCGACCCTGTTTTACTTTTTATCATGCCTCCTCTTTTTGGCTAAGCTATTATATACGACACCCGTGGCAAAATTAAGAGAACTTTGCTCAAACAACTTGCCGCGATTGAAAACTCAAGCGTTTAGTCCTACAATATCCTCGCTGAATTAATAAGGAATGGATAGGGATCAGATGAACCTTTTGAAGAAAAAGTCTCTTTGGCTTGGCGCGTTGCTTCTGCTGCTTCTTGGCGGCGCAACGGTCTTTGTCATCTACAAAGAACTTAGAGGTCAGGATATCATCGGCACCCTGAAGAACGCAAATATCTGGTGGGTCCTCGCTGCTGTCTGTGCGATGGCCCTGTATGCGGTTGCTGACGGCATCAATATCAGCAGATGCCTGAAACTTGCAGGATACAAGATCAGCTTTGCACAGATGATGAGATATTCTTTCGCAGGGTTCTTCTTCAGTTCGATAACACCATCTTCGACCGGAGGACAGCCCGGACAGCTTTATTATATGGCAAAGGATAAACTGAAGGTCTCGCACAGCGCATTCACTCTTCTGTGTGCGCTTTTGAGTTTCCAATGTGCTGCAGTGTTCCTCGGAGTCTTTGGTGCCGTATGTTCGCACGGCGAGGTCTTCAAGCTTAATGGTAAATTCGCATACGTCTTCCCTATTGGATTTGCATTGAACATTGCAATAATCATTGGTCTGCTGTGTGTCCTCTTCACCAGGAGGATCGCAGGTTTCTTCGCAGAGATCGGCCTCAGGCTCAAAAAGATCAAGGGTCTTAAACCCGGTGACAAGTTCAGATTCCTCAGATCCTTTGCAGCTTACAGGAAGGCGGCTTTTCTTCTGAAACTGAATAAATCAGTATTCCTGAAGATGCTTATAACATCACTGATACAGATAATACTGTACCATTCCGTGACGTTCTTCTGCGCACGTGCGATCGGATGTTCAGGTCTTGACTGGTTTACGGTACTGCGCACCCAGTCATCACTTTTCATATCGGTATCATCGCTTCCGCTTCCCGGAGCTGCAGGTGTTACCGAGTACGGATATGCACTGTTTTATGCGGATCTTATTCCAACGGAATTATTGGGAAGCGTTATGCTCCTGTCACGTTTCTGCGCATTCGTCCTGCCCCTGATTGGAAGCGGTCTGGGACTTGTATTGCTGTCTATAAAGCCTAATTGCAGAAAGGGACAGATTAGTTAAAACCGAATACGCGGCGTGCAATTATATAGCAGAACCGGTACAGCGGATATGCAAACCAGTGCGGCAGTTTGCGGATAGGGCCTATGGTGTGGCGGTAGAAGGGTTTTTGCAGGATCCATTCATAATAGACGGGACGGTTATTCTGGATCTCATCGAGGAAAGACTGCATAACTTGCTCATCTTCCTTTGTCCCGAGACGCAGCAGGAATGATACTGTCGCCTGTGTAACAATCTCGGTGTAGTAATAGAGGTATTCTTTTTTCGCTTTGTTGGTAATAGAATCAATATCCAGTTCATAGAGCATGAGACGGTTTACTTTGAGCTGCTGATCCATACGGCTCAGCATTACTTTCTCATTTACAGACTGGTCTTCACGGCCAATGAAATAACGGTACAGATCAACATCGAGGTAGTACATCTTCTCAACGTGTATCATGGGGTAGCAGACAAAGAGGTGGTCAACATAGAAGGTGTGTTTGGGAAGCTTCATTCCGCTGTTGCGTGCAAGTTCAGTACGGTATGTGGCTGAGTGCATCAGCAGATATGATCCTGCGGCCCACTTGCCTACCTCATCCCATCCGAAAAGTCTTCCAACAGGAAGTGTCTTCCGGTAATTGATCGGGTGGCTTCTGCCCTCATTTACCTTCTCATAAACATAATTGGTAATAACAAGGTCTGCGGCCTTCTCAGGATCTGTCATCTCCCCGAGAACAGCAAGAAGCTTAATAAGTGAATCCTTATCGAGCCAGTCATCGGAATCAAGGACTCTGAAATACAATCCTGAGGCAGCATTAAGCCCCGCCATTACAGCGTCGCCGTGACCACCGTTCTCCTTCTTGATAAGGCGGACAGTATCAGGATACTTTTCAATATATTTTTCGGCGATCTTTGATGTGTCGTCAGTCGAACCATCGTCGACAACAATTATCTCCACCTGCTCTTCACCCGGCAAGAGACTTTCGATAGCTCTATGCACATAATCCTGCGAGTTAAAGCATGGAATCGCCACTGATAAAAGCTTTTGCATCTACCTTGAATGAACCTTTCCTCTATAAACCGCAAGATATTATATCATCAGAAGTAAAAAGTTCTACCTTTGCATTAAAAGGTCATGATTTTTAGGCAATATCACTAATTATTGTTCGACTACTCCCGTTTTCGGGAGCGAAAATAATAAAATAAAAATGATAATCCTGGGAGAAAAGTTTACAGAGAATTAAAATCATAGTAACCCCTGTTATTTAGGGCGTTTTTATATTTCATTTATAATTCTGGCATAACAGTTTTTCTCACTTAACCGGAGGTTGTCATGAAGAAAAAAGTTGCCATATTTACAAACGGATGGAATGACGATTATCTTGACTTCGCTCTTGAAGGCGTCAGAAGACGTGCGGCTATGGATAATATCGACGTCTTTATTTTTCTGGACTACACATCTTATGACAGATCCCAAGAGGAAATAACCGGAGAGCTCAATATACTTAATCTTCCACAGCTTGCAGAATTCGACGGGGTGCTGCTTTTCGGAAACACGTTAAACAATGCAGGCGAGAATATGATCCTCAGGGAAAAGATCCTTGAAGCACATGTGCCTTCCATCTGCCTGGAATACGAACTTGACGGGATAAACTGCATCAAGACCGAGAACACTAACGGCATGAGGGAACTCATGGAGCACATGATCACGGTCCATAATGTCAGAGATATATTCTGGATAAGCGGTCCTGATGATAACGATGACAATAATGCAAGATATCAGGTCGTTGTGGAAACCCTCGCGAAGTATGGTCTTTCATTAGATCCTGAGAAAACACTTAACGGCTGCTGGAGTTATGCGATCGTTGAAAACAAGCTCCCGGATATCATCTCGAAGATGGATAAACTGCCTGATGCCTTTATCTGTGCAAATGACAATATGGCTCTCGCAGCCTGCGTGGTACTTGAGAAAGCCGGCATAAATGTGCCCAACGATGTAAAGGTCACAGGTTATGACAATCTTATGAGTGGAAACCACTTCTCCCCTATTCTGACTTCGGTTGACCGCGGATGGGATGAACGGAGTTACCAGGCCATGGACAGCCTCATTGATCTGATGAATGGTGAGCCGGACTTTGGTGACAGGATCTATGATTCCAAATTTGATCCCGGTGAAAGCTGCGGCTGTTCTATGGGTGAAGCAGGAAATAACATTCATACAGAAGCAAGAAGGAGAGCTTTCCTTATACCTGTCGAAAGAACAATATTTGACTGGCATCTGATCGAGCTTGATGACTCCGTAGCTTATGTCAGATCCCTGGATGATCTTCACACAGCATACTCCAAACTGTGGGCAGAAAACCACTCGTATGAGGGTGACGAATTCTACATCTGCCTTGATCAGGACTTTGTTGATTCTATGGATAACGAGATCGGATGCAAAAGCGAAGGTTACAGCGAACAGATCAATGTCATCTACGGGATGAAGGACGGGACCGCTGTACCAAGACATACGATCCCGGTAAAAGAGTTAGTTCCGAATTATGATGCTGAGTCTCCCGTAACTTCTTTGTATGTTATCGTTCCGCTTCATATCGGGAATGAAAGTTACGGTTATTTTGTCAGCAAAGATCACCATAAACTGATCAAGGATTTCTATCTCAATTCCCTGACCAGACACGTGGCATCCGGTCTTGCAAGAGCCAGCCAGAATATCAAGCTTGAGAATCTTAACAAAGTGCTTGCTGATATCTCGGTCAGGGATGAACTTACCGGGCTCTATAACAGAATGGGATATGAGAAGATCGTTATTCCATACCTGGATGAGCTAAGACGGTCGAAGATCAAATCCGTGATCATGGTCGCCGACATCAATAAGATGAAAGAGATAAACGACAAGCACGGTCATCTCCGCGGAGATATGGCTATTAAAACTGTTGCCAATGTTATCAAGAGCTCTGTCCCGGCCAGCTGGAAAGCTGTCAGATACGGAGGCGATGAGTATGTAATTATCGGAGATTATGATGTTTCCGGAGATGTAAAAACCATAGAGAATGAGATAATAGAAAAGTCCAGACAGGTGTCAAAAGAACTGAACTTGCCATTCAGGTTAAGTGTCAGCGTCGGTTATGTGATCATTGATCCGGAGAACACTCTGGAGAATGAGGAATATTTCCGCATGGCAGATGAGGCCATGTACGAGATGAAGCGTGAAGCACACAAGAACGAGACACTGCCGGACTGAATCCGGATAAATCTGTGATCAAAGAATAATCTATGGTGGTAGGTCCTTATGATATTAAGCAATGAAGAACTGAAGAAGATATATTTCGGCACTTATGAATTCGAAGAATATGAGGGTGGCTATCTTAAGGCCAACCAGTATTCAAAAGCACAGATGGATTACTTCCGTTCAGCTCTGGAGATGTGGTATGAGAGATGTGATGCTTCAACTGCAAAAACTATCGAGATGATCACGGATGCTTCAGAGATATCCTTCGAATACAAACTGATCTGGAAATGCTCGGAAGATTCTGTTGAACTGTATGTTGATGATCTTGCCAGTCAGATCTTTTATATCAAAGATCTTAAGGAGGAAGGCATCATCAGATTCACACTTCCTGAAGGGACACACCGCATTGTGATATACCTGGCTGCTGATGCCACTATGCTTATCAGAAACTTCTCGGTCGATTCCACCTATCAGATTCCGGTTAAAGATACCAAAGTGCTCTGGCTGGGAGATTCAATAACACAGGGCTACGGCCCTCTCCGCTCATCAGAGACTTATGTAAGCATAGCAAACCGTTATCTTGATTATGATGTCCTCAATCAGGGCATAGGCGGATATATCTATGACAGCAGATCACTGATGAAAATGCCCGGATACGATCCGGACAAGATAATAGTTGCACTAGGCACCAACCAATATGGTGAAGAGAATATGTCAGCGGTCGAAGAATACTACGAGACACTTATCGGGATCTATGATACGGAAATACCAATCCTTTGCATATCACCAATATGGAGAGGCGATCATCCTGATGAACTTCATGTCTTCTTCAGGTTCTGCTCAAATGTCAGGGAAATAGCAGGAAGATACCCGAACATTAAGATAATAGACGGATTAACTCTCGTCCCTCATTTGGAAGAGTATTATCTCGATAATCTACATCCGAATTGCCTCGGAACAGAGACCTATGCCGCTAATCTCGTCAAGGAGATCAGAAGGATCGGATTCTGATCGCAATCAACTGTTCAGATAATTAATGACTGCCCCGTAATCACCGCCAAAGCGGAAGATGTTAAGGCCTGCTTTCTTTGCGCCTGACACATTGTCTTCCCTGTCATCTACGAACAGACATTCTTCACCCTTCAATCCGTATTTTTCCAGGAACGCTTCATAGATCTCCACATCAGGTTTGAGCATGTGAACATCCGATGAGACATACACACCGTCGAAAAAATCCAGCGGCAGAAACTTCGGGAAGTAATCATAGAAAAGATCACTTGCATTAGACAGGATATATATTCCGCGGCCGCTTTCCTTTACATACTCACAGAATTCTCTGGCGCCTGCCAAAGGTGTCATGCATATACCCCATTTGTCAGCGCAGTTTTTTAACGCCTCATGATATTGCTCAGGAACTCTCACCTTCACGATATCAAATCTGTCTTTGTCCTTTATGTCTCCCCTGTCGCCCAGTTTCCACTCAGGACCGTTGAACAGTTCTTTCCTGATCACATCCTTTTCTTCTTCTGAAGAGCAAAAAGTATTCAGTACAAAATCTGGATTGTAATCCAGAAGGACGTTTCCCATGTCTAGCACTACGTTTTTGATCATTTTATTCACCCCGTTTTCCATAACGTACTTTCTCATATTCCTCTATAAGAGAATTTATATTCCTGTCGCCATTCTCACTGAGTACAGTTCCGATCTGTCCGGGAGTTGAAGCAGCTGAGACAGGAAGACCTTTTCGGATTGCGCGGCGCGTCTTATCGTAGAACTGCTTTCTGATATGCCGCTCGTGACCGGTACCGAAATCATGGCTTTTGATAAATTGTTTTTTCTCAGGTCTGATATCTTCAATGGTATCTATAAGGTTATCATCTTCTGCCGCCTCTTTCTCCTTGCTGAATCTGGGAGCATTCCGCACAAGGATACGGATCGCATTTAAAACAAGACAGATGATTCCTATTATGATTATTACAGCCAGGATCTTTCCGGCAAGATCAACCAATGGGTTGAACTGACCTTCAGAACCCATATCTTCCATTTCAAACCAGGCATCTTCATCCAGATTGAACTCGGTCTCACCCGGTTTGAGAAAGAGGAAGATAAATCTGATTATTGCACGGATAACTGCCTGCACAGCATCTGAAACCAAATCAACAGGAAAGATAGTGAGAACCCCAAGAGAAACGACAAAAATCCCGACAAGTCCTGCAACTGTCTTGAGGTTTTGTTTTTTCAGCTGTGAAGCCGGTCTGGATATCTTATGTATCGAGTGATAATATCTGGCATCAAAGACAGCGATCTGGCGCATAACAATAAAGATGAATGCAATAATGATCGCATGAAGCAAAAGATTATTAGCAAACTCATCACTGTCCGATATGGAATAGAGTATGTAGAAGATCACATGGAAAGCTGCCGGGAAAACAACAAATTCGGCATCTGAAGCCGTAAAAGCAGGTCTTAGCCTGTATAAGTAAGAAAACAACGTCAAAGCTATAAGCGTGCCGGCAAGGAAAATCATATTTGCCATGCTGTTTCCATACTGAAGGAACGGAACATTGACCGCCACAAAGAAGTAGATCACAGAAGCCAGAATATGCAGGATAAAGTTAAGCAATAATGATCTTATCCTTAGTCTTCTGATAATGGTGTGAATAACAGTTACAATCAGGGTAACAAATTGCGGATAAATACCGACATCGATCAGTTCAACATAACTCTTTATCACAACCATTGCAGACAGTATTGTGATACCGATTATCAGCGAGAGAAGTATCTCGGCTGGAAGGCTGTCGCGTACAGTCTGAATAGTATTTCCGGACCGGTCCTGAGAGGTATGACTGGTTGAATTGATATCACGGATATCAGTCATTGCCTATTACCTCCCATCTCATATATGAATCAGCAATAGAAAACTCCGGATTTGCATCAGGCGTTGTCTTATAGCATGGCATCAGCCATTGAAGAGACGGACGTCTCGCCTTTATCTCTGTAAGGATATTGCGGAAACTTCCGTTAAACTGCGGTGATATCAGAAGGATGAAATCTTCACGGTCTGTGGAAGGGATATACTTCTCGAGAGTCTCTGCAAACGGCACCGCCTGCTTCCTCAGATCGATCCTGGCGAGCATTACGGCACGTTCATCAAGAGTTGCCGATCCAAGATCGGTTTCCGATATTACCGGTGAATCAGTTATGACATCGATACCGTTCGTATAAACAGATGCCGGAATGCCAAGCGCGGCAAGCTCCCGCAGGTAAGTATATGCAAGGCTGATTGACTTTTCGAGCAAAGACAAAGAACGCTTCTGGTTGTAGTAATCAAGATTCATGAAGATGTGAACCTTCTGCGCGCATGTGGAGGCATTCTGGTTAACCATGAGTTCACCCGTTTTGGCACTGGCTTTCCAGTTGATGCTCTTCATCGGATCGTTTGGACCGTACTCACGGATGCCGGAAAGAGTAAACGGGTCCGTAAGAAGTGTCCTGCGGCACTGAAGTTCGCTAAGAGTAACTGAAGTCAGCATACTGATAAGATCCGTGTTAAGGATCTCAGGCAATACCACAAGGTGTGAACCGTTAGGAAAATCTTTAGTAAAGCGCTCTGTCAGAAACAGGTCTGAAGTAGTAATGCCAACCCTCGGGAAAACATAATATCCGCGCTTCGTGCACTTGGCCTTGATGCGGCGTGTATGCTTTGAGAAAGCCTTCATGGTCAGCATATCTTCGCGGTAAAGATTATCAGACGTGGATGTGTTTGCCATATCATAAAACTTAAGTTCACGAGGAGCCTCGAACTTAAGAATGATAAACGGAAGCGGGAGGCGTTTTCTGTTCTCCGCAACTTCTATCAGTTCAATATCCTCACCAAAATCAGCGACATTCTTCGAGAAATCGACTTTCAGCTGAAGATTGTCGAGCGCGTGAATACGGTAGTATATGATCTCCGCAAAAAAGACCAATAAAAGAATCCCGATAAGTACGAACAGTTCCATCTTGTATCAGTTTTTGCGGCTGAAATCTTCTGTGGGACAGGTAACACTGCTGAGCAGCTTCGTGACAATGTCTGCTGCCATATCGCGCTTTGATAAGAATTTCCCCGCTTTTGAAAGTGCTCCGCCTGAACGGATGGTCAGGCGGTGTGCAAGGACAGGCACAGCAAGTTCCTTGAAATCATCAGGAACACAATTATTGCGGCCTCTGACAAATGCCAGTGCCTTTGCTGCGGATACATATGCGAGAAGCGCACGGGGACTTGCACCGACCGCGATGTCAGAAGATTCCCTTGTGGCTTCAACGATACGTGCCGCATAATCATAGAGAAGATCTGATACATAAATCTTCCTGGCCTGTGACTGCATGGAAAAGAGTTCATCACGCGTTGTTACAGGTGCAAGCGTATCCAATGGATCTTCCGTAGCAAATCTTTTGAGGATCTGAATGCTCTCATCATGAGATGGATAGTCCATCTTAAGCATCATAAGGAAACGGTCAAGCTGAGCTTCAGGCAGCGGAAATGTTCCCTGCGATTCGACCGGGTTCTGGGTTGCGATTACAAGGAACGGCAGATCAAGTTTTCTGGTATCACCATCGACCGTCACCTGTTTTTCCTCCATACACTCGAGAAGGCTCGACTGCGTCCTTGCGGTAGCCCTGTTGATCTCGTCCGCCAGAAGGATATTCGTAAAGAGCGGGCCTTTGCGGAATACAAATGAGTTTGCTTCCCTGTCGAAAAAATTGATTCCGGTCAGATCCGAAGGCAGAAGGTCTATCGTAAACTGAACCCTCTTAAAACCCAGATCCAATGATTGCGCCAAAGCCTTTGCAGTCTTGGTCTTGCCCGTGCCCGGAACATCTTCAAGCAATACATGTCCCCCGACAAGCAATGATACAAGCAGAAGTTCTATCTGCTTATCTTTGCCCACGATAACTCTGCTGACATTGCCAATGAGTTTTTCAGAGAATGAATTCATAATATTAATATCCTTTCCGATAAATCCCCAAATCATTATACCACCGGATATCTCTTACGGCTCATTATCACCTTATTATTCGGGAACGTTCCGGAAACTAATGCTTCTGAACGGTCACCAGTTTCTCAAACTCATCAACCGGAACCGGCTTGCTGAAGTAGTAACCCTGGAAAAGTTTGCAGCCCATATCTGAGAGAAAACCATACTGGATCTGAGTCTCAACACCTTCCGTAAGGGATGTAATCCCGAGATCCATCGAGAGGTTTATAATATTCTTTACGATAGTGTCAGCCTTCTCCTCATCATCAGCCTTGCCCAGGAAATTCATATCTATCTTGAGCACATCTACCGGCAGGTTCTTGAGCATATTGAGAGATGAATAACCGCTTCCGAAATCATCCATCTCCACAATAAAGCCGTAGCTTCTGAATTCCTCCATTATTGCAACGACCTTTTCCGAATCGGTTACCATAACAGTCTCCGTAATCTCGACACGGAGGTTCCCTGGCTCAAGACCATACTCCTCAACCAGACCCTTGATATACTTTGGAACATCAAGATAATAGAAATCCTTTGGCGAGATGTTGACTGAGACAAACATATCCCATCCGCGCCTTTTCCATCCGGAGAGGATCTCACAGGCGCAGCGCCACATATATTTATCGACTTCCGCGATCATTCCGTTCTTCTCAAGCGAAGGAATAAATCTTATTGGAGCAAGAAAACCATGTTCCTTATGTATCCAGCGGACAAGGGCCTCACATCCGACAATACGTCCTTCATTATCGGCAATAGGCTGGAGGTAAGGTCTGATATCACGTTCCTTAATGGCATCAAGTATCTGTGCATTAATCTCCTGATTCCACAGAAGTTCGTTACGCAGCTTCTCATCGTAGAAAGCTATCCTTGAGGAATCAACGTTCTCGATGGTCGAAAGAGCAATTCTGGCGTTGGAAAACATCTTGTTTACATCGCGCTCTTCACGGTCAACCTCATATACACCGAACTGGGCCTGCAAAGAATATTTGACCGTCCCCTGCTTAATTTCAATAACCGAGAGATTGCTGACAGTCTTCACAATGTCAAATTCATCCTTCGGAACAAGGACTCCGAAGTTAGCTCCGCTAAGTCTGCCGTAAACACATCTTTTTGAGAATACCGACTTCATCTTTTTTGTGAAGCATGTAATAGCATAATCACCGAAATCATTGCCGAAGACATCATTTACCACTTTAAAACCTTTGATGTTGATGTAAAGCAGCATATATTCCGCCAATCTGTGTTCATCTATAGTCTGCCTGACCATCTTGCACAGGTGATCCTGCGTGTAAAGGCCTGTCAGTTTATCATGGGTAGCCTCGAAAAGTTCTTTCCTTATCCTGAGCTGTTCCTCCGTGATATCAGCGACTTTGAGATAATATCCGTTGGTCCTGCCTTTAGCATTTACAACATCACGGTTCTCAAACAGATAATATTTCCGGTTGTCACCTGAGCCGGTCATATGCTGCTCTGTCCAATTGCCTTTTCTGAGTTTGGTGTTAAACAGATATTCCAGATCTTCCGGAGCTTTCTCGCAGTTCTCCTCATTAACACCCACAAGCAGACTTGCAGCCTTATTGACCCAGACACAGCGGCCTTTAGGCGTGAAGATGAAACATGCGTCTTTACCGTTTGAAACGATTCCCGACAGCATTTTGTCGAGGAGTCTCAACGGTCTGTAATGTATAGAGAAATAATATGCCAGGACTCCGAATGTGCCTAATCCGATCATTGACCGGTCGATCGGATTTCTGGAAAAAATATAATAGGATTCCCATATACCGACAGCGATCATGGTTACGAATATGACATAATAATTTTCCCTGTAGATGCGTGAAGTGCGGAAAGTCGCAACCCCAAAGATAATGATCACGGCAAGGAATACACCATAGTCAGCTATCCTGTGGAATACCTGACCGGCAAAGGGCTTCACTATATAGTAAACCTTGCTCTCATAAACCACCCATTCAACATCAAAAGCGTGCTTCGTAAAAGGATTAATAAGCAGCTGGACTGCATCTGCAATAAGAATCCACTTTACCCACTTCGGGACTTTTAACTGTTTAGCTGTGCCCCTGCAGTAAACTTCTGTAAATTCCATCAGTTCATATACTACGAAGTCCATTCCGATAAAATAGATGTAACATCCAACAAGAGCCATCCACCTTCTGGTCGCAAGAATAATAACAGCATTTCCAAGTATAGGCGGGATAAAGGCTATATCAAGCCAGGACACTGCTTTGCCGAGATCTTTGTAATGGCGTTTTGCATTGAACGCACACGTTATCAACGTGAGTATCAACGCAGCAAATGTGCCAGCATATATGTATCTAAGGAACACAACACACCTCGAGCAGGAATACAGAATTCTAACACTATCATTATATTGGAAGCAGTGTTACATGCTCATCACCATTCTATTAATTATTTTAAAACAAAGAATGGTGTATAATTACTGCTGGAATAACTTGCAGGTACGGAATACCTGAATTAAGGGATCAATTGTCATACAAGGGGTAGATTGTTATGAGACAAAGACAGATAAACAAAGCTGCTATGGGAATAGCACTTTTAGGTTTGCTTCCGATTATTGCTTTTATTGTGATATTCACGCTTGGAGGAGGAACAACGGCATTTCTCCCTGTTGCCGATGAAGCACAGTGGAAATATGTCCGCGAGTACACCGACAAGCTCAATAACAGGAATGCAGACATAATCTTTTATAAGCATGCGCCGAACGGACCAGATAATCTGAAGGCCAGAAGAGTCAACGCACTGAACGATCAGGGACTGAACCTCGACCTGTATCAGGACTGTGCCTATCATGTGCTCATCCTTTACGATTGGGATGGTACGCTTGAGCTTTCTGTCAGCGATATGCAGATGATACAAAAACTCATGGTAAACGAAGGTTTCAGGATCATCTATCTTGGAACTGAACACTACCGGATGTTGTTTGAAGGCGGTGTCATCTCTTCTGTTCCAAAAGAAAACACGAAGAGTCTTATCACTTTCTACAACAAAAACGGCATATGTCATTTCGACCCGGGGTTTGCAGATGATCCGGTTTCTATGCCGATCGTAAACGGCATCACAGATGAGCAGAAACTTGTCTTCACCATGGTAATGGAACTTGCACAGAAAGACATCTTCTGGTCCTGATAACAGTCTATGGAAACAGTTTTTGAATCAGAAAGAATATTATTTGTTAAACCCAATATGGAGTTGATTCCCGAGTACCTCGTGATGATCAACGACATAGAACACGTTGCGCGTTTCATCAGTGACAGGCGTGAGCCCTACACATTGGAAGAAGAACAGGAGTATATGCGTGGAAAGATCGAAGGCGGTGCCGCGATGTATTCCATGATCGAGAAATCCACCGGAAAGTTCATAGGCAACACAGAGTTTTTTGACCGGAGAGAAGATGATGCGGAATGGGGCATCGTGATAACTTACTCCATGCAGGACAAAGGCTTCGGCAAAGAAGCCTTGAAGCGCATGATCAGTTACGGGTTCGGCGAACTTGGGCTTGAAAGGATCCGTCTGGGTGTTTATATCTATAACCCGCGCGCGGTTCATGTTTATGAGTCCTGCGGCTTTAAGGAATACCACAGGAATAAAGTCGATATCTTTATGGATATCCGGAAAGAAGGAAGCAATACATGAAAGCACTTGTAATCAACTGCAGTCCTGTCAGAACAGGCGCAACAGCGGAGATAGTAAAGATAATCTGCAGTGAGATCTCTTCACGTTACGATACAAAAAGTATCTGCATCGACGATTATTCCTTCGCATTCTGCAGAGGATGCCGCGCCTGCCACAAGACCGCGTCCTGCGTTATGAAAGATGCTTCCGTGATCCGTGACATCATGAACGAATTCGATCAGGCAGACATTATCATATCTGTTGCTCCCTCCTACTGGGCAGACATTCCAGGACAGTACAAGTCATTCATTGACAGAGTTACTCCATGGTGCAACACGCATGAACCGCATGCCACTATCAGGAGCGGAAAGAAAGGCTACGCAGTTGCCTTAAGGACAGGTCCGAATATGCCTGAATGCGAGCGCCTGATAGGCAGCATTGAGCATTTTTATGGTCATCTCGAGATCGAATGTGCAGGTCACTTAGGTCTCACTTCAGTTGAATATAAAACAGATGTCGAACCCAGAAAAGCTGAGATAATCAGATTCTGCAGCAGCATCTGAGATGAAGCGTAAAGCGCACATGTATGCCCGCTTCTTTCCGGCAGACATCACATATTGACTTCCCTGTCAGCCACCGATTCCGCAAATGTTCTGTCATGCTCAACAAAGAGCATTGTTACATTGTTATCCTTGACCAGACGCTCGATCTCCTGACGCAGATAGACATCGATATAGTTCAGCGGCTCATCCCACAGGTAAAGATCTGCATGCTCACATAAAGAAAGTGCGATCATGACAAATTTCTTCTGCCCGAGAGACAGCTGTGAGACATCACGGTAGAGCATTTCCTTTGTGAATCCCATCTTGACCAGGATCGTGCTGAATATAGTCTTGTCTGCACCGCGTTCCGCAGCAATATCATAAAGAGGTCCTGACAGCGATGAGGTGTCCTGACCGACATAAGATATCTTAAGGCCGGGGGCAATGTAGATGTCACCTTCCGCAGTGATTCCCTCGCTGTCTCCCAAACCTGCCAGATACTTGATCAATGTGCTCTTTCCGCATCCGTTCTTTCCCTGCAGTGATATCTTGCTTCCACGTTCAACAGTAAGATCAAAACCTGTAACCACAGGTTCACCGTAACGCATCAAAGTCACATTTTTAAGTATCACCGGTGTCTTATTGTGGTGCTCGGTTCCTGTTATCTTTAGCTTTTCAGAGCGTTCAAGGTCTTTAAGAAGACTTTGCTTTTCCTCAAGTTTCCGCTCATTGCGTCTCTCCAGATTCTTTGAAGCAGACATCAGTTTTCTTGCTTTCTCCGCCTCATAGGCTCTCCTGAAATGATCTTCCGCAACCTTTGATGGTGCTTTGGATCTGTTCTTATAACCCTCTGCTTTTGAAGACCATTGAGCATTCTTCTTCATGGCGGCATCGATGGAATTCATCTCTTTCTTAAGCTGATCATTCCTTGCTCGCTCACTCTCCATGCGCTGCTCATTGTTTGTCCACCACACTGAATATGTGGCAGCAACAAGTTCCAGACCTGTTTTGGAGATAACCAGAGTGTGGTCTGTGCAGCGGTCAAGGAAAGCTCTGTCGTGTGAGATCATGATGAAGCCATCTTTTGTCGACAGATAATCCGCAACAGCCTCTCTCCCCTGTCTGTCAAGATGGTTCGTAGGCTCATCGATCAGAGGGTATATTCCATCAGATGCGAAAAGATTTGCAAGCATCAGTTTAGTCCTCTCGCCACCCGAAAGAGTTTCCACCGGTCGCCACATGATGTCAGGATCGGCACCCATTAAATTGAGTTCTTTGCGCACTCTCCAGTCTTCATTTTCGGGCAGTTCCGTCATAGGAAAAATGACCGTCTCTGGCACACCTGTGATAGTTCCACTGTATGGAAGCTCTCCTTTCAGCAGCTTGAAAAATGTCGTCTTTCCCCTGCCGTTGCGGCCCGCCAGAGCAAGCTTCCACGATGTGTCCAGCGAGATGGTTACGTCGTCAAATAAGATCTTCTCAGATCCGTCGTATCCGAATGTTAGATTGTTAATGTTAATTACTGGCATAATGATTCCTCTCGAAAATCCTCTGCCGGATAAATCAATAGCCGCGACACATGGAAGCGGCCGCGGCTAAAATAAAAATGCAATATAAATGAACACACAAAAATAGACTTATCCGCGAGGCGTTTTATAAACTTCAGCAGATTGTCTTCCTCATTGGTGTCCCTCCATAACTAAGATGCCGAGATAATACAACATGATCTTTTGTGAGTCAAGCGGTCTGTAATCAAACCGTCACGGTAATCACGCACTTTTCACTCATACTTCACCAAGCCTTCACGCACAATCACACCTTGCCTGCTGTAATATCTAAGCGGCAGATGGGAAGCGCTGTTCATGTCGGTATATGTGCCGGAGAAGAATGGTGCTTCCCGGAGTGCCGGTAAAAGAGATCTATATCAGCATTCCACATTAACAATACGCATATAACGGTTCAAAGCATATTCACCGTCGTGGCATTCACCAGGGAAATATGCACTCATGTCAGCACCATTAGTAACGCGGATCAGACCGCATCTGGTAAACAGTTCAGCAAGTTCCTGCCTGTCCTTTTCAGGACAGATAAGACCTGCCGTCTGCAGATGATATCTGTGCGCATAAAGAGTCTTTCCGATGTCTTTCCGGGGCAGTGGTTTTACGAGGACATTGCACATCATGGGTGAAAGTTCGAGCGCGCTGTCTTCCGCGATTATCACGCTGCACCCTTTGCCTCTTAAGACATCATCGTGCCGGTCTTCTTCGCCCAGATAACTCTTTAATCTCTGCGTATATGAGACCAGTGTATCCCTTGCGCGGATGCCGATCTCCTGCGTGGCATTGCCGTTTACCGCAGTCTCAAGAACCGGCAGGAACTTCTCACCAAAAGACTTCACTTCATTCATGTCTTCCGTATCGATATAGATGACCTGGCAGCTGCTGCAGAGAAGCTGTTTGGTCGTCGCAATGTGCTTTGCAAGGCCTTCAAGTTCTCCGTCTGCCCCGCTTACTTCATTAAGTTTTGTTACGTAGCAGAAACCGAGCTTCTGGCCCCACTCGATTATCTTTGCACCTGTCGGTGCAAGTCCCCTTACCGCTTCGATCGCCATGTCACTTCCCCAGACACTTATCGCGTTGCTCAGCCCGGCCATCTTGCGCATGCCCTGAATATCCGTGGATGCCGTATCAAATACATAGACATAATCTTTAAGTTCCGGTCTGTATTCAACGAGCTGCATAATGAGCTTCAATGACAGACCGTTATCAGCCGAAGGCAGCTTTAAGATATTGATATTGCCGGTCATAAGGCCTTCGGCAAGAGAATAGGCCGGAAGGAAATCCATGTTGCCTGCAGAGATATGGAACAGTACTCCCAATGGCATTTTCCTGACTCTGATCTGAGAGAAGCCGCTGACGGGATCTGTAACGTATTCCTCAGTGTTTCCAAGCTCTGTATCGAGTTTTTTATGCAGCTGTTCCTTGGATAAGAGTGCCTCGGCCTGTTTTTTGTAGGTCTCCACCGTATCTTCCGGGAAAACTTTGAGCAGATCATCGAACCTGCCCTTCAAAAGATCCTTACGTAGCTGAAAAGCAGCATCGATAACGACCTCCGGTGACAACTGCTTTTTTGAAAGGATCTCAGGTATCCTTTTCTCAAGTTCGTTAAGAAGACGGTCCTGCTCGGAACTCTCATATGTCTTGCCGTCGAAAAGTATCATAACAGGACTCCCCCTTTGAAAATAATTATTTGCATACAGATCATACCTTCACCCCCTGAAGGATGTCTGCTGCACCTGCGGCGCACGTCTTGATGTCATCCGGAGCAACGCGGCCAACTATCTCAAGATACGGTGACTTTACCCCGCAAGGACATTCAGTACCGTCATGCAGGATACCAAGATCGTCTGTCATGACGGACAGAATCGGTGTTGCAGTGCACAGAGGTGAGATAAGATTTACAAGACCGGTCTTTCCATTTTCGAGCGGCTCAAGAGTATCAGAATCACGAATAACGATCTTGCTGTAAACAGGAACATGGAAATGATGACATGCACAGTCGGTATAGAGGATGGGGTGCTCAACAGCACCAAAGAATTCAACAATATTCTCCTCCTCGATACCGAGGGTTTTCTTCGCCAGTTTATAAAATGTCTCCTTGTCGGCAGCCTCCTGGTAGAACTGCTTCCAGCCGCCGCCCAGCATGACTTTGGAGCCCTTGGGAAGTTTGAAGGAAAGCCCTCTCTCCTCGAGCAGTCTGAACAGAAAAAACGTATATGACGGGAATCCCATAAAACGCACCGGGAACCTGCCCTTCTCGTATTTCTTAAGGGCATTCACTATGCTCTCAAAATCAGGCTTATACCCGTCCGCAGTATGCTTCAGAATAAACTTACGGCTGATTGCCGGAGCAAGAAAAGTCGTCAGATAGGCAGTCTTGGCAACCGCTGTCTTGTTGGAACGGTGCGGCTTGTAGCCCATAACTATGTATCTGCAGGGTCTGGCTGTCATGATGCCGTGATATCTCGTAACCTTTATTGACATCCGGAGTGCCGCCATAAGCGCACCGAACTCAAATCTGACGTGACTCATCTTACCGCTCGTGCCTGATGAAGTCGCCATCACCATATATCTTCCTGCGCGGAAATCGTGCTGCTTCATAAGCATCGTAGGGATTACAGGGATATCCTCAGGTCCGGAAATATCTTCCGAAGACCTTACACCCAGTCCTTCACAGATCTTTTTGTAGTCTTCACAATGAGTGATCAGATGACCGATATTTTCCCTGCAGGCATCAAGAAATAACTGCTCTTTAGTGCAATCGTAAGGATCCTTGCTTGCAAAAAGTTTCCTGCGCAGTCTCATATCAATCCCCCTGATCTCACCTGCTCAAATACTGCCCTTATCTCTATGCGCTGACCCATGCGCCGCTTGCATCAAGCTTGTAGCCATCAACAGTCGTGCTGTAAGCCATTGCACCGGAACTGTAGAAGTAGTACCACTTGCCGCCGATCTTTTTCCAGCCTGTCTGCATTGCTCCGGAAGAAGCCATGTAATACCAGACCTTGCCATCCTTTACCCATCCTGTTGCCATTGCACCGCCGGAATAGAAGTAATACCATTCATTTCCTATCTTCTGCCAGCCGGTCCTCATAGCGCCGTTGCCGCCAAGATAGTACCAGGTGTTCTTGACTTTTTGCCAGCCCGTAAGCATATATCCTGAAGCGTTAAAGAGATACCATTCGCCGTCTATCTCCTTCCAGCAGGAACGGGGATAAGAACCATCGGCATTTCTGTACCACCATCCGGTTGAATTCTTTACCCATCCGGCTGCTATTTCGGGCTTTGACGGAATAGGGATCTTCGAAGGAACCGGCACATAATTCAACTCCAGAAGCTGGGTAATACCGGCTTTAAGATCAGACCTTGTTACCCTTCCGTGCGGATAAAGGTTCGGATCTGATTTTGAGCCTTTCGGGTTCAGGATCTCCCACTGAATTGTCCAGGTGAATGCGCCCCAGGAATAGTAATCTATATCGTAGAAATCTTTGAACCAATCGGTCCTTCCATAGTCAAATGCAGTCTTATATCCCATTAATCCTGCATACCTGTGAAGCATAAGAGCAAGATCTTCCCTCGTGATATATTCGCCAACGCCGAAAGTATCGGAACAGATATTGGGATATCCGAAGCAGATCCTGTTTGCAACGCCCCACTTAACTGCATCCTCACACCTTGAACCAGGCTTTACATCAGTAAAACCGGTCTCCAGTCCGCTGACATCAGGACTTCCTGCGAGCGCATAAAGTGTCTCTATTGCCATATCGCGCGTGATAAGATCATCAGACGATGACAGACCGTCCCTCGTGTTGATGTAACTGTCCGGAACATCATTTGCACTGCCGGAACCGGTGCTTACGTTAACCACATCATCAACACAAAGGAAGTATAATAATTCAACACCTAATTCGGTCCACCCGCCGTAATCGATGCTCCACGAATGACCGTTGCACACATCGTACTCAGCCTGCTTATAACCGTCCTTATAAGTTTTTACCAGACGGCTGTTATTGCTGATATCGAGTTTTGTAAAACTGTTTGTAAAAGCCTGCAGAAAATACAGCTGCGGATTGTTAGACAGATCAAGTTTGCTTATTTTGTTGCAGGCACAGTCCAGGTAAGCTAGTCTGTGGTTGTTGCTGACATCAAGCTTGCTTATTCCGTTATAACTGCAGATAAGCTTCTGAAGTTCAGGATTATTGCTCACATCGATGGAGGTTACTCCGTTGTTGGCACAGTTGTAATACTGCAGTCCCTGAAGACTGCTTATATCAACATTTCCCAGATCATGATTATCCCAGATATCAAGTCTCCTCAATTCGGGATTGTTGGACAGGTCAATCGAGGTGAGCTTATTTCTTAATGCATCCAAATGTGACAGCTTCGGATTTCCGCTCAGATCAAGTTCCTTAAGTTCACACGCACTGCAGATCAGGTGCTCGAGTTCGGGATTCTTGGATATATCCAGCGTTTTTAAAGGGTTGCCGCTGCATTCAAGGTATGCCATATGAGGATTATTTGAGACATTAAGACTGGTAAGTTTGCAGTCAAAGCAATACACCCATACGAGTTCCGGGTTCGCTGAAAAGTCAAGAGAAGTAAAATCATTTCCGGAACACCAGACACCGCGGAGATCCTTGTTCTTGCTGAGATCCATAGACTTAATATGGTTATCCTTGCACCACAGTCCCTGAAGAGCCGTGAAATATTCAACACCCTTTATTGAACCGATATCCATTCCTTCACAACGGATATTCAAGGTATTGCTGATCTCCGAACTGCTCAGATATCCGTTTCCGTCACTGTCATAATCACTTCCGGAGATAACGTCTCTAAAGTTCTTATCCGGAAAGTTGGTGCTGTTGATAGCGATGCCTCCTGCCGCTAGAACCGGAACACCGCCAAAGCCATGAATGCTCATGGCAGTTATGAGTAAAGATGCCAGTATTACGGATAAACGTTTCATGTACTGATTCCTTCCTGATTATTCCCTGCAGCTGATATTATAACATCAGGAGTGTGCATTTACTCCGCACCACATATACATTAACTGTCACCAGTCAGGTTTTCACTTATCCCCAGGACTTCATTGCTTCAACGGAGATCTCCACCACCTGTTCGCTGGCTTCACCTCCGAAAATATGATTGGCCCCTTCAATAACCTCATATCTGCAGTCAGGAAAAGCTTTTCGCGCTTCATCAAAGAAATTCGGATCTTCTCCAAAACTGCCCTCAGTTCCTGTGATTATGATCACAGGGATCCGGCATTCTTTCAGAAGTGGATAGATATCGGTCGTAACTGTCTGCTCATTCTCAAATTCCATAAGATCAGTTGCATAAAAACTCGGATCAACCAATATCAATCCCTTGATCTCATCCTGACGGAATGTGGCAACATAAGATGCGACCAGTCCGCCCATGCTGTGTCCGTACAGATATACATTAGAGCGGTCAACTTCAGGAAGATATTTAAGTGAATCTATTACGGCATAAAGATCCTTTATCTCCTCGCAGATATAGTCTCCCAGATATTCAGGATCATCATATGTTTCCGGCGGGGTTGCATTCTGATATTCGAACTCGATTACGGCATAACCTTTGTCACAGTAGCTTTTGGCTTTGTCCGCATACCTTCCGAGCGGAGCATATAACCCGTGGGAGATAATGATCGTCTTGAACGGCCCCTTGCCCTTAGGACTGGTGATCCTTCCGCAGATGAGTTCCCCGTCACGGCTGAAATAAACTTCTTTTGTCCTGCCTTCAGCCTTCTCGATCTCCGGATCGGATACGACATAACCTACAGGGGGATGCTCCGGCTTGGTTACCTCAGTTGCGTCGGTCTCAAGTGTAACCTCGGTTGCTGCCGGTGTCACGGCCGCCGTTTCTTCTGTGATCTGAGGCTCAGAACTGCATGATGCAAGCAGACAGACCGCTACAACTGATGAGATCACACAATTTGCTTTCCTGATCATATCTTCCCTTACATCACGATAAAACTTCATTTCTGAATTATAGCATTTCTGAAAGAAAACGCTGTTCAAGCAAAAGGAGGCTGCCTCATTTTCGAGACAGCCCCCTTACATAACGGATCTTCCGGAAACGTTGTTCTTCTGCAGAGTCCGGCTCCGGTCATCCCCTTAAATCATTTGATCGCTTCTCTCCACGTAGCCGGCTTAAACTCGCCAAGCAGAGGCAGGAGACGCTTGTCAACATCGATCTTAAAGACAGCATTGAAATTGTTTGTCGCGATCATCTGGCCTGCAAATCCGACGATTACCACAAGTTCCTGATCATTGAAGAACTTTCTCAGTTTATCGAAAAGTTCGTCTGACACTGCTGTCGGATTCTTAACATATTGCTCAGCAAGTTCAGCGAGCACTGTCTCCTTCTCATCGTAAACGAGGTTAGCAGGGTCTAAGCCCAGGCCCTTGACGTCACTGATAAAGAAAAGTGAGCATAACTGGCATGAATTGGTTGTTGATATCTTATGTGCATAAAGGATCGCATCCTTCTCTCCAATTACTTCAACCAGACGGTTCCATGATGTGTACCATGCCATGTATGCATCGTATGTTGCTGCGTCATTGAGCAGTCCCTTCTTCATGTTGGTTACCGCATTGCGTCCTGCCAGTTCATCGTAGCGCTCCTTCTCAGCGCCTGTTGCTTCGTTCTGTTCCACAAGTTTGATCCTTGCCATTGTTGTAATCTCCTTTTTTGCGATTTTTCCCGGTATTTTTTATATTGCGATCTTCAGGATCTCAATAAACTTTTGTGAATCGAGCGGAACATAGTGCCCTACTGTACCGCCCTTTGTTGCACGCTCTGCCATAACTTCGAAATCCTTGTCTGTTATTCCAAGCTCAGATAAATGAGTCTTCAATCCCAATTTCTTAAAGAATTTCTCAAGTTCTTCCGATAACAGAAGTGCGCGTTCTTTCTCTGAATAGTCATATGGATCTTTTCCATATACTCTGCTTGCGAGAAGTGCAAGTCTCCAGGGCTTGATGCCTGCAATGTATCTGGTCCAGGCTGTGAAGACTATTGCCATTCCTTCTCCGTGTGTAATGTTATATTGTGCTGATAATTCATGCTCGATACGGTGTGATCCCCAGTCAGCCGTCCTTCCGGCATCAAGAAAATTGTTGTGCGCAACTGAAGCGAGCCACTGTATCTCCGCTCTTGCATTGATGTTTGCGGGATCCTCTATAAGCCTGTCCGCGTTTACGAGCAAAGCTCTTATTGCACCTTCGATAAGATAGTCTGTCGTATCGGAATTCTTCTCGTCAGAGAAATACCTTTCGAGCAGGTGCGACAGAACATCTGCGATTCCAACATAGGTCTGATAGGCCGGAAGATTCACTGTAAACTTCGGGTTCATGATTGCGAACTTCGGGATAATGCGGTCGTCTTCAAATCCTTTCTTCCATTCACCATATGACAGTATCGCCGCATTAGACGTCTCGGAACCGCTCGATGCCGTTGTCGCGATCACTCCGATGTTAAGGACTTGTTCGGGAGTAACACCCTTATCGAAGAAATCCCAGACATCGCCATCGTACGGTATACCGAGAGCTATCGCCTTGGCTGTGTCGATGGAGCTTCCCCCGCCGACAGCCAGAACGAAGTCAACTTTGTCTTCCTTGCCCTTTTTGACAAGCTTCTTAACGAGTTCGATCGAAGGATTCGGTACAACTTCCCCGCTCTCCGAGAACCTGATGCCAAGTTCTTTTACAGCGTTTACGATTACATCGTAGATTCCGAGTGTCCTGATGAATTCCCCGCTGTACACCAGCAACAGACTTGTTGTTTCGTACTGCGCAAGAAGATCCTTCAAGCTGTTCTCGCTCCCTTCGCCGAAAACTATTTTCGCAGGGTTATAGTATTCAAATCCGATCATATCAACCGTTCTCCTGTTATTTTTCTTATCCGAAAAGCGGCACTACAGCACCATCGTAAGTATCCTGTATATACTTTGCGATCTCAGGTCCCTGAAGAACTTCAACAAGAGCCTTTACTGCCGGATCGTCTGCCTTTGCAGGTGATGTCGCGATGATGTTGCCGTATGTCTGTGCCGCAAGGCCGTCGTTTGCCTCAACCGCGAGTGCCTGGCTTACGTGGAGACCGCCCTCGATTGCATAGTTGCCGTTGATGACTGCAACGTCCACGTCAGGGAGTGCTGCAACGAGCTGCTCGGGCGCAAGTTCCTTGAACTGGATGTTGAGCGGGTTTTCTGTAATATCTTCTACTGTCGCGTTGATGCCTGCATCATCCTTAAGCTTGATGATTCCTTCCTGTGCGAGAAGCAGCAATGCTCTTGCTTCATTCGTTACGTTGTTGGGAACTGCGATTACCGCACCGTCCTTGAGATCCTTAAGATCCTTTACTCTTCCTGCATAGATGCCAAATGGTTCATAATGAACTGCGCCTACTGATACGAGGTCTGAACCGTTCTCTTTATTGAATTGATCAAGGTAAGGAACGTGCTGGAAATAGTTTGCATCAAGTGAACCTTCAATAACGCCTGTATTTGGTGTAACCGAGTCCTCAAGTCTTACGATCTCAAGTGTGATTCCTTTATCTGCAAGGATCGGCTTTGCAACTTCCAATATCTCGGAATGAGGTGTGATATTTGCGCCTACTTTGAGAACCGTATTCTCTGTTGCCTTATCATCTGCTTGTGATTCGCTTGCTAACGTGCCTGCCTCAACTCTTGTGGCTGCTGTCTGTGCGCACGCAGCAAGCGATCCCGTGATTGCAAGTAAAAGTCCTGTGGCTATTGCCTTCTTGAATATATTTTTCATTTTTGTAATCTCCTTTGATTATGTGTTTTTGTTTTGCTTTAAGAATGATTTTTTGCCGGACATAAAAATGCCCGGAGGTTTATTCAACTCCCGGGCGCATGGCATATGTTCAAATGCATATTACTGCTTTAACATCGATCGTTCTCAAGGCGTGAGGAATGACTTCTTACGCCCTGGGCCATATTGCGCACCCGGGAGCCAAGCATTCGACAACACATCATCATATTAGCTGTTGAATTAACTGTTCTATACATTTCTCACTCCTCCTTTCGTCGTGATGGCGATACTTTACTACTTCAAACCTACTATGTCAATAGGTTTTTCGAAAATTCTTTTTCCCGCTGCGGAACCCAATAAATCAACATATTCCGGGATTAACAGGCCGTCAGTTTATGACACGGCCGTCTTCTGCTTCTCCTTACGCGCTCCGTCCTGCTGCGACAGCTGATACCTGTCGAAAACCTTTACATACATCAACGGAACCGCGCCTACGACCGCAGCGCTCGCCTGTATGCCGTTGGGAATAAGAGATCCCAGAGCTGCCTCAACACCATACATAAACGGCAGCGATTCAAACGCGAAATATCCCGCGATCATGATGAGTTCGGTGATAAACGAGACTGACAGCTTGCGTCCGAGAGACACCCTGCCCTGAGCGTTTCTCTTAAGAAGCAGGCCCGCAACCAGACCCATCACGCCCTTGATCAGAAATGTCGCAACCGCGTACTGAGGATAACCTGCAAGAAGGTCTGCCAGTGTTGATCCCAAAGCCGCTGGGACGAACGCGAACGGTCCCATGATATACGAACTTAAGAGGATCACGAAGTCGCCTAGATTTATGTGGCCGATCGCAGTCGGAATGTGAAGTTCAGTCCCGACGAAAACCAGTGCCGCCAGAACGCCCGCATATGCGATCTTCCTTAGATTGTTTCTGTTCTTGTCTTTATTGCTCATATTATTCTTCCTCACAATTCATGTTTTTCTGTGTTTCTTTGACATCCAAATACCGAACTCCTGAATAAGCATTACCATGAAGATCAGCAATGCGACAGTGGTAAAAAGAACGTCTTTCTGGTAACGGTAATAACCATACTGCAGGGCGATCGCTCCGAGTCCGCCTCCGCCGATGACACCCGCCATCGCGGAGTATCCAAGTACGGTTGCCACATTGATGGCACCGCCCTGAAGGAGCGAAGGCACCGCTTCCGGAATGATAAAGTGCAGTATCGTGTATAACGGCGTTGCGCCCATTGAAGTTGCCGCCTCGATAATGCCGGGCTGCACCTCATTCAGGGATGATTCGACCATTCGCGCCACGATAGGGATCGCGCCGATCGTAAGAGGCACGATGGCTGCCGTGGTTCCGATAGACTGCCCCACAACTAATCTCGTAAACGGTATCAGCAATACCAGCAGGATCAGGAACGGCAGCGAGCGCGTGATATTCACGATAAGACCTATCACGAAGTTGACCGCGCGGTTCTCGAGAAGGCGTCCCTTTGACGTCGAATACAAAAGCACACCCAGTGGCATTCCCGCAATGTATGAGAACAGCGACGCGAAGAACGTCATCACAAACGTCTCCCATACACCCGTTACTATCGCTTCTCTTATATAATCACTCATTTCTGTTCACCTCCGATACGGAAAGGCCGCCTTTCCTGAAAAAATCGATAACCGTCTGGCGGTCTTTTGCCGGACCCGGAAGCTCGATGATCATCTGACCGTAGCCGATGCCTCCGACGCTTCTCGTATTCGCGCTGAGGATATTCACCTTGAGTCCTGTCTCTTCAACGAGATTTGCGATGAATGGAACGTTCGACTGCGTACCGTCAAAGACGAGCCTTATGATCTGTCCTTTCTCATCTGAAGGATCGAAAGGATTGCTCGGGAAAACGAGTTTTTTCGCTGCATTGGACTGAGGATTTGAGAATACTTCCTTAACTTCACCTATCTCCGCGAGATTGCCGTTGTCGATGATGGCCACACGGTCACAGATCTTCTCCACGACGCTCATCTCGTGGGTAATGATTATTATTGTGAGTTTCCTTTCCTCATTGATTTTTTTCAGAAGGTCCAGTATCTCGCCTGTGATCTTGGGATCCAGCGCGCTCGTGGCCTCGTCGCACAAAAGGACTTTCGGATCTGCCGCTAATGCTCTCGCAATTGCGACACGCTGTTTCTGACCGCCCGACAGTCTTGCCGGATATTCGTTAGCCTTTTCCGAAAGGCCTACGACCTCGAGCATCTGCATCGCTTTTTCGCGCCTGGCCGCGCGGGGGACCCCGATGATCTTCAAAGACTGTTCAACGTTCCTGATAACAGTCCGCTGACTGATAAGATTAAAGCCCTGGAAGATCATGGAGATCGAGTGCCGCACTTCGCGGAGTTCCTTTGGCTTAAGCGACGCAAGATCCTTGCCGTAGAAGCTGACCGTGCCCGAAGTTACCTCCTCAAGCCTGTTCAGCGTACGGACCAGGGTCGATTTGCCTGCGCCGCTCATGCCGATGATTCCGAAGATCTCGCCTTCCCTGACATCGAGGCTCACGTCTTTTAATGCAGTGAATTCCTTTCCGTCGTTCTTATATGTCTTGTATACGTTTTTTAATTCATATACGTTTTCCATTTAATCAAATAATCCTTTGCTCAGATATCTGTCTCCTCTGTCCGGGAAGACAGTTACGATGTTGCCTTCACCGATCTCTTCCGCAAGCTTCAGTGCTGCCGCAAGAGCCGCGCCGGACGAGGATCCTGCAAGAATGCCCTCGTGTCTGGCAAGTTCTCTGGAAGCATTGAAAGCCTCATCGTCGTTGATCTTTATGACCTTATCGACCAGCGTGATGTCCATCGTGTCTGCGATAAAATCGTTGCCTATTCCTTCTATGTTGTAATCGAAATGCTCGCCGCCGCCGATCGTTGAACCGTAGGGATCTGCGAGCACTCCCCTGATATCAGGGTTCTGTTCTTTGAGGTACTTAACTACTCCCGAGAATGTTCCACCGCTGCCTGCGCCTGCCACGAAATAATCAACATTGCCGTCGAGCTGCGAATAGATCTCAGGGCCGGTTGTCTCATAATGTGCCAAAGGGTTCGCGGGGTTTCTGAACTGTCTTAAGGAGACAGAACCGGGAATAGTCTTTAATATCTCTTCAGCCTTCTCCTCTGCACCGAGCATTCCGCCTTCACGCGATGTATGAACTATCTCGGCACCCAGAGCCTTCATCACTTTCTGCTTCTCTATCGAGAATTTCTCGGGCACGGTGAAGATTACTCTGTAACCCTGATTGAGAGCTGCGACCGCAATCCCTATTCCTGTGTTGCCAGCTGTCGCATCTACAATCGTTCCGCCTTCTTTGAGTATTCCTCTGCGGCGCGCGTCATCGATCATATAGACACCGACACGGTCCTTTACGCTTCCCGCGGGATTCATTAATTCAAGTTTTGCATAGATATTTACTCCGGGCTTAACGCCCATATGTGAGATCTTAAGAACCGGCGTATTGCCGATCATCTGTCTTATGTTTTCATATACGTTATTCATTTTCTTCACCTCATGCCTTTACGGAATTCCCGATCGCCTGCTTCAGATCTGAAATGAGATCATCCACATCTTCAATTCCTACCGAAAGTCTGATGAGCTCATCCACGATGCCGACCTCTTTCCGGATGTCTGCAGGGATTGCAGCGTGAGTCATTGTTGCAGGATGGCATACGAGTGACTCAACACCGCCTAAACTCTCCGCAAGTGTAATGAGCTGCAGCTTCTCGAAAAACACCCTGTAATCGTACTTTTCGTCCAAAACAAACGAGATCATTGCACCTGCACCGTCAGCCTGTTTCTTCTGGATCTCATAACCCGGATCGGTCTTAAGTCCTGGGTAATAAACCTTGCTCACATATCCGCTCTCAGCGAGCCATTCAGCAACCTTCTGTGCATTGGCGACATGCCTGTCCATGCGCACGCTCAAAGTCTTAATGCCTCTGATGATGAGGAAACTGTCCCAGGGAGCGAGCACACCGCCGATAGCGTTCTGCAGATAGTAGAGTCTGTCTGCAAGCTGCTTATCATTTACAACGACGAAGCCTGAGATCGTGTCGGAATGACCTCCGAGATATTTTGTGCCGCTGTGGATAACGATGTCCGCACCAAGTGTAAGAGGTCTCTGAAGATAAGGTGTGAGGAACGTATTATCAACAATAACAAGTTTGTTGTGCTTCTTTCCTATTGCTGATACCGCCTCGATGTCCGTTATTGTGAGAAGCGGATTGGCCGGGGTCTCAATATATATGGCTTTTACGTCCTCATCGATTGCATTTTCGACAGCCTCAAGATCAGATGTATCTACAATCTTATATGTGATATTGAAGTTCTTGAAAACATTGTCGAGTATCCTGAATGTGCCTCCGTAGATATTGTCGGAGACTATAAGCTTGTCGCCTGCTTTGAACAGCGAGAGCACCGTGTTAATAGCAGCAAGTCCAGATGCAAATGCGAGTCCGTACTGTCCTTCCTCGAGATCAGCGATAAGTTTTTCCAGGGCTGCTCTTGTTGGGTTGCCGGTCCTTGAATACTCCCACCCTCTGTTCTTACCAAGACCGTCCTGCTTATATGTTGAAGTCTGATAGACCGGTACATTGACCGCACCTGTAGTCTCATCACCATCGATCCCGCCGTGTATCAATAAAGAATTCCTTCTGTAGCTCATTATTATTTCCTTCTTTCGTTAAGCATAAAAAAGCCCGGGATATACTTTCTTCCCGGGCTGTATGTACTGATGTTTATTTATTCAGTTAACATCGAAAACCGTCAAGGCGCATATATGTGCAGTCAAACGCCAAGGCCGGTACAGCCCGTTCAATTTGCATTCGACAACACATGACTCTTAACATTTGTACGCCTCCTTTGATTTTTATGGACACATTATGCATGTTTTAACCTACTATGTCAATAGGTTTATTCTGATTTCTTTTCTTCCTGCTTTGATTCATAATCCTGAAGTGCTGCTTCGATAGCTTCCTGCGCAAGGACAGAGCAGTGCATTTTGTAATCAGGAAGACCGTCCAAAGCTTCAGCTACAGCCTTATTGGTAAGCTTTCTTGCCTCCTCGACAGGCTTGCCTTTGATAAGTTCAGTTGCCATGGAACTCGATGCGATCGCACTTCCGCATCCGAATGTCTCAAACTTAACATCCTTAACGATGTCATCTTCGATCTTCAGATACATCTTCATGATGTCACCGCACTTTGCGTTACCGACTGTTCCAACGCCGTTCGCATCCTCAAGAACACCTACATTTCTTGGATTTCTGAAATGATCCATCACTTTCTCACTGTATAAAGCCATGTCGATTCCCCCTTATAAGATAAACTGTGTTTTGCCTGCAACCAGATCTCTCCACACCGGGGAGAAACCTCTCAGATATTCAACAACTTCCTTAACGGACTTAACTATGTAATCTGCCTCTTCGTCTGTGATATCCTCTCCCAGGCTCAGTCTCAATGAACCATGAGCCACATCATGAACTCTTCCAATCGCCAGTAGGACGTGACTCGGATCCAGAGAACCTGAAGTGCATGCACTGCCTGAAGATGCCGCGATGCCTTTATCATCAAGCAACAGCAGAAGCGACTCGCCTTCGATACCTTCAAAACAGAAATTGATATTGCCTGGAAGACGGTTCTTCTCATCACCGTTCAGTGCGGAATGCGGTATCTCCTTAAGTCCTGCGATCACTTTGTCACGCACCTGAATAAGACGCTCAGTATTTTTATCTATATCTTTGACTGCTTCACCAAGTGCTGTCGCCATTGCAGCGATACCCGGAACATTTTCCGTGCCTGCTCTTCTGCCCTTCTCCTGGGCTCCGCCTTCGATAAGATTGGTAAGTTTTATGCCTTTCCTCGCATACAGGAATCCGACACCCTTAGGTCCGTGGAATTTATGAGCGGAAGCTGAGAGCATGTCTATGTTCTGGTCTTTTACGTCAATATGGAGATGTCCTATAGCCTGTACCGCATCGGTATGGAAAAGAACACCCTTCTCTTTACAGACAGCGCCTATGCCTTTAATGTCCTGAACCGTTCCAATCTCATTATTTGCATACATTATCGTGACCAGAGCCGTGTCTTCACGTATTGCGGCAGCGACTTCCTCAGGCTTTATTATGCCGTTCTCGTGAACATCAAGAAGCGTGATCTCGAAGCCTTCCTTCGCAAGCTTGTTCAGCGTATGCAATACTGCGTGATGCTCGAAAGCGCTGGAAATAATGTGTTTCTTGCCGTTCTTTTCACCCAGACGTGCTGCAGAGATTATGGCCTGGTTATCCGCTTCGCTTCCGCCCGATGTGAATATTATTTCCCTGGGATCCGCACCAATTATTCCCGCGATGTCTTCACGCGCTTTCTCCAGCACTTCCTTGGCGGCCTGGCCGAATGAATAAAGACTCGACGGATTTCCGTAGGTATCCTTTATCAGTGAGATCATTGTATTGATTGCCGCTTCACTCATTGCCGTTGTTGCGGCGTTATCTGCATATATCACGTCCGTTGTGCCCTCCCGGATTATTGATGAAGGTATGATATATCCTTTAACCCACTAAGTCAATAGGTTTATAGATTAGATATAGTCCTTCTTTCTTTTCGAGCTATTTGCATGACAAGCAGGAATAACTTGAGATGATCATCTGTTGTTGAAAGGAGCCTCTGTGGATTTTCAAAAATTCGTAGATTCTTTATTTTCGCCGACTTGCATCGTATCCGTCGAGAAAAAGGAAGACGGCGGATATGGCGATATCCGTATTGTCACAGCAAACAGGAAATATGCGGATATTCTCTCCACGCTGCGGTAAGAAAAGAAGAGATCCACACTTACGCTCACATCTACAATGTTGATGTGCAGTGAACCTTCTGATTCAGAGAAATATCTCGCCCGCCTTGGTGGAGATGAATTCTTCCTCGTGATCAGCGGTTACAAAACAGATGATGAACTTAAGAATACTTTGTCCAGTTATATTGACGCTCTTGGTGGAAATCTGACTGTGGACGGGTATGAACTTTATGTATCCGCGAGTTTCGGATATGCCGAGTTCCCTACAGATGCCAGTACGGCTGATACTCTTATCTCAGTTACCTGCACAGATTTCCTGCGAACCTCCTTAAGATAGATAAATCGTTTATAGACAAGATGAATACCGGTGAGTCGTCCAGGCAGTACGTTGCGGCGATCATATCCATCGGGCACGTCATGGGATTTGATGTTATCTCTGAAGGTGTCGAGGGACCTGACCAGCTTGAGACTCTGAAGAGCATCGGCTGTGATTATATTCAGGGCTTCATCTGGGGACGACCGTTATCCGCGGAGGATGCGGAGAAACTCGTCAAGGAATCAATTTCCTGACAGACACAAAACACTATTCTGAGACGCTCATTTCCAGAGCGTCTCTTTTTTATCCTCGAGCATAATTGCAATATCAAATGGAGATACATCTTCATATTTCCGTATCTCTTCATCGAAAATCATCAGAACCGCATGAACTTTCACAGCCAGCTCATCCAGATCAATACCGTCCGCATAATTCTGCAGTCTGCCGTCTTTATATCCATCCTGTGTAATTCCCAGGAAAAGTTCAGCCAGCCGCAGATCAAAACGACCAACTGCCGCATATATCCCTGCGGCATCCGCCACAAGCTCATCCCAAACAGCATCGATCTTATCAGGATACATCCGCCTGCAGATAAAATGTGTGCATTCGTGTACGCGTCGTATCGTCATGGAAGTCTCGATCCAGGCTTCTTCTGTCATTCCGGCAGCTTCAGCCGGGACAGCACTGTAAGGGCCTTGAGACAGTATGATGACCGCATCTTTAAAGTTTTGTTTATTCGAGACAAAACGCTTGAATTCCGCATTCCAGTCCGGCTCGGGATTCCCCGCCATTTTCTCGGACATCATAAAGCTTGTGCGGTGCGCATTGATCTTCTTCCAGTTCACCACACCGTCAAGTATGGCTGCACCCTGCGTTGCAGGAATATCATAAGGCATGCAGCGGTTAGCCATGATCTGCAGAAACAGTTCAAAATCTTCACGGTAATGCAGTGTTATCACAAGAACACTTCCGGCAGGAGTGTCCTCATAAAAGCAGCGGTCTGCAGGATGACTGCGGAAATGCGTCAGATCTTTGACTGAAGCTGTCATGCCTTTGCTTACGATCTGCTTATACTCTTCTGCCCCCTCAGGTCCGGGACGCAGATATAACTGCTGGTATATCCCGGCAAGATGAATCAGGGCTTCTTTCCCAAGCCATTCCTCACGTGTATTGGAAGATTCGGTTTCCATATTTTGATCGCTCAATATTCATGATGTTAACGGAACCTGTCATCCCGATATCTAATATATTAAGTTAGTTTCAATGAAAAATCGATATCCTGAAAGATCACACGATATTCCTTATTCCCTCACATATCCTTCTGGCAACAAGGGGATTATTCATCGTGTACAGATGAATGCCGCTGATATCGTTTACGAGAAGATCGATAATCTGACTCAGGCAATAAGACATTCCCGCATCGAACAGCGCGTCCCTGTTGTCCTCGTAGCGCGAGATTATCTTCTGGAATCTCTTGGGAAACGATGCGTTACACAGCGACACCATCCTCTTGATCTGGGCAGCGTTGATTACGGGCATTACTCCGGGAATGACCGGGATGTCGATATCCGCGATCTTGCATTCCTCATGGAAACGGTAGAAAACCTCGTTGTCAAAGAAAAGCTGCGACAGCAACACTTCCGCTCCGGCGTCAACTTTTTTCTTGAGGCTCTTAATCTCACTTACGACACCTGAGGATTCAGGATGACACTCCGGGTAACATGCGCCGAGGAAGCAGAAATCATTGCGATCCTTTAAATAAGAGATGAGATCAGACGAATGCCTGAAGTCGTTCTTGGCAGGCACATTAGGGTTCGGATCGCCCCTTAAAGCAAGGATGTTCTCAATGCCCTCACCTTTAAGGACATGTGCAAACTCGTCTATCTCATTCCTGTCATAATGCAGGCATGTGAGGTGTACCACAGGTTCGATCTTGTACTCGTACTTGATTTTTTTCGCAAGTTCAATCGTGCGGTTGCAGTTTGAGGAACCGCCCGCGCCGAACGTGACGCTTATGAAGTCAGGCTTTAGTTCGGAAAGGACCTCAAGCGTCGCATCGATATTGGAAAGTTCTGTGTCTTTCTTCGGTGGAAAGATCTCGAACGAGAGACTTCTCTTCTTTTTGTAAACCTGTGATACTTTCATTTTATCCTCTTATCCGGCGGGCAGCCTCAACCAGGTTGATAAGGCTCTTTTTCGTCTCTTCCTCGCCTCTTGTCTTAAGACCGCAGTCGGGGTTTACCCAGAGTTTTGTATCTTCGATCTTTGTCCTCATCTTCGTGAGCGCTGCGACAATCTCTTCAACGGAAGGAACACGCGGACTGTGAATATCGTAAACACCGGGGCCAACTTCGGTCTTGAAGTTGTTCTCTTTGAGTGAATCAAGGATCTGAAGATCCGAACGTGATGCTTCGAAAGTAATGACATCGGCATCCATAGCATCTATCGCGGGAATGATATCCGTGAACTCGCTGTAGCACATATGGGTGTGGATCTGAGTCTCAGGCTTTACCTTGCTGTGCACAAGTCTGAACGCAGGGATTGCAAAATCAAGATATTCGCTGTACCAGTCTGACTTGCGAAGCGGGAGCTTCTCGCGGAGTGCGGCCTCATCGATCTGAATTATATTGATGCCGTTTGCTTCAAGGTCAAGCACCTCGTCTCTTATTGCCAGAGCTATCTGAAGAATGCTCTCCCTGATTGAGATATCTTCTCTAGGGAAAGACCAGTTAAGGATAGTGACAGGGCCTGTGAGCATGCCTTTGACCGGTTTGTCCGTGCAGGATTTTGCAAACTTCGACCACTCAACTGTAATAGGCGCTTTGCGTGATACATCGCCCCAGATGATCGGTGGTTTTACATTACGAGTGCCGTAGGACTGCACCCATGCTTTCTCGGTGAAGACATATCCGTTCAGATTCTCGCCGAAATACTCGACCATGTCATTTCTCTCGAACTCGCCGTGAACGATAACATCAAGTCCGATCTCCTCCTGAAGCTTGATACATTCAGCGATCTTTTTCCTGTTGAACTCAACGTACTCTTCCCTGGAGATATTGCCCTTCCTATAGTCCTGTCTGTTCTTTCTGACATCGGATGTCTGAGGGAACGAACCGATCGTTGTTGTCGGGAAAAGCGGCAGATTTAAGATCTGTTTCTGGATCTTTTCGCGCTCCTCGAAAACAGGAAGCCTTACATAATCCTCATCAGTAATTGCCTCAACCCTTGCCTGTACAGCCTTATCCTCACAGTTTACACGTCCTTCAAAGAGAGCCTGATTCTTCTTGAAGATCTCATCATTTGCATAATCTTTTCCTGCAAGCTCCGCTATCTCGTTAAGCTCTGTAAGCTTCTCTTCAGCAAATGCGAAATGCTTCTTATATTCATCCGCAAGCTTTGTCTCACTCTCCAGTGAATAAGGAACATGAAGCAGTGAGCATGAGGTGTTTACCACAATATTCTCAGCCTCGATGCCCTTCAAGATGCCAATTGATCTTTTATAGTTATTTCTCCATATATTCTTGCCGTTAACAACACCTGCAAAGAGTATCTTATCTATCGGAAAACCGTTCTTCTCAATAAGTTCTGCCGTCTTAACACCTTCGATAAAATCAAGACCGATGGCATCAAAATCAAGTGCAGTGACTTCATTGTAGATATCCCTGATATCACCAAAATAAGTCTGCAGAAGGATCTTAACTCCATGCTTGTCCGAAAGGATCGGCGAGTATATTTCTTTAAAGAGTGCGATGTCATCAGCACTCAGATCTCTTACGAGATAAGGCTCGTCAAACTCAACGAGAGATGCGCCTTTTTCTGCAAGGAGCGAGATGAGCTTTACATACTCAGCAGCAAGGTCAGAACTGACATCAGATATAGTCTTGGAACCTGTGAACCTGGCAAGCTTAAGGAATGTGAAAGGGCCTGTGATTGCGGTCTTTGTATCAACACCAAACGCCTTTGCTTCAACAAACTCGTCAATAGGCTTTGCGCCTGTGAGTACGATCTTCGTATCGTCATCGATCTCCGGAACGAGATAATGATAATTGGTATTGAACCACTTCTTCATGGCAAGAGCTTTGACGTTGCCATTGCTGCCCTGATAACCTCTGGCCATAGCGAAATAAGTGCCAAGGTCCGGCAGATTCAGATCCTTATACCTCTGAGGAATAATGTTGAACAGGAATGCTGTATCAAGCACATTGTCGTAGAAAGAAAAGTCGTTGGAAGAGATGTATGTAATCCCTGCTTCCTTCTGTTTAAGAAGATTGCCCTTCCTTATCTCCTTTGCTGTAGCCAGAAGTTCTGATTCACCAATCTGCCCATTAAAATATTTCTCTGAAGCGAACTTGAGTTCCCTGTCCTTACCTATTCTCGGATAACCTGTTACTGCTGTATTCATATCTTTGCCTCCAGTAGTTGCTGATGTTTTATTGACTGGAAGTATATTCCCATCTATGCAATGGGTAAAATACATAAAATATCGCCTATCCATAGATTTTAACTATATTCAGTGTTAGAATTTAGGCACAGTCTATTGAAAGGAAACTGATCCTATGACACTGAAACAGCTTCAATATATAGTCACCGTAGCAGAAGAAGGAAATATAACTGCAGCCGCAAAGAAACTGTTTATTGCACAGCCCAGCCTGACGGCTGCCATCAGGGAACTTGAGAACGAATACAATATCACGGTTTTTACAAGATCCAATAAAGGCATCAAGCTGACCTCAGAAGGAGAGGAATTCCTGGGCTATGCGAGGCAGGTCCTGGATCAGACCCAACTCATAGAAGAGCGCTATGCGGGAAAAGGGTCTGGCAAGCTTAAATTCAATGTCTCAGCCCAGCACTATTCTTTTGCGGTTGAAGCCTTTGTTGAACTTCTTAAAAGGAGCGGAGCTGACAAATACGAATTCCATATGCGCGAGACTCAGACCTTCAACATCATTGACGACGTCGCACATTTAAGGAGCGAGATCGGTATACTCTATCTCAATAAGTTCAATGAGGAAGTTATAAGAAAGACCCTCCGCGACAACAACCTGTCCTTTACTCCGTTATTCAAAGCCGAGCCGCACGTATTCATCGGAAAGAACTCGCCCCTGGCCAAAAAGAAATACCTCACGCTTGAAGACCTGAAGCCCTATCCCCGCCTCTCCTACGAGCAGGGAAGTCACAACTCTTTTTATTTCTCAGAAGAGATCTTAAGCACAGTCGACTGCGACAAGGAACTCGTGGTGCTCGACCGCGCAACGCTCTTCAACATGCTCATCGGACTTAACGGTTATACGATCTGCAGCGGTGTGATCAACGAGGAACTTAACGGACCGAACATCATCGCCAAAAAGCTCAAGGTCGACGATTACATGGAGATCGGCTACATACTTCCTCTCTCCATACATCCGTCACATCTTACTTCGGAATACATTGATATATTGAAAAAATTCAAAGGTTGAAAAGTGTAATCACATATCAAGATTGTTAAAAAATTTGGTATAAATAAACGGAATGAGGGAAAGAAAATGAAAATCTATACTAAAATTGCTGCTTCAGCGCTTGCTGTGACAATGATCCTTACCGCTTCGTCTTGCGGAAAGACACCGGAGAAGACAGAAGAGACGACCACTTCCGGGACTACAGCGGAAGAGACTTCCGCATCTGAAACCACGGAAGAGACTACGACTGAGACTACTACCGTGACTACTGACGATACGGATATTTCAGAAGAGACCGAAGCGGTACCGGAATTTGAAGGCGAACTCTTCGATCTCAAGGAATATCCTTTCGATATCAATAAGGATAATTACATTGCGGCTTTAGAGGCTATCGGTTGTGATGTAAGTTATGAAGCGGATGATTTCCTGGAGATAATTAACGGTATAAAACGCGGTGAGGAAGATGCTATTGATAAGTATCATGACGGAATAGCCGTAGTATGCAGTGGCGATGATGTATCTGAATTGCTCGACAAGTTTGGCAATCCGGTATCTTCGGAGAATAATGCCTTCACCGAACATCTGACCGGCGTGGGTATCTTTACCGCCGCAGATGCTTACACAGCTGACTATCAGGTGGTTGTCATGTACTATGAGTATGACGATGCAGATATGGTCTCTGATTGGTTTGATTCTTCGGCTTCGAGTTATATCAGCAGTGCAGATGATGAATTCCCGGGTACGGATATGTACGAGACAAGTTTTTCCACGTATGAGAACGGTAACGCAAAAGCGCTGATCTCAAAACTCGTCCTGACCGGAAAAGCCTCAGAAGAATACGGAGAACCGGCCCATTCGGGAGCTTTCGTTGCATACTGTGTGAACGGAACCCGTTCCATATACATATCTGTAGTCGATATGAGCGAAGATGCGACCGGTCTCGTGATGATGCAGGAATTCTGTAATGAAATGGGACTGATGGACCCCGTTGAAAACTGATTCGGATATAACCCTTCTGTCGCCGGTATCTTCTCAATATTCTTAAATCACTGACGGCTTGATCCTGCCTAAGCGTTCACGATCCGTTTTACCGCAGTGATTGCAAGCGGCATATACATAAAGATCAGGTTGAGCCTTTGCCACAAGCCCTCGTTAGCAATAAATGTTCTCGAGAATTCCTCCTTGTCCGACATAACGAAAAGGACAAAGAATACAAGTGACAGTACAAAGCACGCAATGCTTATCCATCCGGCAGCGCCTTCCCTGTTCTTAAACGAAAGTATTGCGACCAGCAGCGGTACAAACAGAAAGAGCATGAATCCAATTACCGAAGCGGCTCCATGGATCCTGGAGGCCGTTGTAACGACATCCTTTGATTCATTCACGCTTAAAAAGCATGTGAAGATGCAGGCGCCTACCGCGAAAACAGCGATAAACACAGCCGTAGTAACGGCAAGTCCTCCGGATACCGGCCGGTAAGATCTGATAAATGCCGGTATTGCTGCCAGAAAAAATATGCCCTCAATGAGCATCCATATATTGAAAGGCATTCTTACAGGACTCTGCGGATTTCCCAAAGCACTAATAGACATTCCCGTAATACTGTATCCCTTATAGAACAGCGGTAGCACCAGCGAGACTATAATATCCCCGGCCATTGCAATCAGTAACGCATACCAGCCTAACCTGATCAATCTATCCATATTATTCCCTCTTATTCTTTACGTGCAGTAAGTATATAAACTCTACCACAGTGTACGCTGTTTGTACGGCGGTGTACGATATTTGTACGGCAAATGTTCGGCTATGCCATACAACTGTCGTAACAAAAGCCTGATTTGTACCATATTTTCACTGCAATTGTTCGGCAGTGCCGTACAACTGTCGTAACAAAACCCGGTTTGGAGTAATTCCAACGAC
>JAIKYD010000027.1 GCA_024683485.1 Saccharofermentans sp. | reverse complement strand
TTACTTTAATAAAAACTCAATTCTCAGAATTGAATAAGGTCCGTTTTACTTCAAGTTTTGCATTCTATTCAATTTTCAAGATCCGTGCTTTTTTCTTCGATTTCCATGCACGTTTTTATCGTGCCTTCGTCAAAGTGCTTGATTATTCTAATTCGGCAGGTCTGTTATGTCAAGGACTTTTTTTCGTTAATTTGAAACTTTTTTCGAAAGTTCAAATCATTAATAATTTACTCATATTTATAAGGCGCACAAAACAGGACTTACGCCCGTAAGTAATGCCTTGTATTACTGTTGGTTGAAACCCTTCAAATGATTCCGGAAACTAATCCGCAGAGCTATATCAGATCTCTCCGAACCTGATGTTCTTTCTGAGAGCTTCCTTCTCTTCCTCACCGCAGAGATAGCCTACGAGTGCAAGCCCAAAGTCAACCGATGTTCCCATAGCCTGGCTCGTGATGATATTGCCATTCACTACCACCTTGCTGTCTTCTATCACATTAGCCCCTGCAGCACGGAGTTCTTCCCAGAATCCCGGATTACATGTGGATGTCTTTCCGTTAAGGATGCCCAGACCTGCAAAGACAGTTGGAGCTGCACAGATAGCAGCTATTCCCTTACCCTGATCGTTGAATCTTACGATATTCTTCTTAAGTTCCTCGCAGGCGTTAAGATTATTGGTGCCTCTTACTCCGCCCGGAAGAACAAGGAGATCGTAGTCGTCAAAACTGATCTCATCCAGCAATTTGTCTGCCGTGATCTTCACGTTTCTTGATGCACTGATCTCCAGTTCAGGCATTACCGATACAACATCAACATCAACCTTTGCCCTTCTGAGCAGATCAACGGGCGTAATAGCCTCAACTTCCTCACTGCCGTCCGCAATAAAAACCGCAACCTTTGCCATATGTTTTCCTCCGCTTGATCAAATGTCAGTTCAAAGACCAAAAAAGCCTTTCACAAATATCTCTATTCCTATAAGTATAAGTATCGCTCCGCCTATTATCGTAGCGGTACTTACAAATCTGGCGCCGATCTTCTTGCCGAAGATCAACCCGGATAAGCATATCACAAGTGTAACGGCTCCGATTATCAAAGATGCGGCAAAAGCGCGTAAAGCCGAATAATCCGCTATCGTAAAACCAACCGAGAGCGCATCAATCGAAGTGGCAACTCCCTGGACTATAAGAGCGCCCCAAGTGAGCCTGGATGCTCCCTCAGCCTTTGTTTCTCCATCTTCTGCATTTCCCTTCTTTTTGTCCCTTATTCCTTCCACTACCATCTTGCCGCCGATAAAAAGAAGCAGTATCAGTGCTATGACCGGAATAAACTTATGAAAAGCCGCGAAGATCTCAGCAACCGTCGTTACCAGAAACCAGCCCGCTAAAGGCATCAGGAACTGGGCAATGGCATAAACGCCTGCTATCTTGAGCATCCGGCTCTTCTTCATACCGGGTTCTACTATTCCGTTAGCAACAGAGATTGAGAATGCATCCATCGCAAGACCAACACCCAGAAGAACGGAATTGAGAATAAACTGGATCATATAGTTTTTAGCCTCCGTCATTGGGCCCGGGCAAAATAAAAACCCAAGGCTCCTTAATCGCCTTGAGTCTCACATGAAAGAATAAGCCAGGTGTTTGATCACCAGTATGTTGACTTAGACAATGCCTTAAGGCATCTGCTACTCCCTCAATGAACAAGATTTTAGCAATGGGAATTTGAGTTAGTCAATTCTAACTTATCTGTTGTTCCATCCATTTTATATCGAAAAACAAACAATAAAAGCCGATTGTTATAAGGTAATAATATTTATATTGACACTCGCACGCGCGAAAATAATGTTGTACAATAGTCAATCGCTATAGTTAACCATCAGGAGGCCGATATGAACGAATACATCAAGCAGATATCCGACAGGATCAGGGAGCTTAGAGACATTCTTGACTTGACTGCTGAAGAAGTGGCACAGCAGACCGGTGTGAGCACTGAAGAGTATTTAGCCTATGAGAACGGCGAGAAAGAGATTCCGATCAGCCTTTTGTATAAGGTCGCAGGCATCTTCAAGGTCGATCCTACTGTCCTGATGACAGGCGATGTTCCGAGAATGGACGATTATACAGTGGTAAGAGGCGGCAATGGTGTAAAGGTCGAGCGTTATCCCGGCTATTCATTCAGCGCTCTTGCCTTCAACTATAAGCACAGACAGATGGATCCTATGATCGTTACCCTGTCCAAGTCAGAGACCGCTGAGCTCGTAACTCACGGCGGACAGGAATTCAACTATGTCATTGAAGGTGCCATCAAGGTCGTCGTAGGTGACAGGGAATTCACACTTGAAGCCGGCGACTCCATTTACTTCAATCCCGAGAAACCTCACGGACAGAGAGCCGTGACGGAGACTGCTAAGTTCCTCACTATCATCAATGAGTGATTTAGCAGTTATACCCCAAAACACGGAAATTTGAAGTAGAAAAGGAAGAATACACCAATGGATTTATTGAACAGATTTGTAAACCGGATAGAATTTGACAGTTATGAGGATTTTAAAGAGAATTTCAAAATCATAGTTCCGGAGGATTTCAACTTCGGATTTGACGTCGTTGATGTATATGCCAAAGAGGATCCTGAGAAGGAAGCACTCATCTGGTGCGATGACGACGGCAATGAGAAGCACTTTACATTCAAGGATATAAGCGAGAAGAGCAACCGTGTTGCCAACATGTTTAAAGGGCTCGGCATCAAAAAGGGCGATACGGTCCTCATGATGCTCCGCCAGCGTCCTGAAGTTTGGTTCACGATGGTTGGTCTTCACAAGCTCGGAGCTCTGGTCATACCTGCCACGTTCCAGCTTCTTTATCATGATATCGTTTACAGATGCAATGCTGCTGACGTTAAGATGATCGTCTGCGCTGACGATGAGCAGATCATCGAGCACGTTAACAAAGCACGTCCCGACTGCAAGACGGTTCAGTACTGCAGCGTTATCGGCGAAGCACCTGAAGGCTGGAGATCGTTGACTGATGATATCGATAACGCATCCCCTGTTTTCGAGCGCCCTACCGGTGATGAAGCCACACACGCATATGATCCGATGATGATCTATTTCTCATCAGGTACGACCGGTGAGCCTAAGATGATCCTGCACGACTACACCTTGCCTTTGGGCCACATCGTAACAGCCAAGTACTGGCAACAGGTTTACGACGGATGCAGACATTTAACACAGGCTGATTCAGGCTGGGCTAAGTTCGCATGGGGTAAGATCTACGGACAGTGGATCGCCGGTGCGGTCAACGTTACATACGACACACAGAAATTCAAGGCTTCGAGAATGCTCGAGATCATGGAAAAACTCAAGCTGAACTCCTTCTGCGGACCTTCCACGATCTACAGATATCTGATCCAGGAAGATCTTACAAAGTATGATTTCTCCTCTATCAAACACTGCTCAATGGCAGGTGAGCCTTTGAATCCTGAAGTTTTCTACAAATGGCAGAAATATACAGGACTTGAGATCCGCGAAGGATTCGGTCAGACAGAAGGGAGCGTTCTTTTTGCAAACTTCCCCTGGATCGATGTAAAGCCCGGTTCAACGGGTATGCCCACACCTATCTACGACATCCAGTTAGTTGACGATCAGGGTGTTCCGGTTGAGGACGGTATCGTAGGCAATATCGTAATCAAGAATGCATCTTCGAAGCCTACAGGCCTCTTCCGTGAATACTACAAGAACCCTGAGGCTATGGCTGACCAGTGGCCAGGTGCAGACTACAGCACGGGCGATACGGCATGGAGAGATCCTGAGGGTTATATCTGGTTCGTAGGAAGAAACGATGACGTTATCAAGTGTTCCGGTTACCGTATTGGACCTTTCGAAGTTGAGAGTGCTCTTATGACTCACGATGCAGTTCTCGAGTGTGCCGTTACAGCTGTTCCCGACCCGATGAGAGGCCAGGTTGTTAAGGCAACTGTTGTCCTTACAAAGGCATACAAGGAGAAGGCTTCTCCCGAACTCGTAAAGGAACTCCAGAATCACGTCAAGAATGCCACCGCGCCTTACAAGTATCCGAGAGTTATTGAGTTCGTTGATGAACTCCCCAAGACTACAAGTGGCAAGATCATGCGAACTGCTATCAGAAAAGCCGACGAGGAGAAATACAAAGCAGCTCAGGCTCGGCAGGGCTGATCAGAGGAAGTCCTCTATTACAATATTTGCAAAATCAAGACCGCTCCGCGTTAACCGGAGCGTTCTTTCTTTGCGCTCCAGAAATCCCTTATTGATATTTGAGTTAATGGCCTGAGCAAAAACGTCTTCAAACTCCACACCGAACTGCCTGTAAAATTCATCAAGGAGGATCCCTTCTGTTGTCCTCAATCTTAAGAAAGGCACCTCTTTCATCCGGTCTTCCCTTGTCAGTATCTCCTCAACATAAAGAGAATCAAGATCACTTTTTCTTCCTTCAAGGAAGTCTTCATAATCCTTTAAAGAAAGAGTTGTCATTTCCTTTATATATGCATCAACATCATCTTTGTGACCATATCTCATATTTCCTGTATAACCGTGGGCACCTGCGCCGACCGCAAGATAACCACATGAATTCCAATAGGATGAATTATGAATACTTCTGTATCCGGGAAAAGCACTGTTGGAAATCTCATAAGCTTCATACCCAAGGTCTTCCAGATGATCCCTGACACCGTGATACATCATCCGCTCTGACTCAGGCGGAACAAGATCCTCAATGTTATTACTGTATCTGTCATAGAACACAGTGCCTTCTTCGATCATCAGGGAATATGTGCTTATATGCTTGATGCCAAGCCCGTAAAAGGTATCTATATCGTTCTTTGTCCCTTCAAGAGTCTCACCCGGGACTCCTGTTATCAGGTCTGCAGATATGTTGGTAAATCCGGCTTTTTGGATCTTCCGGACAGCTTCAACAGCAGTCCTTGAATCGTGCAGTCTTCCGAGTGTCTTCAGCACACTATCGTCAAGAGACTGTATTCCTATCGAGATGCGGTTGAAACCTGCCTTAACGTAATCATTGAGTTTTTCCTCACTCACCGAGGACGGATTCACCTCTATGGTTATTTCTGCATCATCTCCAATATTGAAAGTCCTTCTTATCTCATCAAGCAGAGAACAGACAAACCGGCTGTCCGGCAGTGAGGGCGTGCCGCCTCCGAAATAAACGGTATCCTTATCATCAATACCAAAGGAAACACCTGAATCTGAAATGCCATTGATAACAGAACCGAGAAGTCCGGTCTCCCTGATCGCCGCTTTATAGAAATCTTCGCAGAGCGATGTTTTCGTGACAGAATAAAAATCACAGTACGGACATTTGCGTGCGCAAAACGGATTATGAACGTAGATGTGTCTTGCCATCAGAAGTCACGCTTGCGGTAGATCGGAACAGGATTCTTAAGCGCAGTAACAAGTGCCATCCTGAAGGTATTGAAACTGGGAGATTCATTTTTCTGCGGGAGCATATATCTCGAGATATTCTCTGCCCATAAAGCCTTGTAATGACCTATTGCAGGATATCCGATCTCTATCAGTTCCTCAGCATTCTCACTGATAGCCCTGCAAAGGACTTCCCAGGTTCCACATACGGAATCCTGCTCATAGGAATCGATAACATCTTTCCTTAAGTCCGGATATGCATTGTAAAGTGCTGCTTTATCTCCAAGCATCCATGCCTCGATCTCTTCAGTGCTCAGACCGACAACACTTCTTATGTCAGGCGCAAATCTTGATGCACATGAATATATCTCCTGCCTTATGACCTGCGGGTCATTTGAATCCGAATCCATTGCTATTATCAGGATCATATCCCTGCCGCCATATACCTTATTATATGCTCTGAGTTTTGCGGGAAGCAGATCAAGAAGCGAACTTGCAAACTTCGGCGGCATAGCCGTCAGGTCCTTGGGGAGACTTCCGCAACCCCTGTGTGGATGAACGTTAACTTCAACGTCAACGCCTTCACTCTCTGCTATTCTTTCCGCAAGACGCTGTACAACAACAGCTCCGGACTTATCTTCTGACAATATCTCGATCAGCATGGATCCAGTTCTCAGTCTCCTTCTTCAGGTCTTGAATCAAGGTGTCCGCCATACCAGATGGCACCCATTCCGACACCCTGATGGAACATCTCCACAACGAGTGGATCCTCACCTGCGCAGCGTATGCTGACATCGCCGTTATCCTGCTCAAATGATCTCTCGAATATCCATATCTCCTTCGGAGACAGTGATTCGATAATGTACGGATTGTGCGTCGAAAATATGATCTGGCAATAATGATTCTTCATCGTGTAATCACGCATCTCATCGCTAAGGACATCAACCATATCATGATAGAGATCCTTATCCGGTGTCTCGATAAAGATCGTTGAACGCGGATTCACATCACGGAGCAGGAGAAGATACAAAAACAGTTTGTCAGGGCTCTCCTTAAGAGCCAGAGGAAGATTCTTCTTGCGCTTCATCGCCGGGATCTTATCCTTGATCTCCGTAACGATACGCTCATATTCTTCCTCGTCTTTCATCTTCAGGTATTCAAGGACATTTCCTACATTTGAACCTGTGCTGTTAAGATGCTTATGACCGCCCGGGGCACCGCCCTCATAGAAATACGAACTCTGTTCCTCTGAAGAAAAACTGCAGAAGAACCATGTGGATATCTCCTTATAAAGAAGAACAAAATCCCTGTATCCCGTTATCTTTCCATAAAGGCTCAGTGCAGTAAGATGCTCGTCCTCAACTCCTATCATTGCCTTGTCCGGACAATCTTCAAGATTTATTATCGAGCCTTCCCCGCCCTTCATATCAAGAATGGTAAGAGGCTTTTTTATTCCGTCAGTTTCAGTAATAAGGATTACTCTTTCCTCATCTATCACAGGGCTCATATACCTGCTCGTAACTATTCCGAGTTCATACTGGATGAACTTTGGCTCCCCGGTCTTTTTGTCCTCAAGTTTGAAGAACACTCTGAATACAGAAGGACTGGATATGTCAGGTGTCATGTTCGCAAATCCGGGTCTGCCGTAACTTATGGATGCAACCGCACATCCTTGAGTAATACAGTCTTTAAGGAAAGCCATACACCCCATAAAAGATGTCTTTCCCGTATTATTGCGCCCGATAAAAGCATTGAGACCACGAAGGCTGTTATATGAACCGTTCCCGTCTCTGACCTGCATATAAGCATCGATCAGGATCCCCGCTTTGTCACTGTCGAAAACATCGAAGTTCTCAATCTCTATTCCGAGAATCATAAACGGCTACCTCCCTCTTACATCATTATCTTAATACTATCACGCTTGAAAATTATTTAAAGTATTCCTGATCTTATATGCCTGTGCCGTTGATACTATTTACCCCAGCGTGATATAATCACAGTGTAAAAACGGTTGAAAAGCCCGAAAACATTACAACTTGAATAACATTCCCATATTGGTGAATCATTCGGCTTATTTGTTGTTAAGGAGTATAGCCAATGAGTAATGACAACAATGATCAACGGGTAGATCAGTTACTGAAAGGCATTTACAGGCTTTGTATTAATATGGACAGTTGTTATGCATGTCCTTTCTATAGAACCGGATGCACATTTGAAGAACCCAAGCCCAGAACCTGGTTTGGTGAGGAAACTGCAGGGATTCCCGGCGTACTAAGCGTTTTCAATCACAATGAGAATAATACTCCTGATGGACAGCCCCAGGAGAAAGATGATTCTGAGGGCACATGGCTCGTCAGCACCTCAATGGGCGGTGTTTTCTCAAAATATGTTTTTATATGTTCTAAGTGCGGATACAAGAAGGAATCAGTTCTGTCATTAACTCCGATGTCAACCTGTCCTGAATGCGAGAAGATGAAAGCGAAGAATTCCTGATCTGTTCCGGAAAAATATCTCTGTTTCAGTCATTCTTATCAGTCATTCTTAAATCTTTCTTAATTATATGCACCATCAGTTTTTTCGCTTTTTCCGAGTGATATAATCCAGGCATATTTATCAGGGATGGATAGTTAATATGGCAAAAAGAGATCAAAGATACAAGCTTCCAAAGAACTGGATCGCAATTCCGCTGATCTTCTACACGTTCGTTTTCTTAATCTGCATTTCACTCATCTCACTTTCAGTTGAGGCACTTGCTGAATACACATCTAATCTTAAGGCGAAGACCGAGACTGAGAACACCAGGCGCATGGCAGATGTTTATGAACGGACATCTGAAGACAATGTTGATCAGATGCTGCAGTATTACAGCAATGCCAGCCACGAATGCATAATCTTCGATACTTCATATAGTATTCTCCATTCAAACTGTGATAATTCGATCGTGTTAAGCAATAAAGAATCTGACAGCGATTCGAAGATCTCGATCAAGATAATGAAGGATGAGGAAGAAGATGACGGGGCTGTTTTCTATCCGGATAAGAAGGGCACTCTCATTATCGTTAATGAGAACTCGATAAAACCTGATCTGTTTGAGATCCTTTTCCATGCGCCCAGGGAATTCTTCGTAAAGCTGCTTGAGCAAAAGACTACATATTCGATTCCATACTGGACTGCTTTTTATGTAAAGAACAATACTGAGATAATTGCATTTAAGACCTATCTGGATATGTCGCAGAATGATATCGGTTACTTTGCGCTGTATTTCGGTATAGCTTATGTCCTTGTCTTTATTATCTTTATCGTTATCATTTCGAGCATAATAAGAACTCATAAGAACAACAGAAATATGAGAAAGATAGTCTTCAAGGACAATATAACCGGTAACCGCAACTGGTTCTGGTTTGCTTTGAAGAGCAAGGAGATCCTGAAGAAAAGAAGAGGCAGCACGCAGTATGCTATCGTAAGCCTTTCATTTGTCAGATACAGGAATTTCGTTCTTTGCCATTCTGTTGACCTTGGAGAACAGACTCTGAAGAATATCTGGAAGACTATCTGTATCTTCCTTGATAAAAACGAGATCTGTGCGCACAGCACTATCTCCAATTTCCCTATCCTGATGAAAGCTGCCGATGAGGATGAGGCAAGATCAAGACTTGAAAGGATCATCAAGAGCCTTGAATCCATTGGCGGTGACCACGACTTCAAGTTCCAGGCAGGCGTTTGCATGATCGATCCCAAAATAAAGAAAAAGGCTGACATCGATCTGCTCTACAATAATGCATCCACTGCCCGCATGACTTTAGAAGGTACTGACGATACAGGTATTGCGTTCTTTGACAGCAAGCTCGTTGAAGACGAGAAGTGGATCGATACCGTTACCGAGAGACAAAGAGAAGCTGTTGAGAAAGAAGAATTCAAGGTCTATTACCAGCCCAAGTATGATCCGCGCACTAATGAACTGATGGGCGCCGAAGCTCTGATCAGATGGGTCTCTGAAGATCTGGGGTTTGTCGCACCGGGCAGATTCATTCCTATATTCGAGAACAGCGGTTTTATAACCGAGATCGATCATTATATGGTCACGCATGTTGCCAGAGACCAAAAGAAGTGGCTTGATGAAGGCAGGAAATGCGTACCTGTATCAGTTAACATCTCTCGTGCACATTTCGGCGAGACGAACCTCGCAGAGCAGATCAGAGATATGGTTGACAAGGAAGGTGCACCGCACGACCTCATCGAGATCGAACTTACCGAAAGCGCTTTCTTCGATGATAAGAAATTGATGCTCACGACAATCACAAAACTCAAGGAATATGGTTTCCTCGTCTCCATGGATGACTTCGGTTCCGGCTATTCCTCACTCAATTCACTTAAGGATATGCCTCTTGATATCTTAAAGCTCGATGCCGGTTTCTTCAGAGGTGACAAGGATAATGAAAGAACCGAGATCGTTGTATCCGAGGCTCTTCAGCTTGCGAAAAAACTTAACATGACAACTGTTGCAGAAGGCGTCGAAGATCAGGAACAGGTTGATTTCCTGGCTGCGGAAGGCTGCAGTATGATCCAGGGATATTACTACGCCAAACCGATGCCTAAAGAAGAATATGAGTTAAGAATATCCAAAGTTTCTACGGAAACCGCTCCACAGACAGCTTCACTGCCGCAGACAGTTCCTCAGCAACAGGCTGTTCAACAACCACAGGTTGTTACAACTCCTGTGCCCGCTCAGGTTGTTGCAGCACCAGTGCATGAACAACAGGACCGCAGGCTTTCCGCCAGACGCTTAGAGAAACGTGATGCTGAGGCTGTTTCCCAACTTATAAGAAGAACGATCATCATCTCGAACACCAAGGATTATCCAAAGGAATTGATGGATAAACTGATAGAGACCGAGACTCCGGAACACGTCCTTGAGCGCGCTTCATGGACACATTTCTATGTCGTCGAACTTGGAGGTTCGATCATAGGTTGCGGTGCCATCGGTCCTTACTGGGGCAAGGAAGATGAGAGCAGTCTGTTCACGATTTTCGTGCTGCCTGAATATCAGCATATGGGTGTCGGTCATTTCATAATCAACACACTCGAGAAAGATGAATTCTTCATACGGGCAAGACGTATCGAGATACCTGCTTCTATTACAGGTGTCCCCTTCTATCTCAAGATGGGATATAACTACAAGAACGGGATAACAGAACCGGATGAAGAACATCTTATCCGCATGGAAAAGTTCCGCGTATAAGGATAATCATCTTGATTTTACGGGTAAGTTATACAAGCTTGTTATGCCACTCATACTCGGGATGTCTCGAGTAATATTTCTCTTTGACCTCGTACATCCTGGAATCCGCTTTCTGCATTGCTTTGCGGATATCATCATGTTCATCGCTGTGGCATGAACCAACTGCAAAATGAGCTCTGTTGGGACGCTCGCAGTTATTCATGAATTCCTTCTCCAATTTGAGGAATTCAGCGGGAGACATGCCTGGAGTAATGATCAGGAATTCATCGCCGCCTACGCGGTATATCTCGATATTCTTTCCTTTAAGCTCTTTGAGTGTTGCTGCAACATCCTTGAGCAGATTGTCGCCTGCAAGGTGACCCTGTGTATCATTGATAGTCTTAAGACCGTTAACATCGATGAAGAATACACCGAACGGCTTCCTTATTAGATTTATACCGCTGACATCCTCACTGATCCTGTTGTTCATGGCATTACGGTTATAAACACCGGTAAGAAGATCTGTGGAACTCATAATCTTCATCTTACGGACGTTCTGGTCATTAGCAACTTCAGCAGAAAGAATGAATGAAGTAAGTCCTAGCATCTCCTTGATCATGAGAGTCTTCTCAGTCGGGAAATTGCCTGCCCAGATATATCCGATAGTCTTGTTGTCTGATCTGAGAGGATAGATTACAAGACTTTTGACTCCGGCATACCTAAGCGAGTCGATCCACTCAGGAGCGATCTTATAGGCTTCATCCATATCCCTGTCACACGTAATAACAAAGCAAATGCTCTTGTTGATCAGTCTGGGCCAGGTCTCGATAACTGCATAGAACTCTTCTGTAAGGAAAGATTCCATCGGCATCTGTGACGGATCATCAGGATCTTAATCCTCACACAGTAGAGAATACTCTCTCTTCTCATAATCGGTAAGCAGAACACTGCATCTCTGCGAGCCGAACTGCTGGCGGATATCCTTAATGACAGCCTTCATCGACTCACGGAAATCAGCAGTCTCTCTAAGCTTTAAGCATGTCTTGATAACGTTGGTCGCCGTCTCGGAGGATATGTCGGCAAGTTTATCCACATCGGCCTTTGGATTCATCTCATAAGAGAAGAATATCAGCTTCACATCGGGGTCGTCGGATTTAAGAGGCATATAGAATACCTCCATCCACGCATTGTACAACTCGATATCAAAATATGTATGAACCGGCTTGCCCGTGTTTACACAAGTGTCGCATAAAGCCTCAAAATTTGAGGACTGCATAATGTACTTCGTGTATGGCACATTTGTCTCAAAATCTTCAATGGATTTAACAACGGTCCTCTTGTAAGCATCGTTGCCGTCTACAATGGTATATCTCTCATCACCATGTTCAATCTTGATATTGACAGCAAGTACCGCTGCCACACCACTGAAACTTTCCAAGAGATTTCTGTAGTCCATATATCCACCTTTAGAATATAAAACGCTTTTAATTATTGTACTATCATTTTAATTGGTTTCCACAGTTCCAAGCCTTGTATATCGAAAGTTAACCTTATTCATATTCGTTTATTCATTGCCTTCAAGCCATTGATGCATACCGCACCCGAAATTTTCATCAGGTCTGTCAACAAATCCGAACTTTTTGTAGAAACCCTCTTTGCCTTTAGCAGCCAGAAGACTGATCATTACCCTGTAACCTGGCTTCATTGATTCCTTGATCTTACCGAGAAGAGTACTCATTATCATTCTGCCAAGACCGTTCCCCTGGTATTCAGGTACCACAATAACGTCAGCAATATATACAACATAACCGCAGTCGGATATAGCCCTTCCTATTCCCACAGGTTTTCCGTCAACTCGAAAACATGCAATGATAAAAGAGTTCTTCAGTCCTTTCTCAGCCTCTTCGAGCGGAAACTCACTCCAGCCGACACTGCGGCGCATCTCCATATATTCTTCAGGTGTTATGTAGTCTGTAATCTCATAATCTGTCATAAATCATCATCTCCCCTGTCAGAATTCCATAAGAAGAGCCCTGCAGGGAGCTCCGTCCGCACCGCCCAGATTAACCGGTGCCGAATTCAGAAAATACACTCCGTCCATAACTTCACTCAGTCTGATACCTTCAAGAAGAACTATCTCCGCACCCAGCATTATCAGGTGAACTGCCATCGGTGCTTCAAGTGGACCGACTGTCTGTGATTCGTTTCCAAATAAAAGGATCTGATTATCCGCAAAGACTTTTGCCGCCTCTTCAGTTACTGTTGCATCTCCTTTAACCAGAATTCTGTTATAGCAGTCACAATCATCAGCTTTAAAATACTTAGCTGCTTCCCTGGCATCTTTGATGATTGCTTCAGCATCCTCCGCAGTAAGATCACCTTCATGAGATGCGACATATGCATAACCCGTGAATCTCTTCAGGTCCACCTGATCGATAGTCTTTCCGCCATCAACAAAATGATAAGGTGCATCAACATGGGTTCCGTTATGTGCACACATTTTCAGAGCGGTCAGATTGCAGACTGCACCGTCTTTGATCTTAAGCATTTCGATCCTCTCCGGGGAAGGATCACCGGGATAAACCGCGCATCCAAATACTTCCTGTGAGATATCATAGATCTTCATAAATGAACCTCCATTTAAATAACCATATTATTGCCATTTCGATCCTTCATAAGCACTGTAACATTGTTACAACGCCCGTATTATATGGGGTTTATGGCTTTTGTTTCATGTTTAGCCGTTCAAGCATTTCCTTGTTTTTCCCAAGCAGATCATAGATTCCGTCCTCCGACAAAACGCCTCTCTTGAGGTCTTGGGGCAGTTTTCCATCTTCGTCAAGCTTAAGATCATTTCTCCAATCTTTGCCGGTATAGTATGACTCAAGTATTTGGATATCAGACTGGATATTCTCAAATTCAGAAAGGTCATTTTCAAGCTCAGCCAACAGTTTGGAAACTCTGTCATAGAGTTCCTCCATACGGACTATCCTTTCCTCGGCCTTTTTGTTCTTCATATATCAACACTGCCTTATAGCGGAATCAACACAGATATTATAACATTCGAAATCAATAGGAATTATGGATATGATATACAAGATCAGTTATAGTGACTAACGAAAAAGGAGGTCTTAAAATGTTTCAGAATGTATTAATAACAGGTACCGGCAAAACCGCAGGTCTCGGATTCAATCTGGTGCTCAGATATCTTGAGGCGGGTGATACTGTTACAGCAACCATTAGAAAACCATGCCCCGAACTTGAAGTTCTGAAGGAACAATACAGCAGCAAACTTGTAATTCTCACAATGGATATAAGCAACACGGATTCAGTTAATGCAGCCGCAGAAGAACTCAGGAGTAAAATGGATCATCTCGACCTTCTGATCAATAACGCAGTGAATGTTTCACCTGACTGTGATAAGAATTTCTTCGATGCTGACCTTGATCTTATTGCAAGAACTGTTGACATAACAGCCGTAGGTGCTATGAGGGTCATCAAGGCGTTTTATCCTATGCTTCTTAACAGTCCTGAAACTGCACTCATAATGAATATTTCATCAGAAGCTGGAAGTATTTCCAAATGCTACCGGACAAACATGATAGATTATGGCATGGCAAAAGCTGCAATGAATATGGCCACGATGAACCTGTACAACACCTTCAAAGAAAACAGAAAAGTAAACATCTTCTGCGTGCATCCCGGCTGGATAAGAACAGACGGCAGACCTGATAATCCCGCACCATTGTCATCTTATGAAGCTGCCGGAATCTTAAGGTCGCTTTTCGAGAAGAAACGGGATGATTTTGAAGGACACAGATTTATCACCAATCTTGATGAGGACTACCCTTTCTGAGTTTTTCCCGGACTGACTCCGTATGTTGACACTCACCAGGTCTTCTCAACGTGAGATGCGAGCCTGTCTCCTTCGTAACAGAACTTCATGATGAATATACCGGAATCTTTCATATCACCGAAGAGATGATCAAACATGATCCTGTCACCTTCCCAGATTGGGAGATTCCAGACATCTGACAGAGGGACCCAGCATAGTTCGCCCTCATCGCAGCCTCGCTCCGGCAGTTTATAATCCTCCGGAACAGAAGCCGTGAAAACATGCATATACTCAGTAGGATATTCTGATGAAACGAACGTGATCAGTCCCCTGTATCTGAAATCCATCAGGGAATCCGCCGTTATCGATGACTCTTCCCGGAGTTCTCTTAAAACACATTCTTCAGGTGATTCATCCGCTTCAAAGTGACCACCGATACCAAGATACTTGTCGAGGTTCATGTCACCTTTCCGGGTCTTGCGAATAAAGAGGCATTCACTGCCTCTGGTAATGTAGATCAATGTTGTGAGATTCTCAACCCTCATGAGAGGATTATAGCTTAAGATTCAGCGAAAAGCACTACGGGGCAGATTGAACTGTCAATGTTGGCAATTTCAATGCTGTAGTTGATACGGGAAATCAGATAAGAAGAGATATCGATCTTAAACGTTTCAGCAGTTGCACACCACTTGTCGGCAACGCTTACGATATAACTCTCAAGGTACCTGGGCGGAAAAGGCGTAAGCGGAAACATGTGCTTGACGATAACGTCCTTCTCGATCCTGTTGAGGTCAAAATCCCTGACAGCATTCCTCATGGCTACAGAAGGATGAGTAAATCCGTGAAGTCCCTGGGCATGTCCCTTGATATGCCAGTCATAAAGGAAATAGTCGTGAAGGAGCGCGCCTCTAACCAGGCTGTCCTTATCGATACTGATACTAAGTACTCTTTCAAGGTAATAGGCTATTAGAAGACTGTATTTCGCAACTGCCACGCAGTGCTCGAAAACAGTAGTCCTTCCATGCTGTGTATATTTCTTCATCTCCTGAACTTCACGGCTGATGATTATCTCTTTACCGCGGACGAACAGTTCCTTTGCAAGTTTATATTCCGTAATGCGTTTTGCTAAACTTAATGCCAATCTCTACCTCTTATGCTTTGATATTATCAAAGCGAATATTTGCACCTCGCAAAGTATAACAGAACACCCCCGTTTTTAACTCCGACAAAACAAGGTGTTATTGCATAAATAATCCCGAAAAGTGTGGCAATTTTAAGTGCAGACCATAACACGCCGCACAACACGTCACCTGAAGTAATTTTTCCTGATCCTCAGATTCCACCAGATCTTCCAGGTATCCGTAAACATCTTCCAGACATCCCTGAACCTGATCCTTCCAAAAGACTGGCCTCTGGTGTAGTTCAGTTCAACAGGCATCTCGGTAAGCTTGGCCTTTTTCCTCGAAGCAAGAGCCAGGAGCTCGATATCAAAAGCATATCCATCAATACGCCTTAATGGAGCGATCTCCCTGATAAGCGAACCTTTATAAAGTTTCAGACCGGTCTGAGTGTCGTGGCACTTTAGACCGAACAGCACTTTAAGCATAATGAAATAGCAGAAAGAAAAGACTTTTCTGGCAAACGGGTATTCAAGCTTTGAATCCTTATGCATCTTAGAGCCAATAACGATGTCGGCATTCTCGATATTCATCTCAGCATAGTAGCCGCTGATAAGGTCGGGTGAAAGATCAAGGTCGGCATCAATAAAGCCGACTATATCGCCCTTGCTGTTTACCGCACCCCAGGAGACTGCACCGCCTTTGCCGCGGTTAACATCATAACCAAAATCCTTAATACTCGGATTATCAGCAGCCGCACGTCTGACCTCGGCTCCGGTGTTGTCACTGCTGCCGTCGTTGACCGCAATAATCTCATAGTCCTGCGTAAAAGACTTGATCGCCCGGTCGATGGTCATTAGATTATCGTAGATGTGTTCGCCTTCGTTATAGGCAGGCACGACGATGCTGAGCATAGTATCCCTTCACTATTATCCTTATTTGAAAATCCGCGATATTTTAACACATCAGACGCGTCTGCCGCCACTTCCCGAAAATATGCCACAAAAAAGACTGCCTCAAAAACTCTGAGACAGCCTGATCGATCAGAAACGTCCGCCTCCGCCACCGGAGAACCCGCCTCCTCCGCCGCCGGAGAAACCACCTCCGCCACCGCCGGAGAATCCGCCGCCACCGCTCGACGATGTGTGATGTATAACTTTTTTGCTCTTGAAAACATCACTCTTCTCAACAACATTACTGCCCGGAATAGAATATGTGCTAATCGCAGGCATCCTGTCGAGTCTTCTTCTCGGTGTTGCAAGTGCGGTTACAACTAACGCCAAACCAATAGGAATGATTATCGTGAAGAATACGATCGCTCCATAGTTCTGATACGAGAACTGCTTAAGATCCTTGGTGATTCCCAGAACCGCAGTACCGTACTCGCCGCTGCCCAACTGTGAGAAATATTTCCTGAACAGACTGTAGCAATCATCGTCATCAACTGCGAAATGAGCTGTTCCGTATGTATAAAGCCAGAAGAACCTTCCGCCCTGATAATCAAGTGTAACATCGATCAGGATACATACACCGGAGTTATTCTGAAGCGGAACTGTCTTTACATGATCCATATAAAAATCTTCAGCAAATCTCTTCTCGTCCGCATCAGAGTTGGAGTACTTTTTGCCCTTGTCATCTGTAGTGACGATTATTACGCTGATGTCTTTCTCTTTGGAAAGTTTTTTTGCTGCATCTGTAATATCATCAAGTTCCTCTTTTGTGAAAAGATTTGCATCGTCAATGACTTTGACGGTCTTGGCAGGAGACAGGTTCATGAATACATAGAACACAATACTTGCGATTATTATGAAAAGAAGTCCAATGCCAACACCAACCGAAGCACCGTTAAGTTCGGATAAGACCGAGAGCTTGGGGCTCTTCTCAAGTTTCTGATTCATCTCATTGATATCAACATTTTCGCTCATCCCCAGAACCCCCTCATGATAAGGCCCAAGACGAATCTTGTTATAACGGCCAGAATGCCAAGTACGATAAAGAAGAACATCATCTTCTTAACAGGGCTTACCGGTACCGTTCCGGCAACTTCGCCCGTCTGTCCATTCATTGCAAAGTAGTAAAACTTATTGCGGTATTTATATGAAAGGAACCATACTGGAAGCAATGCATAGTTTGCTTCCATAGTATCGATCTTACTCAGGTTCTGCTTAATGTTGAATCTGTCGAACGTACCCTTCAAAGAACCTTTAAGCGCCTTATCGATACCGTCCATTCCGCGCTTTGTGGCACGGCCGGCAAGATCCTGCGGAGACTGGTCATATCTGTCGGCATAGAATCCGGGAAGATATCTGTAGTCATATGGAATAAGTCCGTCAAAATCGAACGGCTCGATAGCTTCCATCAGTGCGTCATCAATCCTGGTCTCACCGTCAAGCGGAACATGGGTCCAGCTGAGTTTGGCATAACGGTCAAATGAGAATGTCTCGATGACCTCGTCATCACCTCTGTAACTGATCTTATCACCCGTTCCGTGTGCATCTATCGTTGCATTGATATTAAAAAGCCAGAAAGGAACATAAAGACCTGTCATCTTCTGAACATTCTTCTTGGATACAAATCCAAATGGTGTCCATTTGCCTTTGCCTGCCCATTTGATAAAGGCAGCTTCGGCAGATGCTCTTGAATACTTGAAAGGTATCATGTACTGAGGCTGGAAAACTTCAGTAAGTCTCTTTCCCACAAGCGCCGGTGATCCGCAGAATGTGCAGAAAGTCGCTGCAGTATGAGAGTCCGTAACAAGCTTGGCACCGCAGGAGTTGCACACAAATTCCGTCTGCTCGGGTGCTTCCTGAGGCTGTGCCTCTGCCTGTGTCTGTTGTGTCTGTGTCTGCTGTTGTGCCTGTGAAGCCGGTTCCGGCTTTTTGGCTTCAAGTTCGTCAACGGTTACTGCCAGTTTTTGAGGTTCAAAAGATGAACCGCAGTTTGGGCAGTCAAGCAAACCTGTATCAGCATTAAGTGTAAGATTTGATCCGCAATTCGGGCATTTAATCGTGTCAGCCATACTATCCCTCCCGATTTGCTAGTATATCACAAAAATTTGAATTATTCTTTTACTTCAAATTCGCTTAAAGCCTTGAGAGTCTTATTAAAACTCTTTACGGAATGGGGATACTTGATCTTTTTGAATTCAACGCCTTTGCGCTCGCAAATTGTCCTGACAAACGAATCAGCGAGTTTGGGATTCTTGACCAGCACAGGACCTATCAGACTGATCCCGAGAAGATTATTTTTCCTGATACCATCCTTCTTAAAGGGAACTTCACCTATGGCCTTAACAACATCAAACACAAAGTCATCGACACGCTCGGGAACTCCTGCCCTGTTGACAAAACCCACATAGCGGTCATCAGTAACAGGATCTCTCAGGATCACATCGCCTGTATAGCGTTTCCTGGCCTGTTCTTTGAAAGTGTATTCAAAGATTCCCAAGCCTTCGATAAACTCAAAATCAGATGTCGTGATACCTTTTCCGAGAATATCGTAGCTGTTGCCCGTAAAGAGCATTGGAACGCCGGCATTGATAGACCCGTTCAGTTCCTCAACAGACCGTTTCAGGTGATCGGCTGCCATATCCCTGTTGTACTCATAGCCTGAACCCATATATACAAAATCGACATCGGTGATCCTGATCCTCGAATCAGTTACCGTGCCGCCTGTAATCTCAACATCAAAGCCCTGATCTCTGAGCCTGCGCTCCAGGATCCTGACATTGCCATTCTCACCGTAGAGATTCATATAATCGGGATACAAATGAAGAATCCTTACATTCATTCAAGTTCCCTCCTTGTCACGATCGAGAGGATCTTATCTTTGTCGGAGAAGCAGGTTATTACATAGAGAAATGAATCAAGGTTCTGCCTGCAGTATTCTGCCGCTTTTGCCACCTGATCGAAAACCTCCACCTTCGAGCCGTCGATTCCCGCAAGTTCGAACCTTATTGCAAGGTCATCGCAGTACTGTCCAGCCAGGATTATCTCTTCGATGTTTGCATCCCTAAATCTCTCAAAATTAATATCCCAAAGCCAACTGGAATCCGAGGTATAGTACTTCCTGCTGATAGCATCGACGATTATCATGACACTCTTTTTGCGGCTGTCTCTTACGACAACATCAATGGAACGGTCATACGATACTGAATTCTCGTGCTTCGAAAGAAGAAGCCTTCCCTGAACATTTCCCAGTGAAAAATCCGTGATGCGTCCGGATCTCAGGACATATCCCGCAAGCGCTTCAGCGGCCTTTGAGGGTTCAACACCTGCAGTGACCGCTGCGGTATATGCAGCAAGGATATTGTAGGAGTGATATATTCCGGTAAAGAATACCGGGATATCATACTTACCGTCGATGGTGATCCATGCTTTGCCATCCTTCTCGCCGGTCCCGGTCAGAGCATGATCCGTATCATGTCTTTCAAATCCGCAGTACGGGCATTTAAACTTGCCAATGTGATTGTAATGGTAATACTCATATTCCATCGGTCCTTTGCAAACCGGGCAGTATTTTCCGTCGTTATATATTCCCTCGTTGTTCTTTGTGTCGGTCGGGAGGTGGTCTGCTCCGAAATAAACAGTCCCTTCCCTCTCATTACCGATGCTGGCAACCAGAGGATCATCCGCGTTCAGGATCAGTGTTGTTTCCTCATAGATAGCTTTGCAGATAAGGCTCTTGATCCATTCGGGATTACCGTTCCTGGTAAGCTGGTCCCTGTATAAGTTATTGATCACAAAATAATCGGGATGGAAAAATTTGAAGATCTTTCTGGCATATCTTTCATCGACCTCCATCAGAACAACATCGCTCTCTACTCTTCCGCCCAGAGTCGATGCTCCAACGAGCAGAGTCGTAATACCTTCTATCTGATTGGAACCCTCTTTGTTGTATGCGACCTTGATTCCGCTGCTCTTGAGAACATGGGCGATCATCTCGACTGTGGATGTCTTGCCGTTGGAACCTGTAACAGCAATCGATAATCCGGGAAGCTTCAGATGCGCCAGAATATCGGGACATATCTTCAGAGCATATTCACCGGGCAGGCTTGAACCACGCCCGAAAAGTCCGGCAAGGGCTTTAACTGCCTTGCAAACGATAATAGCTGTAAACACTTTGAGTTTCATCGGTAGTGATTGTAGCACATTTATCTTATTTTTTTATTACAGGCATATTGCGGTTGTGTTTGCATTATCAGAATTGATGACCGGTATCGGCGAAAAACAATCGGCGGGTAATTTTCGAACAGATTTCAACAAAACTGTTTACAAACCCCGGCAATAGTATATAATTGCCACATGACTGATTTTGCATTTACATGGCGTGACTTCTTTTTTGCCTTTATGAACAGGGGCAATTAGTTCGCTGCATGTAAATATACCTTGATTTACGATTATCAGAGCCCCGCAGTGAACAAGACTTGCGGGGCTTTTAATTTGACGGAGGACAAAACCATGACACAGAAACAGGCAGGAAAAAGGATCGAAGAGATCGACGAACAGATCAAGGAACTTTTCGCGGAAAGACTGGAAGCCAGCAAGGCGGCCAACGAGACTTTAAGCAAGTCAGAGATTGCCCTGAAGAGCAGACGCTATGAGCGGAGTTATCTGGCAGGACTCGAGACTTCAAATTCACTTATCGATAACTATGAGCGCGTTCTCTTCTCCACAATGTTTAATCTGAGTCATTCCTACCGCAATACCGAATACGGAACGCGCACAGAGCTCGCCGATCAGATCCGCAAGGCTTTGGAGACAACTCCAAATGAATTTCCCAAGTCACCCATGGTTGCCTGCCAGGGTATTGAGGGCGCTTACTCCCAGATTGCAACAGACAAGATCTTCCGTCACGCAAACATCATGTATTTCAGAACATTCGACGGCGTTTTCCAGGCAGTCGAATCCGGCCTTTGCAAATTTGGAATCCTCCCTATCGAGAACAGTTCATTCGGTTCCGTTACACAGGTCTATGACCTTATGGTAGGACACAATTTCCATATCGTAAGAGATTACAAATTGAGGATCAGCCACAAGCTTCTCGCAAATCACGGTGCGAGATTTGAAGATATCCGCGAAGTGTATTCACACAACCAGGCAATAGGCCAGTGCAGCAAGTTCCTTAAAGAACATCCTGATATCAAGGTCAATATCGTTGAGAACACTGCCGTGGCAGCAAGGAATGTTGCAGATTCAGGACGCAAAGATGTTGCCGCCATCTCCTCTGCAGACTGCCAGCTGCTTTACGGACTTGAAGCGATCAGGGATGACATTCAGAACACCGACAACAACTATACACGCTTCATATGCATCACCAAGGAACTCATGATCTTTCCGGGTGCCTCGAAAACATCTGTTATGCTCGCATTGGGCCATACCCCCGGAGCGCTTGCTGACACTCTGGCAAAGTTCTCATCTTTAGGACTCAACCTCACCAAGATCGAATCACGTCCGATCGCAGGAAGAGACTTTGAATTCATGTTCTATCTGGATTTCGAAGCATCGGTTTATTCCGAGGAAGTTATTGCACTTTTGTGTGAACTGGACGCGGAGCCTACGGAATTTGCATATTTAGGCACATATATCTGATTTTTTCAAAACCTTTATTCACCTGTTTTCGGTCTATCCAGTCCGCAAACAGTCCATCAGTATAAGCTGCCTCAAAAGAAACTATCATTGCTCTTGAAAACAAACTCTTTCATCTTTAGAATCGTGAGTAATTGCTGACTCCACGCCATTCAAGTGACTTTTGTTGAAGAGGCCATATATGATCAAAGACCAGGAAGTTTTCAAACAGATAGCCCTCACGCTGTCAACGCATTTTGACGGTCTATATTACGTCGATATCGAGACAGGAAGCTACATTGAATTTGTCCCGATCGGCATACTCAAAGAGATGGGACTTCCGTCAAAGGGCAAAGACTTTTTCAAGGATGCGGTCAAATGTGCCAAAAAGTGCGTCCATCCGGATGACCTTGAACAGGCTCTGAAATTCCTGAACAAAGAGATGATGCTCGATTATTTGTCTGCGCACTCATCCCATGCCGCCATTTACAGACTGGTAGTTGATGGTGAAATAACTCATCTACGTCACATCGAGCTCCTGAGCGAAGACAAAAAACATATCGTTTTCTGCGCCAGGAATGTTGAGGCTGAATACAGAAAAGAGGAAGAACAGAAAAAGAATCTTCAGTCCGCCGAACTCATGGCAAGACTCGATTATCTTACGGGCATACGCAACAAGAATGCTTATAAAGAACAGATAGAATCCATTAGCAACAAGATAAAGTCAGGAGAGGAAGTTCCGCCTTTCGGTATAGTCATGTGTGATCTAAATGACCTTAAGCGCATGAACGACACAAGAGGTCACAGTTACGGAGATGAAGCACTTCAGAGCGCGAGCAGGATGATATGTGATATCTTCAAACACAGTCCTGTGTTCAGGGTCGGCGGAGATGAATTCGTAGTTCTTCTGAGCGGGAGCGATTACAAGCAGCGCGAGAAACTTATCAGAGAGTTCAGAGAAACTTCCGAGACAAACAGGGTCACCCGATCCGGACCTGTCGTTGCCTGCGGAATGGCAATTTATCATCCCGGCAAAGATGAAGACTTCGAAGCAGTCTTCAAGCGGGCCGACCAGAAAATGTATAAGAACAAAAACAAACTTAAATCCTCGAAGCTCATAGAGGATTTCAGGAAAATGAAGGAGATAAAGGACCCGATCCCTGCCGAGAGGAAACGCCTTCTAGATGCTTTTTTCGGCGCCATGTGTACAATAGCCGGCGGAGGTTATGTATATCTTAACGACATGCGTTACGATTTCTCCAGATGGTCACTCGCTCTGGTAAAAGATTTCGGTCTTGATTCAGAATATATGTACCACGCCGAAAGTGTCTGGCAGGATTACATTCATCCTGAAGATGTTGATGCATACCGCAAAGCAGTTGATGCCGTATTATGCAAGGAGGCCGAGGTTCAGTCCGTTTACTACCGTGCCCGGAAAGCTGACGGCACATATGTGCTCCTTACTACGCGCGGCTTCGTATTGAATGACAAAAAGGGAAAGCCCGAATACTTTGGAGGCATCATCATACCGCAGTGAGATCTGAAAACCGTTTAAATACGTTCTGACAACCAAGGACAAAAAACACTGGGGAAAATATGGAGGATAAAAATGGCAAAGCAAAACATCTATGACAATGAGGTGTTCTTCAAAGAATACAGCAAACTCCGCGAGCGTGAAGTAAACGCAAACAACCTTTTCGAGCTCCCGACACTTTTTTCACTAATGCCTGATCTTAAAGATAAGAGGATCCTTGATCTTGGATGCGGAACAGGCGAACGCTGCATCGACTATCTGAATCTCGGGGCTTCAAAAGTTACAGGCATCGATATATCTGAGAATATGCTCGCTGTAGCCATGAGCAAAAACAGTAACCCCAACATCACATATATAAATATGCCGATGGAAGATCTGGACAGCATTGACGAAGAATTCGACGTGGTAATCAGTTCACTTGCTTTACACTATGTCGAGGATTTCACCGGCGTAGTAAAGAATGTTTACCGGCTCTTAAGTGACGGAGGCATCTTTCTTTTCTCACAGGAACACCCGTTGGCCACTTGTTATTCAGGCAACGGTGACAGATGGACCCGCGATGAAAACGGCAGAAAGCTCCATGTGAACATTGCAAATTACTGTGTCGAAAAAAGAAATGATTCCACATGGTTTGTCGAGGGCGTACAGAGATATCACAGGATGTTCTCAACCATAGTAAATACCCTGGCTGATTCAGGATTCAGGATCCTTAAGATGACTGAGCCTTATCCGACCGAAGAACTGGTACATAAGTATCCTGAATACTATGATCTTTACCACAAGCCCGACTTCCTGTTTGTGAAGGCGGTAAAGCAATAATCTATTCCGTGGCAAGATAAGACACAGCAGACATTATTCGATCATCTGCCGGTCTAATTCAATACTCTGTGCGCAAAGTCTCGATATTATAAGCGGCCTTGAACCTGTTCTCATCCTCAGAAGACCTGATCACCATGACCTCAGTAAAATGGCCGTCTTTTTTATTCTTGAATCCGGCGACTTTCTCTCCGGTGCATATGGAACTTCTTATGACTGCATACTGGGTCTCAGGGTCAAATCTGAACTCATTTTGGTTTTTCTTTTTGAATATTGGCATCCGCAAAACACCTTTCCGGTTACTTGATCAGCCCGCCATGAAAATAACATTCATAGATCTCTTCACCTTTACAGCTGATCGTTTCCCTGCCCTGGAACCACTCAAAGTCTCCATCTATACTGCAAAGATATTCATAATCACCGTTTGTGTATTTATCCGGTCCGCGAAATGGTTTATCCTCAGGCACTCTGAGCAACGCTTCTTTCAGGAAGTCACCGCTGAAGTTATCCCCCGTTACCCTGCCAACATAATTCATGCTCCAATACGGAACTTCAGAGATCCAAAGAGCTTCCTCTCCGGCAAATTTGTCTCCTCCGAGATAAGTATCGTAATACATATACTGGCCATCTTTATAGATCAGGTCGTGTGACTTAACTCTCGATGATGCTGTTTCAGCACCCTTTCCGGCATATGTTGCCTGTTTGGCTTTGATGAGAAATTCCACTATTTCTTTATCCATAACAACATCTCCCTAATCTCTAACTATCACTCCGCCGCCGACTACGCATCCGTTCTCATCATAGAACACCGCTGACTGTCCGGGTGACACTCCTTTTACCGCTTCATCCAGCGCAACTCTAACCTGATCGCCAGAAAGCTTCTCGAGTGTTGCAGGACGTTCCGTCTGATGATAACGAGCCTTGGCAAAACACCTGATCTTCTCACCTTCCGAAGGCTCCGGAATGCTGAGAAAATTTACTTCCCTGCACAAGAAAGAATCACACATCAGTGCATCTTCGGTGCCCAAAACAACAGTATTATTTACTGTATCGATCCTGGTAACAAATGCGGGATAACCGAGCGCAATACCCAATCCTTTACGCTGGCCCACCGTGTACTGGTAGATGCCTTTATGCCTGCCTAAGATATTTCCGTCTTCATCGACAAAATTCCCTTCACGGGGGATCTGCCTGTCAGTATTCCCGCAGATAAAATCAGAATACCTTCCTTCAGTAACAAAACATATCTCCTGCGATTCCTCTTTATGCGCACAGGGCAGACCAGCTTCCTCTGCTATCTTACGGACCTCATCTTTAGTGAATTTTCCGAGGGGCATAAGTGTGCGTGACAGCTGCTCCTGCGTCAGTTTGTAGAGCATGTATGTCTGGTCTTTTCCGGTATGAAGCGCCTTGCGCACCGTAAACCTGCCGTTGGCCATTTTCTCTATATAAGCATAATGACCGGTAGCCACATATTCAGCTTCGAAAATATCCGCAAGTTCGATCAGTTTTGCCCACTTAACATACCTGTTGCATTCAATGCAGGGATTTGGTGTCATACCCTGAAGGTAAGCATCTATAAAAGGCGTCACAACATTCTGTCTGAACAGTGAAGTGCAGTTATGCGGATGGTATTTTATTCCGAGGATCTCACAGATGCGCCTTGCCTCATCGATCTCGCAGCACCTGCTGTCGCCATCTTCATCAGAGCCCCATGTGCGCAGTGTTACGCCCATCACTTCATAGCCCTGTTCTTTCAGCAGATATGCTGCAACAGCGCTGTCAACTCCGCCCGACATTCCTACGATTACTTTGCTCACAGATAACACTCTTTCTTTTATTTTTCTGCTTGTATAGTCTCACATTTGGAGGGTAAGAGCAAATGGGTTTTGTTCTTTGAAAAACGGCAATGTACGCTCAGACCCGAAGATCATATCCTGCGGTAATCAAGCCTTTCCAGTGCCTTGCCATTGGGAAGCTTCTCACTGCTGTGATAGATCAGTGTGTATCCGATCCCGGACATTACACCGGACAGTTTATTTCCATCCATCTGATGATGCACTTCATCCAGCCTGTCAAAAGCGTGAAGATAAGGTGAATCAGACACCCACTGTTTCTCATCTGTGTTTATCTGGATTGCGCACGAGACGTATGAAGGCACTATCTTCTGAACAACATTACTGAAAGCATCATAACCAATATATTCGATCAGAAGATTGGCTATCACGAGATCTGCGCACGGGAGTCTGTCTGCCTCATTGATCAGATCGATCTTAAGACATTTTATTACGTCTCCCATATCCCGAAAACGTTCACTCACAGTTTTCAGATAATCCTCATTGATATCAACACCGTAAACAGTTTTATACTTGTCACGGCACACATGTTCCAGTCCGTTTCCTCCCGCAATACCAAGCACCACCGCAGTCGAAGCCGGATAAGCTTCGAACTGTTCCTTCATCATGGAATTCATGGTCTGAAGCTGCATTACGGAATCAAGCTTCATATGATTTTCATAATCATCTAGTCTGATATCTTCCCAGGGATTTCTCATACTTTCCTCTTTTATGCAGGCAACCTCTTTGACAGGAAATACTTGCTGAGTTTAGTATCATCATCTTCGCGGATAAACTCAATCTCATACCCGAGTTTCTTATAGAAATCCGGTGCCTGAAATCCAAAGGTCGTAAGCGTTATCTTCGAATATCCTTTGCCCTTGTACGCATCCTCAACCGCACCAACAAGTCTGCTTCCCAGTCCGCTTCTTCGGCAGTTCCTGTCAACTATAAGATCACCTATATGGACTTCGTTGTAGTAAGCGCGGCCTGTAATAACTCCAACTATATTTCCGTCATCATCTTCAGCAACAAAACAGAACTCATCATAGTTCAGCACAACATTATTCTGTTCACCATAAAAAACAAATTCCTTATGGATAAAATCACCTATTCTGTCATCAACTTCACCGGCACGTTTTATGATCATAGACTTACCCTCTTATTTCTTCTCCGCGATCACCATAAAATGTGGACTGATACCCATCATTGATTCGTCATGATCGGACGCTCTGATTATCTTGAGCAGTCTTTCCCTCTTATCAGGATCTTGCCACTTACCATAGATATCCGGCGCGATCCAGGAACAGCCTTCTACAGCAACACTTTCTGTCACATCAAATCCGGAGTTCTTTATCTCATCTCTAAGACCGTCAATGGTGTGGAAATATGCATTTGAAATGAAGAACGGATATTCCTTGGGACGTATATGTTCGCCGCATGACATTTCGCGCTCGATCATGTTCATATAGATATCATCATCTATGAAAACATTTGCGGTTCCATATACCGACAAAGCCCAGGTGGCGGAACTGTATTTGGATATGCCTGCAGCTATCAGAATGCCGTTATCCTTAAGCACACGGTTCGCTTCCGACAGAACTAGCATTCTGTCTTCCTTACTCATGAGATGATAAAGCGGTCCCATGAGAAGCACCATATCGCTGCTCTTATCAGGCTTGTCAAGCTTACGCGCGTCGCCCACCTCTGCCTCATAATGGACTGTCATATGCTCTTTTGCATAATCCACCGCAGCAGGTGCAAGTTCTATAAGTGTCACATCGTGTCCTTTTCCTGCAAGCCACTCAGCATATTTGCCGACTCCGCCGCCGACATCATATATCTTAAGACTGCCATTAAGATACTTCTCAATGATCTCTTTTGATCTGTAAAACTCAACCACACCAAGACCGCGTTCCAGACGTCCTATCTCGGCACCGTTGTTGTAAAACTCATATACCTCTTCTATACCTTCCATATATCCTCCGGAATGAAGGTTTCAGCCCTCATTGTTCTCTTTATCTTTATATACCCTCGAGCCTGTCGCACCAGTCTGGCCCTGGTACTTTCCGTTATAAGGATTAAGCGCAGCGGCATCCATCTCTGCGAAAACAAGCTGTCCGACTCTTCTTCCTGCCTTCAGCTCAATCGCACATCTGTTGGCGTTATAGAGTTCGAGTGTTATCTCACCTTTGAATCCCGGATCGACCCATCCGGCATTCTGGATGAACAGACCCATTCTGCCGAGTGAACTCCTGCCTTCCACAAACGCAGTCAAATCATCGGGCAGCTCGAAATATTCCATCGTGGTAGCAAGTACGAACTGTCCCGGCATGATCAGATAAGTATCAGCGGTAATGGTCTTGTATTTGATCTCATTCTCGAGAGTTATTATCCCTGACGGAGTATCATCCACGACGCTGAAAGTGCGTCCCAACCGTATATCAACGCTTGCAGGCTGGATCTGCTCTTTTGTAAGTGGCTCGATCTTCAGCGTTTTCTCTTCGAGCATTCTCATTATTGTTTTATCCGACAGAATCATTTCCTGTTCCCCCTTTTGCAATCTGCATTTATCCGTCCATTATACCGATATTTCAAAGATTAACACTCACACCGCAAATTCTCAAAAACTGCAGCAAAAGACGATGATACCTGTTCCCGCTCTCAATTCAGGATATCAGCACAGGTCTTTCATATATTTTTGATATTCAGATGCGGTCTGTCCGGTGTGTTTCTTAAATACTTTAGAAAAATAACTGACATCCTTATATCCGCAAGTGCTGCTTATCTCGCTTATGGAATAATCCGAGAACTGAAGCATTTTCTTGGCAAGGTTTACTCTCAGCTGTTCAAGGTAAGCCATGCATGACATTGACATCTCATTATTAAATGCTTCGTTGAGCGTATTCTTGTTTACAGAAAACTTCCTGAGTATGCCCGTCAGGGTAATATCATCTCCGAGGTTTTCCCACAGGTATCTTGCAACCTTCGCCACCAGCGGATCCTTATATATCTCATCCTGTCTGAAGTTTCTGTAGAAGTCTGCCGTTGCCGTAAACAACAGTGTAATAATGAAATATCTTACGCGCAGGATTCAAAGATTATCAGGCTGTTCGACGAGATCATATTTAACGCTCTCGAACATTCTGTTTACTGCATCGTACTCCTGTTTGGTAAGTGTGTAATAAACTATATCTCTTTCGTGCCAGTTGAATTCAAGCAGCAGAATTGCATCCTGGTATATTGATGCATCATAGGAATCCTCAAACTCGACATTTCCTTCGATCGCAGTTATCATTCTCTCGTCAGGATCCATCTGTCTGCTTTTCTTCACAGCATTTAACAGCTTATCGTATTTGCCGGAATTGATCGCTTCGAAAGTGAATTCTTCTCTGATAAACGAAGGCTTGAAATAAATGGTGCTGGATTCAACTCCGCTTTCAGATATGACCTTAAAGTCCGCCTTCTCGTTTACAGCCATTCCTACAGGTGCTGTTATCACCTTATATTCGCCATTCTCTTCAACCACAAACGAGCCGCTTTTTACCAGCACCATTTTATAGGTCGCTGAATCATTGATGTACTTCGAGAACCCAATGGTCTTGTCATAGAAAACATCAATAGTGCTCTTTATTCCCGGCCGTTTGCTCTTAGTCCTCAGTTCCATAATCCGTCTTGCTGCCTCTTTGCGAAAATTGATTTATTCCTTATCAATAAGCTGGCTATCAGGAAACCACGGAAAGCCTACCCTCTGGCTCGCATATAAAAAGCAATGTTCCATTTCTTCTCCGCAAAATGGACACTTCATCTTCTATCACTCCCTTCTTCCACCGGCACAAAATGAACAAGTGCCAAATCTGTTTAATTATATCATCTTCAAAAAACTGTCCGCCTGAAACTATTGACAGGCTAATTCCGATTAGCTATAATTTGGCTAATTTGAATTAGCCTATATTTTCGAAAAAGTCTGAGGATGCCGATCCATTCAATAACAGAGTTCGCACACGGCATCAATGACGAAGAACCAAAGGAGTCAGTTATGAACACAAAACAGCGGATACTTGATGAAGCGCTTACGCTTTTTGCCGAGAAAGGCTACGCCAACGTTTATGTCGGTGACATCGCGGAAAAAGTCGGAATAAAAGCACCTTCACTTTATAAGCACTACAAAAACAAAAGAGCGATTTTCGATGCGATCATAGACGAGATGAACATAAGATTCACCGAGCAGGCCAAGGTACTTAACATTAACGGAACAGATGCTTCAGTTGATGCCGGAATCTATAAACAATTATCCGAAGATCAGCTGTTAAAACTCGGCCGCGAGTTCTTCCTCTATTACCTTCATGATGACTACAACAGAAAGTTCAGGAAGATGTTAACTCTCGAACAGTTCCATGATGAGGAGCTGGCAAAAGTCTATTCAAGGCTTTATGTTGACGATCCGCTCTCATATCAGGGAATGCTCTTCGGATTCATGGTAACGTCAGGCATCCTGAAGACGGATAATGTTCAGATAATGACACTGCACTTCTACGCTCCTATCTACTACCTTCTCACAATCTGCGACAGAGAACCTGAAAGAGAGCCTGAAGCATTGAAATTACTTGATGACCACATAAGACAGTTTGACAGAATCTACGGGAGGAAAAACTGATGATAATTACTGTTATAAACGGACAGAACCATAAAGGAAGCACATATAATATCGGGAAGATACTTGTCGATAACCTCGGAGAAAACGAAGTCCACGAATTCTTCCTCCCAAGAGATCTCAATCACTTCTGTTCGGGATGCTGCAACTGCATAAAGGATGAATCGCTGTGTCCTTTTTATGGAGAGAAAAAGCGCATTATGGACATGTTGGAAAAGTCAGACCTGCTGATCTTCACAACACCGACTTATTGCATGCGTTCATCTGCTCCGATGAAGGCATTTATAGATCTCACCTTCACATATTGGATGTCTCACAAACCACGCGCATCCATGTTCTCCAAAAAAGCAGTTGTTATCTCTACAGCCGCAGGTGCCGGCGCAAAATCAGCCGTAAAAGACGTAACTAACACTCTCCTATACTGGGGCGTTCCGTATGTTAAAAGTTACGGAAAGGCTATTCAGGCTGCTAATTGGGATCAGGTAAAACCCGAGCTTAAAAAGAAGATAAATAGAGACATGGCTTCCCTTGCGGGAAAACTCAAGACTTCAAAGGTTCACGCAGGGATAAAGACACGCTTCCTGTTCTCGATGATGCGTATGATGCAGCAAAAAGGCATGGGTGCCGGCGAAGAAGAAAGAACATACTGGCAGGAACAGGGATGGCTTGATAAGAACAGACCTTGGAAGGCCGCGTGAGCTGCTGATTATATTAGACCTTGGTAAGCCGTGCGGTCTGCCGGCTATAACGGAGAATACAAAATGAAGATAACTGTAATAAACGGAACTGAAAAACACGGAGTCACATACAGGCTTAAGGAAGCATTCCTCGAGCCGTTCAGAAACACTGCTGAGATAACGGAATTCTATCTTCCAAAAGACTGTCCCGGCTTCTGCGCTGGATGCACGGCCTGTTTCCGCAAAAGTCCTGAATTCTGCAAAGACGCAAAGTATGTCATGGCTATAGAGAAAGCACTGCTCGAAGCAGATCTTCTGGTATTCACATCCCCGGCTTATGTTTTTCATACAACGGGCGCCATGAAGGCCATGCTCGATCACTTCGGCTACAGATGGATGCCGCACCGTCCTGCAAAAGAGATGTTCGGAAAGCGCGCGGTCATCATTACACAATGCCTCGGCTCCGGCGAAAGATCTACTGCCAAAGACATCAAAGACAGTCTCTCCTGGTGGGGCATTAGTTATATCCGCCAACGCTCTTTCAAACTGATGGGCGATATTGACTGGGATAAACTCTCCGGGAAAAAGCGCACTCAAATGATTAACAGCGTCACCTCTATGGCACGCAAATTTGCCACTATCGACTACAGCAAGCCGGCTCACACAAATCTGATGACAAAGGCGAAATTCTATACCGTACGCATACTTCAGACACGTCTTGGAAAAGAAAACCCTGAATATACAGATTTTAATTATTGGAAGGCAAACGGCTGGCTCGGCAAGGCAAGGCCGTGGAAGTAAGAGAATGCCCTTTAAAAACGGATTATTATTGTTTTCTGCAGATTTGTTACGACAACTGTACGGCACTGCCGAACATTTGATGTGATTTTTAACCTATTTCAGACGGTTTGTCATTGCAACTGTTCGGCAGTGCCGCACATTTGCAGTACATTTGCCGTACATTTTCTTCTTTCAAAACTGGTTATTGTTGTCTTCTGAACTCAACAGTTGGATACAATATTATTTTTTAGTGCAGCAACTTTCAGTTGGAGATAAGATTTTATCTTCTCTCCATTTGTCATTCCATTCCAATGCACTATCAGGTATAAGGCTGTTAAATGCAGACAACACCTGCTCCACAAAGTAGACACAGTCAAAATTGTATTTATCATATAAGAGCACATAGATCACTTCTCTTCCGGGTCGATATTTTCCCTTTGAGTAACTATTTATCTTGGAAGATGTTCTAACGGAATAATCCCATTTATCATTCATACCTAGAATTTCGAGATATGCACATCTGTCTATCTCATAGAAATTTATCAAATAGTCGGGATTAATAATCTCGTCAGTTTCTTCAATATAGACTTCAGTCTCATACTTAAACGGAATTCCCATTTGATGTAAGAGTTCTACACCAAATAATTCATTCTTTGACTTTAAATCTCCATCTTCACTATATGTCGGGTTTTCCGGAATATATCTTCCCTTATGTTCTGTTTGATTGTTGAAATATTCATTATTCATAAGGTGAGGATCGAAATACTGCTTTATAGGAAAATTAACTCTTGGCGGTGGAAAATTATATGTGTCATTCCAACTTTTAAGCAAATAATCATATTCTGATTTGATCTTCAAATAATTGGTGATAATTTCAGAATAGATCTTGCCGAGTTTAGTTGAAACACAGAGATAACGCGGTCGTCTCGCAGTATATTTAGGTTTTTCCGGATCATGGGTTATAACAACTGTTTTCCTTCCTCTTCTGATGCAAAAATGGCCATGTGGAATTCTCTCAAGTATTCTTTTTCTGTATTCAAGTTTAACTGCATGAACTTTCATTGGGAGCATTATTCTTTCCATGATTGTATATCTCCTGTATGTGTTTATATTCTTATTAATATTTTGAACCCTCTAGAACAAAATTGCCCGTAAATACAGTCTCAACTTTTTGCAAAAAGTCTCAAATTTAGGGGGTAAAAATATCATTTGAAGCAAAATTTACAATTTCATCTTAAAACAAACCGTAAATGACAAAATATAATTGCATTCTTATATCCTATCGATGTCCATTTTCGCTTCGAAAACCAAACATTAAAATAATTGTTACGACAACTGTATGGTAGTACCGCACATTTGATGTGTTTTTTAACCGATTTCAGACAGTTTGTCATTGCAACTGTTCAGCAGTGCCGAACAAATGATGTCATTTTTGAGTATTTACAGCCTGTTTGTTACGACAACTGTATGGCACAGCCGAACATCTGCAATACATTTGCCGAACAGCCTAACGACATGCTGCCGTACAGCTGGCAAGCATTCACTATATAGTTGCCTCATGACAGAAGCAGACTGACAGCGTCACACTCTTCGCAACGCTTTTCGAATATTTTTTAATGTTTATCGTTAAATTATTGTTGACAAAGATTAATTCGCAGCGTATAGTAAAGCCATCTTCGAAGGTGATAGATTAACAATGTAAGGAGTATGGATTTATGAATGAAGAGAATGTAAAGATCGCCAAGATCAAGAAGAGCTGTCATACCGGAAAGATCGTATCAAATGTGCTGTGCATCTTTTTCGTGATTGGTTTTGTAGCTGCGGTCATTGGAGGCATCATGATACTGGCAGAAGGAAAGGAATTCGATGAAAGGATCCAGTTGACTGAGGATATGGGCTATATTGACAGTGCAGACAGGATTGGATCGGCCAGATTGTTTAATATTAATATCGGCATCGTCCCTGAGAATATCGAATCAGACATTCCCGCGATTCAGGAAGCACTTAATGACCACCCGCGCAGTGTAATGTGGGGAAGCTATATGTTGATCATGGGCTTGGCTTTCGCAGTCGTTGCAGTTTTGTCGAAGATCGTAAGTTCTATTTTCGCGCTGATCGAGAAAGAGAATACCCCGTTTAATGACAAAGTAAAGAAGAAAGTAACTATAGCAATGATATTCACAACTGTGATCCTGTTTCTCACGACAGGCACTCCGTTTGGTGTTCTTTTTATTCTTCTCACATGGGTAGTACGTTCAATTCTTGAATACGGCAAAACCTTACAGATCGAGTCAGATGAGACGTTGTAAGGAGGAATAGATATGGGACAGATAATATTGAGATTAGACAGAGTCATGGCGGACCGGAAGATATCACTTAACGAACTTTCTGAGAAGGTCGGAGTTTCAAATGTTAACTTATCCAAGATGAAGAACGGAAAGATCTCAGCGATACGGTTCTCGACTTTGGAAGCAATTTGCGATGCATTGGACTGCCAGCCGGGTGACATATTGGAATACAGAAAAGATTTGTAAAAGCGGTAATAGGGATAGATAAGAAAGAGGAGTCTTCGGACTCCTCTTTACTGTTTATTTCCTGCATTTGAAAAAGATGAAATCAGGCTGATGCACAACTCCCCCGAACTTATCAGGATGTTCGTTCGCTATATCTTCAGGCACCATTGATTCCTGACACTCTTCAATGATAAATCCTGCTGATGCAATGCAGTTAATCAGCGTTGAGATCTTTCTGTGATAAACCTCATAATTATCTACAACCCACTTGAAATGCCTCTCACCTTCAATAATGTAATTATGAAGATTTGCATATAGCCTCACTCCGTCTTGCGTTCTTGTGTATCTGTCATATGTTCCATCATATGCTGTAGATATAGGATGCGACATCGAGAATACCAAATATCCTCCGTCGTTGAGCAGCGCGAAAATATCTCTCAGCAATTTTCCGAAATCTTCAGAGTAGTCAAACGCCAAAGAACTCGTGATAACATCAAATCTCTCATCCAATCGATTCAGATCCTCAAATGCCAATCGACGGTATGTAATGTTGTCAGCAGAATTCTTATCACGAGCATATCCAAGCATCTTTTCAGAAATATCAATACCAAGAACTGATGCTGCACCTGCGTTTGAATATTGCATGGCATGCTGTCCCATACCGCATCCGATATCAAGAATCTTCTTACCTTTCATGTCAGGAAGCATCGCAGACAATATTGGTGTCTCAATGATATCGTTAAAATTGATCTCATCACTCCTTAAAGATTTGAAATTCTCATAGAAAGCATCGTTGTCATAAATATTCTGCTGAGCCATTATCTTTCCCTCACAATAATTACAGATCCAGTCTCATAAATACATCGGCATATGTATTATCATTATATCTTTCAATGCTCCTAAAACCGGCTTTCTCATATAATCGCAATGCATCTTTATATTGTGACATTGAATCAAGAACGATGTATTTATATCCAAGATTCCGGGCATCTGCGATTACTTTGTTTATCAACAGACTTCCAAATTCTTTTCCTCTATAAACGCTGTCAAGATAAAGAGCTTTGAGTTCAACAGAATCGTCCTCAAATCTCTTAAGTGCAACTGTTCCAATAACGTTGTCATTATCAATCAGACAATAGAACACTTCAAAAGCACTCTCAATACAGTTATATATGCTATGACGTCCGGATGGCTCAAACTTCTTTCCTAATTCCTCAAAACATATGGCAGTAAATTCAAACAACCGTGGCTTTAATGAACTCGTATATGGAATCAGATCCATGCCTTGACAAAGAATGCTCCATTCTCCAAAAGAATACTCTATACCAATTCCTGCAAAATTAGAGAATGCTCTTCCTTCGGCCACTCCGGAACAGATCTTCTCCATTCCAGATATCATTATATCTGTATCAGATAAAGTAAGAGGTTTATTCGCACAATGTCCACTATAGATTCTTTCAATACCAAACTTACGAAGGAGTTCAACTGCACGTTTAAAATTTTTAAGATATGTCTCCACAGGCAAAGATTCTTCAAGAAAGAGCCATGCTTGTTCAATGATAGAATCACCGGAGAAACAAATCTTCTCATCAGGATCGATCAGCACGATGCTTCCTGCAGTATGACCTGGAATACCCGCTACTATTAATCTCTTGTCTCCAAGATCAATTACGTCACCATCAACAATATCATTTGCATCAGGGAAACTGATATCGTCCGGATCAATGCAGTTTACGAATTCACCATATTTCTCTTTCACCCAGGGTTCTCTGATCATATCAGCAAACCCGCTTACAATCTCGAGATACAAATTTCGATCATCAAGATGCATATAAACATTGTCAAACCAATGATTGCCCAACACATGATCAATATGTCCATGAGTATTGACCACTGTTACCGGAAGATCTGTAAGCGAAGAACAAATTTCAGAAAGATCATTAAGTCCATATGCAGTATCTATCAGGCATGCTTTTTTGCTGCCACAGACCAGATACATTGACACCTCGCGACTTTCACAGATCTTGTAGACTCCGCACTTGCCTGCCGAGATCTTCTCTATCTCATAAATATCTTCATTAATCATTTCTATTTGCCCCAAACTATAATTCTTGTACAATATCATCTCATATCTTAACATTGTAAAGATGTATCTTTCCACCGTTAAGATTTGCTCAATTCCTGTAATATAGGGTTGATAAATTCTTTATCTGTCCAGTCATTCCCCGTATCAACAGCCTCTATCAAAGCTGCTTCCCATACCGCAAGATCTTTCGGTTCTTTCTTTGCGAGTGATTTTCTTAGCATCTTGCAAAGAGTCTTATCTTTAAATGACATTCCTTCCATTCTGCATGCACCGCGGCAATAGAACAGAGGTATCTTTGCAAGTTCATCCTTCATATTATAATCCTTCATTTCATTGAAGTACTTCTCATCAAAAGGTGATGCACCACAGCAGAATGCTATGACTTTTTTCCCTTCAAGAGCTGCTGTATTTTTCTTAAGAAATGACAGTCCTGCAATTCCAGACGCGTAAAGACCACCGCCAAATATCAGTGTGTCATATTCTTTAATGTCTTCTGTTTTTACTTTGCCGCACTCAACACAATCATATCCGGTCTCTTCTGCTATCCACTCAGCGTATTTCTTTGTTGAACCGTATTTTGATTTGTAAACGATTATTCCTTTCATATCTATCCCTCTTTCATATTACTCTCGATCTTCATTATTATCTCAATTGTCTTTTTAATATCTTTGTCAGGAATACCGGCGAACATTTTCTCCATCACGTTCTTTCCGATATCATCATTTCTGCTGCAAAAATCCATGCACTTCTTTGTCAGGATTATCCGTTGTTTACGCTTGTCTTTCTTATCGGATTTAAACTCGATAAAACCCTTTGACTCAAGCTTAAGTAATATCTGTTTCACATTCTGATGTGAACTGCCAAGCACCTCCGACAGATCATTTATAGTTGGTGCCTCTTTACACATATTTATGCAGATTATCGCGAAAAACTGTTTCCAGCTAATTTCTCCGATCATCCTGTCCGCCATAGCCTGAAAACGGTTCTCAAAAGCACTAAGCAATCCAAGCAAAAAATAGGCTGGTGGCACCGAACCAAAATCAACGATATCGTTCTTAACCAGTTCAACGATCTTCATATGCAAACTCCAATAGGTAATATGTTACCGTTAATGTAACATGTTACCTATTTCGAGTCAAGTTCAAATTTCACTTATCCGATCTCTTCCTGTCCGGTGATTATAAAACCTTCATTTACATACATCTGAACAGCATTCTTATTCCATTCGGCTACATGAAGAATGACATCTTTATAACCCTGAGCTGCTATGTGCTTCATTCCCCACAGCATCAGTTTCCTTCCATATCCTTTTCCCTTATATCTGTTCCTCACAAAAAGATCGTCCAGTTCATTCTTATAACACGCGACCGATCCAACAAGATCATTATCTTCTAACAGAAGAAAGATATCAGGGTTCTCTTCAAGAGAAGCTCCGCCATCACAAAACCAGTCATAAGGTCTTATTCCCAGTGCTTCCCTCATTGGCCTGTAAGCTGAATTATATTCAGTTTTGTAATGTTCACTGTATAACGCAAAGATGCTGCCAGTGAAAGCAATACAATCTATCTCTGTCTCAGGGATATTCTCAGTACTGCTTTTCATCTCAAAGACACGGAACATATTCAACTCACTTTTTCTTCGGAGCCGGAAGTTCCGGATACATCGCATCGAATAATTGTTTTAAGAAATCCCTGTTCTCAACTTCATCCACCATAATCATTTCTTTTGCGCCCTCATAAGGAAGTTCAAGATCGGCATCAGGCATCATCTTTAATGCACTCTTTGTCTGCTTAACGAGAAAACGGTCATCATAGATCCCGCCAATGATTTTGCCGCGATAATAGATAATGTATTCACCCATCATTGCACGGTAAGTAATATCATCTAGCAGTGCCAACTGCTCCAGAACAAATTCCAGATATTCTTTACTCGAAGCCATAAAGATCTCAACTCCTTATTTAATCCCAAACGAACCTAAAAAGAATTCCGCAGTCTTAAGTGCAAATGTTCCGAATGACTTTGGCCACTGGCCGTCGATCTTGCCCGTCTGACCGTTGATGGCAATCATATAAAGTTTGTTATCGTAGAAGAAGGAATTGATCCAAACCGGAACGATAAGATATTTATACCTCAGATTGAAATAGTCCGTGGCCATCTCAATACCCATAATGAATCTTTGAGGATCCTGCTTGTTTGCCTGATCAAGGAGGATCATTTTAAGTTCAGGTCCTGTGCTGTTCCATGCCTCATTCAATCCTATGGAATAATGTTCACACGGGAACCCGGACAAAGCCTCCGGTGTGTATGGTTTTGCCTCGTTTGTCCTGTAATCTTTTAATACAGATAAGAGAAGCTTATCAGAAGCTAACTGTTTACTTGCTACAACCGGAAAATCATCTATTTGATAACGGAATTTTCCGCACTTGAACAGAGTCCTCCTGTTCTCATCATAATGCCCTGTAAAGCGGTTCTCTGTTAGAACATCGAAAGTAAATATCGGGACATAGATTCCGTAAAACTTGTTCAGCTGGGCATCCCTTGCCAGCAATTCGGGAGCAAGAAACCTGTCCTTGATCCATTCCTTGAAAATATAATATGCCCTGTTCTCCGTAATCTTAAAAGGAATAATTCCGTTAGGCGCCAAAATATCTTCTGCCGTATCAGCAGAATCGACTGTATTTGATCCGCAGAAAGGACACTGTCCGGAAAGACGGAGCCTGTTCTGAATAGTCTCCGCACCGCACTGTCTGCACTGCACGATCTTGGCATCCATTCCCCAGTCATGGCTCGCAGTATTTTGTGCGGTAAGAAAATCCATCTCTTCAACAGGAATCTTTGATACCAGTTCGGGAATGATTTCCTTATGACCGCAAGACTGGCACAAAAGACTGTCCCAGCCGGGATTGAAGATCATTGTACCGCCACATGACGGACACTTTTTGTCTTTTTCCATATTATCTCCTGCCTGTTGAAATAAAACTAATCAGTTCCTCTATATCATCAAACTCATCGTAATCACCCATAATGCCTTCCCTGTGATATACGATGCCGTTTTTCTCGTTTATCTCAAGCCGGTCAAGAAGGGCTTCCATACCATATCTGCGTACATATTCAGCAAAACCGCGCGCCTTGATCTTATCTTTGAAAAGACCCTTCGTGCATCCGCTTTCAGAACATGCCCAGCAGCCCGGAAGATTATTAGCGATACAGCACTTTCTGTTCTCGCACCATTCCGCATCCTTGCACCATGACAGATCCTTAAAACCGTCAAGTCTGCATCCTTTGCACTTCACATTCTCGGAGCACAGACAGCATGCCAGACCACATCTTGCTATTCCCAGTTCGCGTTTCATATTTATCCCCTTTCTGACCTAACTTCTAATTATTATATCAGTAGCCGGGGAATGATAGGAATCAGCTTACAGTGTTTTTGAGAAACAGATCGCGCCTTCAAGTTTATCGTATGGAGGATAGTTGTTGATAAGCACATATCCGCGCTTCAGATAAAGACTTACAGCAGCTTCCATCTGTGGCCGGGTCTGAAGGATAGCCTTTCCGTATCCGAAATACTTCGCTCTCTTCTCGATCCTGCCCATCAGTTTTTCAGCTATATGATTTCCCCTGTATTCAGGATCGACCCACAGCCTCTTTATCTCTATCTCTGTTTCAGAATACGTCTTAAGACCCGCACAGCCGGCCGGAACGCCGTCAACGTATGCGATCAAGACCCTGGTAATATTCTTTGAAAGATTATAGGGGACAAAGTCCTCCCTGTTCTTTATCCCGCCGACGATACTGCTGTAATACTCTTCTGTATTAAGATAAAAATTCTGGAAATCCTCATTGTTTCCGTCAGTCCATTTAAAAACAACTTTCATAGTCTCTTACTCAGCACGTTATGACCAGGTGTTCATTTGCAATATCGTTATAGACCTTGCATCCTCTCCCTGACACATCGAAAACATGGACTATATCATTCAGATCATTCCCGTCCGCAAACTTACTGATGACATCGGGTGAATCATTCAGTTTTTCGGGATGGAAATGTACTGTTTTCGAATTGTTGAAAACAGCTGTATAAAGTATCTCGGCTTCAACAAGATCCTGGAAGATATGGCTTCCGTATGACAACTCCGGATTATATCCTGCTCTTGATTCTTCGGTCTCGCAGATTATCTCAAACGCACTTATATCCGCAAAAGAAGTCGGAACACCGAGTTCGGGGGATGTCGTTCCGACACGTCCCGGGACTATCAGCATCATATGCTTTCCCTGATCTCTGAAATGCCAGTTAAGTTTACCGATCATCCTTGCAACAGCAGGCTTATCCTTATACGGCATATTATAGTAATTCACAGGATCCACATATACGATAACGTCAAGTTCGCCAGCCTTTGAAAGGCCCATTGAAGAGCCCCTGCTCTCGAGCAGGATCTTTTCTTCAGGAATGCCATCGGGAATAACCGTTCCTGATGAGGTCTTCTGTACCTGAAGCGGACGGCATTGCAGAAGATCAACGGAATATTCACCGTTATCAGAAATGTTTATCGTAAACTCGGTATCGACAGGATAATCATATTCATCCTGAATACAGCGGAGCATTCTCTTCATCTGCTCCATTAACTGTTTGTTTGCAACAAGCCCTTTGCATGAGATGAACTTGATCTGCCTTGGTCTCCCCATCTCCCTGAGACGTGATTCGGCATCGTAATCGTGCTCAAGCAAAACGTTCTCAAGATACCTCGGGATATCAGCTGCAAGACTGTCGTAAGAAAGTTTCTCCAATGCGTGGGAATTCATGTTGATAACTTCAGCTTTTCCCTGGGAGAACTTATGCTTGTCGGCCGAGGATGAATATGAAGATTTCTCAGGCATATCAAGATTAACGATTCGCGGATAAGATCCTTCCGTTCTGTCAACAGCCGAAGTTCCCAACCCCATGACCAGTCTCAGCATTCCGGCAGCCGGATCTGAATCTTTCATAACTCTGTATGGACTGTATGAATAACCTACACCGGCTGCGCAGGGCATGTAGTAAGGACCGTAATACGAACCCGATACACGCTGAATCAGAAGCGCCATCTGTTCGTCTCTCTTATCAAGTCCTCTTCTCTTGCGGTAATCGAGAGCAGACATGCTCATAGAGCTCGCATAGACTGTCTTGATCGCATTTTCGAACTCATCAAGACGCTCCTCCATAGAACCTCTGTTGACACAGAAAACCGATTCATATTTGCCCGCAAAGGCATTGCCGAAGCCGTCTTCAAGAATGCTGCTGGAACGGATTATGTATGGATCCTGTCCATAGTATTTGATTATGCTTAAGAACTGTTCGCGCATTATGGAAGAGAACTCACCTTCCATGATCTTGTCCGCAAACTCTTCTGCAAGAGTAAAGTATCCCTCATCAGTTCTTTGCTTTATCCTCAGATCCCAAAGGTTGTTATCAACAATATATGTGTAGTAAAGATCTGAACCGACATAGAAAGAATCGTGCGGTTCAAGATAATCTGCAATATCAGGTTCCTTATTCCTAATTATCGCCCTCGCAAGGAGCATACCGCAGGATTTACCGCCGATCATGCCGGTTCCGATCATGTGATCCCTTACCGCGAAATAATCCTCCGGGGTAAAATTTCTCTTCACCATCTCACGCATCTTCTCATCGCGCGTCATCATGATGTTGCACATCCTGGAGCATTCTTCGGTTATGTCAGCCTGACTCTCGTGCAAGATCTTTGTGCGGTTAAAGAATCTGTCCCATGAATCCGCAAACTGTTCTTCAGAAGATCTCTGGGCCTGGCCTAATGTCTGATAGAATCTGCTCGATTTGACACCGTCGAGGATTGGCTGGAACCTGCCTGTATCAGTCTCATAAGTATGCGGCAGGAACATCGTATCCGAATTCCTGTTCCACACTTTCTGGGGACGCACATACACGTTTCTGCTGTCCGAATAAACATCGATAAACAACTGTGTTGTATCTAGGATCTTATTGATCGCATGGACTGAGTGTTTGCCCCTGATTATCGGGAAAAATGCGACTGTATCAAGTATGAAAAGGAACGGGCATGTAACCTTGAAGAAATTTCCCATCATAAGATCCGTCGCCCATGCCGTTTGCAGTTCTGACAGGCAATCGAAAACATAAAACGCATCAAAGCCTTCCGCCTCAATAACGTTATGGATATCAACCGTGAATGTCTCAAACCTGTGGGACAGCGGTATAGATACAGTCTTGATCTCAGGACGGTCTTCGAGAAGAGCCTCATGGCTCGCAAATCTGAAATAGATGATATTGCGCTTATCCTTTATAGCCTGTTCAACATACGGTTCCATGAACAGTTTAAACTGCGCAAGATCAGATACACGCCAGACGACATTGTCGCCGAGCCTGATATTGTCGAACGCTTTATCCATCTCCGGAATTCCGCTAAGGATCCTGTCAAAAGCTGCCATGCCAAAGACCTCCTTTACACATTTAAGTATAAAGGCAAGTTAACCATCGACGGCATACTTTCTCTGTATGACAATAATGCGGATAGTATATAACGAATGCCGGAGTTTCTAATTCTTCACACTGCCTAGGGCAATGCCTTCAACAATATATTTGGACAGAAACGCATATACAAGCACAGGCGGGAGAAGATACAGAAGCAGATTGCTTGAATCCGCTACCGCGATCGTCTTCTTTTTGGGAGCGATCAGGATGATCGCAGGAACCAGATAGTTATACCAGCTGGTAACGAAACAGAATATTGCCTGTGTAGCAATGGCGGGCTTTAAGAGCGGAAGGATTATCTGGTTGAATATCCTGAATTCCCCTGCACCGTCGATCCTTGCAGATTCCACGATCTCCTTTGAGAACGTAGCCTTCAGATATAATCTCATAAACAACACTGTCAAAGGAGAAGCTATCGCAGGGATGATCAGCATCGAAAGCCTGTTGATCATGTGGAACTTCCATACGAGCTGATAGAAACCTATCGTTGAGACGGTACTCGGGATCAAAACGATTACCATGATCAGTTTGTCGAATGTCTCCCTTAGTTTCCACTCATAAGCTGTAATAGCATAAGCGGTAATGGACGAGACATACATACAGAAGACAGTGCTGGTGACTGTTACTATGACTGAGTTCTTAAAGCCGGTAAATGAAGCGGAATCAAAGAACAGTACAACCTGTTTCCAGTAATCAATGATTCCTTCATATGGCAATTTATAGACCTCAGTGCCATAACCTACCGGCACTGTAAGATCGCCCGTGACCAGACCGACAAACGGGAAAAACATTAACAATGCCACTGCAATGGATAAAGCATAAACAACTATCCTGAGGACAGTATCTTTATCCTTAACCGCAGATCCGTTAACTTTAACGCTGCCCGTACCAATACACCTCGCATTCCCGTAAAGCAATGAGCTTTCTTTATCCCTATCAATGAGGATACAGAAAAAAGAGGAATCTGTCCACTAAGCAGACCAAAATCCATAATGAAAAAAGTTTGTTGTTATATTGAGCAAAAACTATATAATTAAATAAATCCGGCTGGCACAATGTCCGGCCGCAACTGTTGGGGCATTATGGGGAAAAAAGTTCAACTTGAGAAGCGTTACGCTAAATGGGGATATATCTTCGTTATTCCTTTTGTAGTTATATTCATGATCTTTCATTTCTGGCCGCTCGCCAGTACCATATATTATGCTTTCTGCTATCTGAAGCATGCAGGCAATACTAACCCGCAGTTCCTGCCACTGATCGGCCAGCCCTGGTATAAGAATTTCGCTGAGATCTTTGCCGCCAAATCATTTCACGATGCATTAAAAAACACATTCATATTTTGGATAGGTTCAACTGTTCCGCAATGGATCCTCGCCTTCTGGCTTGCAGCTGCGATCACAGACAGAAGATTAAGAATAAAAGGAAGAACGCTCTTTAAGACTGCTTTCTTTTTCCCAAAGCTTATATCAGAGGCATGGGCCGGAAGTCTCTTAGGTCATTTGGTCTCTGTATGTGCAATGTCAGTCATGGCTGTGATGTTTAACACCATGATCAACGGATGGGGAATCATGGAGGAAGATCTGGAATTCTTTACATCAGTTCAGTTCTTCATAATCGTGGTAAGTATTTTCCTGCAGTTCGGCGTTGTGTTCATATACGCAGTTGCCGGTATTACAGGCATTCCCGTAGAGATCTTTGAAGCAGCCGAGATGGACGGTGCAAACAGAGTCCAGACATTCTTCAAGGTTACGATTCCCTGCATGAAGCCGATGCTGTTCTTCATCACCGTAGTTACCATTGTTGACGGACTGGGCATGGTCGATGTCCCTTCCTTCTTCGGTGCATTTGATACTTTAAGAAGGAATCTTACCCTTATGATGTATCTGCAGAACCAGGCATTCCTGGGTTCTTACGCATATGACAGAGCCTCGGCGATCAGCGTAATCCTGCTTTGCATTTATATGATCATCGCAGGCACCGTATATTTTTTCCTGATCAGGGATAAGGACGAGATAAAGCTCAAGAAGAAGATAAGAGAAGAACGCAGAGAAGCCAAGCGGCTCCGCGAGACCTGATGTAAACACATATTTAAGGTGAGGAATACCACATGTTCGATTTCTTAGCTGGAATATCCATATGGCGAGTTATAGACCGGATCGTTTGCTTCCTGTTCGTAAGCCTTCTTATTGTGGGCAGATCAAACAAGTTCGGCCAGAAGAACAAATTCAACGACGACTTTACCAGTCTTGAAGTTATGAAATCCATCCGCGGCTTTGCTGCCATGGGTGTAATCCTCCACCATATTTCGCAGGAATTCGCATTCCAGGAATCAGGAGTCCTTACACCGTTTGTAAATGCAGGCGCCTACTTCGTATCCATTTTCTTTTTCTGTTCCGGTTTTGGTCTTATCAAGAGTCTGGAATCTAAAAAAGATTATCTCAAAGGTTTTGTCGGCAAGAGGATAGTTAAGACTATTGTCCTTCCTTTCTATGTCAATGTCCTGGTTTACGGACTTTTTAACCTGATCGTTAAGATGCCGCTTGATAAGGTACAGTGGGTCACAAATCTCACCGGTGTAACGATGATGAACGTATATGCCTGGTTCCCCATCGTGCTTGCGCTTCTGTATCTTGTATTCTTCATATGTTTCCGCTTTATCAGGAAACGCACTGTAAGCTTTGTGATAATCTTCCTGTTCATGGTTGCACTGGGCATCGGAACATGTATCGAAGGCCATTACGCATGGTGGGCAGGCGAACCTAACTGGTGGATGACTGAGGAAGGTTACATGAACGCCAAGTGGTGGATGATGGAGAAGGTCTTCTGGTTCCACGGGGAATGGTGGGTCAATTCGGCTCCTGCATTCCTGACAGGACTTATTTTCGCAAGTTACGAACAAAAGATAGTTGCATTTTTCAAAAAGAATTACACGCGCAATTTCTCGATCCTGCTTGCCATTACAGTCGGTTTATATGCACTGTCGGAATTCGGCCAGTCACATTTCGGTTACTGGACAGAATTCAACATGCGCGGACCTGAGATCGGGAACAAGATCGCAACATATTTTTGCCAGATTCCGCTGATGTTCATATTGCCGGTTACAGTATTTATCTTCATGATGAAGTATCACGTTTGCAATGGAGTAACGCGCTTCTTCGGAAAGTATTCCCTTCATACATATCTTATGAATCTGATGGCGCTCTCGATATTCAGATTCCTCGAGATAAATACTGAGGATTCACCTTTCTATCTCGGTGGCACGTACAATAACCTTCTGGCTTATGCGCTCTGCGTAATAGTTGCGACAGTTATTTTCGGTGTGCTGGAACAGAAACTCACAGATTATATCCAGGATCTTATCTATGTCAGAAAGCAAAAGGTCGTCTATTCAACTGCGCCCAGATTCATGGATGATGATGAATTGAAAAAGATCAGGAAAGAATCACAGCTGAAGGATAAAGGATCTGCAGAAGAGATGCCTGATAAACCGGAGAAAACTGAGAAGCCAGAAAAAGCCGGCGCAAAGTGATTTACAAAATAACTATCAAAATCACTGACGAATCATTACAAATTCTGTAATTCTTACTGTAATTACAAAATCCGTCATGTTTAAGACCCGTTTTTAGTATTTTTTCTGTAATCGGTTTTTAAATGGCATTCCGGATGGCGAAACACAATGCAGGATGAATCAGGTTTTATTTCTCCTGCTTACCGTCGTTCCCCTGCTCTTCGTCTTTCTGCTTCTGTTCCTTCTCAAACTTCTTATGGATGTTATCAATATCCTCAGTGGTTCCGCCGCCGTTATCGTCAGGTGCCCGGAATCCGCCGCGGTCAACGATGCGCAGGAATGCATCAACAACATCCGCTGTAAGCTGCGTTCCGGAAGCGCCTTTGATTATCGATACGACTTTCTCGAAATTCATCCTGTTCCTGTAAGGACGGTTGGAATACATGGCATCGAAAGCATCCGCAACACCGATTATCTGGGCAACACGCGGGATCTCATCGCCGCTGAGTCCCTGAGGATAACCCTTTCCGTCAGGTCGCTCATGATGCGATTCGGCACCAACAGAAAGCTCAGGCATGATGCTGATATCTTTCAGAACATTATAGCCCAGTGAGGTGTGTGATTTGATGGTTACAAACTCATTGTCATCCAGCTTGCCAGGCTTATTGAGAACTTCACCTGGAACGCCGATCTTGCCTATATCGTGGAGCAGAGCAATGTTGTAATACTTCTCGACGGTCTCTTCGTTGTATCCGAGTTCTCGTGTCAGCATTGCTGTATATTCGGCAACGCGCTTGGAGTGACCGTTGGTATATTTGTCCTTCATATCGATCGTCTTCGCAAATGCCTCAACGATCTCTCTGATGAGGATCCTGTTCTCCTCTTGTTTCTTGAGGAGTTTTTTAGTCTTCTTCCTTACATATGTATATACCAACAGTGAGATTACAGCGAGAACAAGAAGAACAACACTGATTACAAACCATGCATGTTCATACAATGCCTTCTGCTTAACAATGGTAATAGAATACTCATTGCTTCCGTGTCCCATTGCATCGGATATCGTCATCTTGAATGTGTAAGTTCCGCCCTTAAGGTTGGTGTAATCTACAGATGTCAGTTCTGTCCTGTGAACAGTCTTTGATTCAGTATCGAAGCCTTGCAGGGTATATGATACAGTAGGATCCATAAGCGTATAAGTACAGATGTAAGGATAAACCGTGATCTTCTTTACATCCTGTGAAACGTTAATTACGCCGTTTGAATCCGGATAGACTTTCACGCCGTCTGCATCAATATACGGAACAGTCATCATAATATCATCGACAGTCTCGAACTGTTTCTCGATATTGACCTTGGCAACACCGGTTGATCCCGCAATATACAAAACGCCTTCATCCGTGACGAAGCTGTACGAGTTGGAAGTCGCTATTGCCGGAAGCCCGTTAGCGATGCCGTAGAACACTGGCTTTATCTCTCCGTTGGCAATAAGATCATCCGCGCTAACCACATAGATACCGTTACTGCTCAACACCCATATCTCGCCCTTGGAATTCTCATAGAGATCGAAGTTGTTTGAGAACGGGAAATTCTCTATTGTGTGGATCTCGTAATCAGGTGTCATATATGCCAGCGAGTTGCTGGTTACGATCCAGTAAACATTGTGATCAACATCTTTCTTGATTCTCATGACAACATCAGATAACAGACCATTGGATGTGTCCAGATGCTTAGTTCCCGAAGGTCCGACAACATAGATTCCGTCGCCGTCTGTTCCGGCGAGCATATCACCGTCAGTTCCTTCCGATACCGTCAGAACTTCGACATTACTGATACCGGAAGATGCATCGTAAACCTTCTCGATCTTGTCATCCCTGATAACGGCAAGTCCGCCTGTGCATGCCACAAGATAAGAACCGTCGCTGCATTCACTGACCGCTCTAATACGTGTGGACGGCATTCCGTCATCCGGTCCGAAGGTCTTCACATCACCGTGATCATATCTGACAAGGCCCTCTTTACCATAAGTGGAAATCCACAATCTGTCCCTGCTGTCCTTGATTATGGAACGGATCCTGACTCCGCTGAGCATCGAAAGGAGTTCAAGATATCCGAGATGTTCATTCGATGCAGTGACAGCAAAGTTTATCCTGAGGCTTTCGATCCTGCCTTCTTTGTTAAGCACGATCAGTCCGGAATCAGTACCAATAAAAAGCATATCATCGTAATAACAGGTAGCATTGACGACCGTTTCATTCAATCCATACTTATCGAAAATATCCGTAAACTGATTTGGAACGATCTTCATGACGCCCTGTCTTGAGGATGCAAACCAGAGATTGCCCTGATAATCAGCCATAACATTCTCAATGTTTGAATTCATTGGTACATTCTCGAGCATTTTAACTTCGTCATTCTTATAAACACAGACGCCGTTATTTGCACATACCCAGAGACTGCTTCCCTCGCATTTGATGCTATTAATGTATTCAAGAGGTTCTACATTGATCCTCTGGTTCTTCGGGAACCCTTCATCAAGACTTCCGTACCAGATCTTCGAACTTTTTGTACCGAGATAGAGATATCCGGGATTATCCAGATCCGGAGCCAGCGCATGGATATCCTCAATGCCCAGGTCTTCACCACTGTAGTACTTACCTAAAGAACCGTTATTAAGTGTGAAAATATCGCCGTCCATAGTCAGCGCATATATGATGCCGTCAGGACCCTTCTCCAAACGTCTTACATATTTGTCATTGATCATGGAATCATCGACAGCGGAAAGATTATTCCCGCTGTCAACAAAAGCAATGCCTTGTGTTGTCGCAATGTATATCTCCCCGTTCTGACCTTCAGCAAATGATCTTACAGAAGCCGACTGCAGTCCTTCTCGCTTGCCATACATCGTCACATTGCCGCGTGAATCCATAACAGCGGCACCGTTATCGTTGGTTCCTATCCAAAGTCTGTCTCTGGTGTCAACAAAGAGACTTACAACGCTCGCGATACCTGTCGTGGATTTATATCTCTCGAAAGTATTTCCGTCATATCTGATAAGACCGCCGTAACTTCCAATCCAGATAAAACCGTCAGTAGTCTCAGCTATGGCATTTGCTTCAGAAGTGGGAAGTCCGGTTATATTGTCATAAAGGAATGCGGCATAGCCTTCCTTTTTCCCCGTGGGATCAACAACACCGTTACCGTCTGCAAAAACAGGAAGCGGAAAGACACAAAACAGCACACCTAAAGCCAGAACCATTCCAAGAACGGTCTTCACATGCCTAAACATTATGTTCCGCTTTTCTTTCATGGTACAATTCTATCACTTTGTCAGATTCTTTTGTCATTTTTAAGTAAACTACAATGTAAGTAAATAAAATTGGGTCTTATTGCTTCAGCGATCGCTCTGGTTGTAGGCATCTTATTGGGTTCATTTGCCGCTTTGAAGAGGAACACGTTCTTTGACCGGGCGATAATGGTGCTGACTACAGCATTCGTATCTATGCCGTCTTTTATCATGGGATCACTACTGCTGATTATATTTGCTGTCAAAGTCCCGCTCTTTCCGGCTAACGGAGCTACACCGGGCGGTCTTGTCCTTCCGGTTATCACGCTTTCGCTGTCGCCTGCGGCATATGTGACGAGGCTTATGAGATCTTCCATGCTCGATGTGCTGGGACAGGATTATATCCGCACTGCCAAGGCAAAAGGCGTGCCGCGGCTGAAGTGCCGATTACAACGATCCGATCAGTTTCCTCGACATGTGGGTATCAGGCTCGGGCAATAATGATGCCCAGTTCGGCAAAGGCGCTCATGCGAATGTTAAAGCTTATATCCTTGACCTTACACCTTACGGATATGACATAAAGGTCGATATCGGAACATGGGCAGAGACCTATGATGTCCTTATCTCCACCATAAAGTCTTGCACTGACACTGACAGCCGCGATAAGATGATGCATCTTGCGGAAGACATGCTCATGGAGACAGGCTGTGTCACGCCGCTTTACTACTATACTGAGCTCTACATGATAAACGATAACGTTGACGGTTTTTACTGCAATCCTTTGGGATACAAGTATTTCATGTTCACAACGGTAAAGTAAGAAACTGTTTTAGATCCGGATCGAACTGCGGGACTGCCTGATCCGGGCAGTCCCGTTATTTATGTGCGGAGATTTCCACTGTAATATTTACCTGGTCAATTCAATTTTCTGATCGCCAAGTCCGGAACTACCGCCCCATTCTGACCATACAAGAAAAGTGGCTGTAACAGTGCTTTCCTTCGGATTGTGGAAGAATACAGTAGCGGCTTTGGCTCCATTCTCGGTAAACATTATGCTGAATGTATATGTTTTGCACACAGGGATATCAGAATATATATCCTTCCACACTTCACCCGCAATATCCATTACCACGTCATCAGTAACTTTCTCGAGATCGACACTTATCTCCTTGATCTCGTATTCTGTCCTCTCGAAAAGCACTGTGAAGTCATCACCGTATTTATAATCCCTGAAGTCGATAGAAACGATGTCAGGTTCAACATTCATGCCGGCAGGTATATTCTCTTTTTCAATTATGTACTGCCTGAATGACGGCAGGAAATCCTCATTTGCCGCCACGAATTCGTTGACAAGAGTATCAAATATCTTGCCATCATTGATAATCTGAATCTGATATGGCTTATCCTTTGGAAGTACGGGAGTATAGGCATTCGTAATCATCTCATAGCGCGAAGCGATTTCAAAGGTTGTATTATCATAAGCCTCTTCACCATATCTGTCTGTCAGATACTGTCTTACTTTCGGCTGAAACATACTGTACTTGATGTCCAGGCTTTTCTCTGCAAAAACAATTGATATCAGAGCCGAGGTTGCGACAATGCCGGTCACTATCAACGCTGCGATCTTCAGGCATTTATGCTTACTGATATAATCCCTTCCGAAAAAGAACTGATAGAGCAGACAGACCAAAGGTATGAGGAAAAACAACTGCAACGCAAACGTCATTAAGATCGCCGGCAATCCAAAGAACCATGCAAAACCCTGCAAACCGAAAAACACACCGGTAAACCCCTTATACACAGCGTAAACAGCTGGAATAAAAGATGCGAAAAACAGAACCGTTCCTATTATTCCCGGGACTTTCTTTAATAAAGTCTTGCTGTCAGAAGCATTTTCCATTTTATCCCCCTCTTCTCAACTGCTCTATGGTCTGTATACTAACACGACGGATTATGTTTTTCAAGATAATTTTATCGTATTTCGATATATTTTTACGATTTAACGAGATGAGCGTGTTGGATAGGCATGCAATGTTTGTGGCTGTGACGAGGTAGGGGGCGTGATGCCTTTAGACTTCATATCATTAACAGCAGGAAACACCAAATCTTTTTGCTCTTTATTCTGTTATAATCCTTATGCTTGAAAAGGAAAGGATTGTTTTATGAGGAAAACCGGATTCATAGCTTTGTTTCTTACAGCATGTATGCTCGCTGCCTTTACAGGCTGTTCTACCCCAACTGCAAAAACAGCAGAATCATCAGTAACGTCTGCCACAAGCGAATCACTTGACCGCGAGCACGGTGCGTTTCTAAGTCACACATATCTTGAAGAATACGATACTTTCGAAGTTACATCGTCCAGCCTGGAAAACGGCGTCTGGATCGATATCACGTCAAACACTCATTTAGGCGAGAACAATTCACCGCAATTGTCATGGTCTCCTGTAGAGGGCGCAAGTGTATATGCAATTTACATGGTGGACAGGAATTCAAACGGTTTTCTTCACTGGAAATCGAACGGGATCACCGAGACAGAGCTGCCATGCGGTTGGGCACCGAAGCTGACTGAATATAACGGTCCGCATTTAGGTCATGGCTACACTCACACATTCGATATCTATGTTATTGCACTCAAGGCACCCGTAGAAAGACTCCGCGGAGCAATCAACGGTGCCAATCCAAAACTCGATTCTTTCATTCAGGAACTTGATACTGATATTGACGGCAATACAGGAAACATAATCTCGTATGGAAAGATCTCCGGTGAGTTTACAGACGCGCGTTACAGAAACACCTGATGTCCGTCAGGGTTTGCGGACACTCTTCAGATCTTCAATAGCCTTCTTGCACTCTTCGGTTACTATCGTCTTCTCAGGCATAGTCAGCCTTTTGCTCTTTGCTGCGCGTTCCTTTATCTTGCTGATACCCTTTTTGTCGCCGTGTACAAAGCATTCGTTAATATTGTTGATCTCCGTCATTATGTTCTCTGCAAGAGTAGTGAAAGCATTATTCTCGAGCTTTATCTCCGTCTCAGGCATCTTCTCATAATGCCGTCTCCATTTATCCATATTACCATCGCGGAAAGTCGTATCTGCGGCATAAACTCCGAAATCAAACAATCTGTCCATTGATTCCGCAACATCATTCTCAGCTTCCCTCTTGATCCTTCTGAGTTTTGATCTGACAAGCGAAGTGCCTTTCATGAAAACAGCATATTTATCAAATTCCGAAGGTTCTTCGAAAAACAGATACGTCCATATTCCTTCCAGGATAAACTTTTTTTCTGTATGGGAAGCGGCATATTCGCAGGCATATCTTATGAAACGGACAAACACTTCACCATGGTCTGCAAAGATATCGCGCTCGTCTCTTGATATGTAATACTTTTCGCCAGGGCCGGAGAAAAATGAATACAGTAACTCCCCGGATTCCTTCAGTTCCTCAAGTGTGTAATGGTCCTTGACGCAAACGATGTCATCAAGGGAGACTTTCTCGATGCCATCACCCTCATATTCCTGTGTAAGAACGGATTTGCCGGAACCGGAATAGCCGATGACAAAGCAGAGATTTACAGAGCCTTCGTCAAAAGCTTTCTTGTTGTAATAGAGATCGGGTTCCGAGATGAAGAAAGTCTCATTTACCGGGAAAGGCGATTCGAACTTGAACCGGTAACTCATCGTAAGAAACATGTTCGCGACATTGCATCCGAAGAGCTTCACCGAATAGTAATCAGAGAATCTTCTGGCAGGTCTTGAAAGTTTCAGATATTTGATCAGCGAATCAACAAGTTCTTCACGAGAAGAAATATCATCACTTACTAACGCTATATCAGGATCCTTTTTAAGTTCAGTAAGATTTAATTCCTCATCAGATAATACTGATCTCATTCGAATGCTCTCTCCATGTTCATAATGACTCTCATCATTATACCCGAATCAGATCATTCTTGGGTTTCAGATGCGGAAAGAGATTTCTGTAATGTTCTGAGATCATCTGTCATCTTCTTTGCGCTTCTCGAATCAAGGAAGAATCTGATAAGTGTTACAAGCACATAAACTACCGCAACGGAAACAGCAACAACAATTATCATATTCAGTTTTTCGATCCCGAATCCTGAGAAACCGAAAGTAAAGAACAGCATTATCAGTTCGATCGACACAAGCTGGATGATCTCTCTTATTATCATCTGCCTGAATGTGAGTTCCCTTTTCGAATACATTACAAGACCCGGTATAGTTCCAAGCAGCCCGTCTATTATCGGAACTAAAAATGCCGTATAATTCAGGTTCTGTTCAGGCGCCAGGAGACTGCCGCTCACGAAGATTGCGATGTTGACCAGAGTTACTATGATGAAGAAATTCATCAGATTATCTTTTATGTGTTCCTTCATAGCCTTATACCTTCTTTGAGATGAATTCCCTGAACTGCCCGACATACTTGCGCGAAATGACAACTTCCTCGCCGTTATGCAACCTGCAGGTAAACCTGCCATTCAGAGCAGGCTTTATCGATTCGACTTTCATGATGTTCAGCACGACAGATTTGGAGATCCTCAGGAAATTACGGTCCTTAAGAAGTTCTTCAAATTCATAGAGTTTGCGTGAAGTCTCGTAACAGTCTTTAAACGAATAGATAAATGTCCTGTTATCGACTGATTCAATATAGAATATTCCGGAAACGGGGATCGCATATTTCTTCTCATCCTTCATGCCGCTGACGGAACCGTCCAGATTCTCAACGAATCTGACGATATCATTGATCCTTCCATCACGCACATGACATCCGATCTCGATATATTCCTCTTGGCTGTCATCGATCTTCTTAACGGTTATTTCCATCATCTGACTCCAGGATATGATTCATTAACGGAGAACTGTCCTTCCCCTTTAAGATAACAATCAAAGAAATCTGCCGCAAGGGAATTGACTGTGTCCATTACATATGCGTTGTCGACATCACCGGAACCAAGCATTTTTCCAAGCAAGGGCGAGAACATAGGCAGATCCGTATAATCCATATGAAGTGAGCCTTCGAAATATGTGCCGAAGTATGTTTCCGCATTCTTTCTTATCATGTTGTTCGGATAAGGATAATCAATTGCTTCAGCTTCAACAGCTTCCTTATGGGCATTCATATTCTCGATCTCAAAGATCGGGACATCGTAATCTATGTCCTCTACAATAAACTTGCCGTTCTCAGCACCTGTTATCGAGCCGAGCATAGTTCCGTCGATATCGATCACGGCACTTATATCATCTCTTTGTTTTCCGACCTCAACCGAAGTTGCACCGCCCATAGAATGACCCATGAGACCGATCTTAGAGGTGTCTGTGTGGCTTAGCACTTCCAGCGTATCATCTCTCATGCCGCCGTCAGCAAACCAATAGTCTTCGAGGTTTTTATTTTCAGCGCCTTTAATAAGTTCATCCAAAGCAAAGTTCATATCATCCACCCGGAGCTTCATCCATTCCTGAGAGACCTTGAAAATCTCCTCTTCTGTTCCGTTCTGACCTGTGGTCATGACGCTGTTGATGAAGCCCTGATCAACAATTATGGTCCTGCCGTCTGTATCCTTTGTGAAGAAAGAATGATACGGATGCTCCAGGCTTACGACGACATAGCCGCGGCTTGCAAGTTCCATATAAGTTGACACGTTGCTCTGATAGTATCCGAATGCACCGTGCGAGAAGACCACAAGCGGGAACTTCTCACCATCTCCAGCATCCTCAGGATAAAAGAAATACACCGGCACTTCCCTGTCCGAACCGTCATTCTCGAACTGCTCTTTCCTGTTCTTATCAACGAGTATTGCATTACATTTCCTGACTTTGTAAGTGCCATGAAGAGGCAATCCGTCATAGTCAGTAAATACGAAAGCCGGAACCATCGCACCCGTAATAAGCATGATGCTCAGTATCATGCTTACTATCTTCCCTGCAGTCTTCTTTGTCTCCGTCTTCTTCCTGTTAATTAGTGCTGAAAGCGCTGCAACCATTATCCTTGCGGCTAACATTATGATGAGTCCCGTGAATCTGAAACATGTGTCGATGCCCGGCAACAGCATCATGACCGCGAACAGTAAT
>JAIKYD010000025.1 GCA_024683485.1 Saccharofermentans sp. | reverse complement strand
TTACAGTTTTTAGGTACAACATTCGAAAAATGCGTTATGTCGATTGTATGTATAGCAGGTTTTTGTGTTGATACAAGAATTGCATTTGAAAAAAGATGGTAAATTCAACTTTGTCGGGATGATACAATAGTAAGATAAATCAGCAGGAAATTGATTAAGATAAATCGCGATTTGCAATGGAGAACTGCATATTTTCTGTAAGAGAATTCTTATTTCTCTATATAATAAAGGCTGTTAGATTATTTTATAAACAGGAAACCAAATCATTAAGGAGCTGCTTATGCGTAAGAGATACATAATCGGATTGTTAGCCACTGTTGTTCTGGCAGTCCTTTGCCTTGTTCCAAGTCCGTTAAATACTGCAAAAGCAGCTGATGGAGGAACAAGAATGTATTCTCCGCTTCTTCCCGTATATACGGTAATAGATTGGAATAGGATTGAGATAGCTCCACATAATCCGGACGGACCTGATGCTAATGCTTCTAATGGAAAAACAACAAAGGGAATACAAGTAATAATATTAGGGATAAGCGTATACGATGGCCGCTATACCGTTGAAGGAATACATACCAGATGATGATCACATTGGAACTCTAAATCATGAATAAAATGAACTACCAAAAATATGAAAAACAACATGTAATGAAAAATAAAGTGGCTAAACTGTAGCTGAAAAAAGAAGCGGACAGCCCGGAAACCCCGTCTTTTCTATGTTTTAAGTTTTGATTTGGACGCTCCTAAGCGGTAGGCCAGCGGTTCGAATCCACTCACGATCACCAGTATAAATAAGGGGTTGGGAGATTTCCCAAACCCCTTGTTTTTTGTAAAATAGATTAAATCAGGAACATCTATATCTCATAATCTTTCATGGGGAGAAATAACTATGGGCAAAATACCGTTTTTTAAATCAAAGAATATTGCAGAAGGAACTTTTCAGATCGAGAATGCATTTACAGGCGGTTTCTCGACATACGCTTACCTGCTTGAAGGAAAAGATTATGCACTTCTGATCGACACCATCATGGGTTGGGGAGACCTGAAGGCTTACTGCGCCACATTGACAGACAAACCCGTCAAAGTAGTAAATACCCATGCTCACTGGGATCATATCGGAGGGAATTTTCATTTTGATTCATGTTACATGCCCTTAAGGGATATTCCATATTTTCAGACCGTTATAGGCGTTACGAAGGATGTAATCTTCGCGCAGGCTAAGATGTCTGCCCTTGATGAGTTTAAAGAACTCCTGGTATGCGATGATAATTTTGCAGATACCAAGCCGATAAAGGTATTTCCGTTATCTGACGGAGATATATTTGACTTGGGTGACCGCAAGGTGGAAGTAGTGGAAGTTGGGGGTCATACACCTGGCTCAATCGTGTTGATCGATGATAAGACCAGGATAGCCTTCTGCGGTGATGCATGTAACGGAAATACTCTTCTGGAATTCAAGACTTCCCTTCCGGTAAATGTCTATCTTCTGAATCTCAGAAGGCTTGCTGCGTATTCTGACAGATTCGATATGATGTACGGCGGACATGAGGTTTTCGATAAGACCATAATCGAAGAAGGAATAGAGACCGCTGAAAGCGTTGTCAATGGAACCGACGAGAAATATCCGGCCAAAGGAATTATGGGATATGACATATGTTATGCCGTCGCCAAGAACGCTGACGGTACCAATGGCACAGATGGAAAACGTTTCAATATGAGTTATGATCCCGGAAGGATAAACGGGACAGATAATACCCGTCAGATAATTACGGCAGAGATGCCGGTCCTCTGCTGAAAGGAAAATCAGTTATGGATGATTCAATCTTCAAATACATTTCAGACGCAGTAGATGATAACGGTTTATTGCCCAACGATTTCAGACTGCCGGAATCCAAGGATAAACAACAGGCTATGTTTGCGGATGGCGCCTTAGACGGTATCCAGATCTATCATATGGGGTTTTCTGAACTTAGAAAATCCGAAATATTCGAAATGTTTTATCTGCTCAAAATCGCTGAAAGCGGAGATCACACCAAGGCATCAGAAGGTCTGTCAGAATATTGTGTTAAGCACAGGGCTGTCACGATCATTGATGAACTGCAGCAGACGATCATGGATCACAAGGATGAATTATCCGTTCAGAACATGGCTGAATTTGCCATCAGCCTTATCATGGAATCCTCAGACAGGGAACTGGTTAAGGTTGGCCTTATAATTCTTGAACTTGTGGATACTACCTGCGATCCGGAATTAATGGATACCATCAGAACTTTAGGTCTGTCTGACGAGTTTACTCTATTTTCAGTATTCATAATGAGAAACTGGCCTGATGGTCAGATGGAGCTCCTGGATCTTGCCAAGAAGGTCCGTGGCTGGGGAAGGATACACTGCGTCAAGTTTATAGAGCCTGTGAATGATGAGATCACCCGATGGCTTTTGCTGAATGGCATAGACAATGATGTTGTTCCGGATTATTCGGCATTAACAGTTTTCGAGAAGACCGGCGTAGAGGAAATGCTGGACAGGACTGATCTGGAAGCTGATGAGATCAAGGCTGTCTTAAGGATCATTGATTCCATGCTGAGTGAAGGACCTGTTGCAGGAATATCAGCTGTTGATGATCCGCCCGCCCTGCTCTCGAAAGTTCTTGAATTTGCAGACAGAATAGATCTTGATGAAGAAGAAAAGAAGATAATCGCGAATGTATCCGAGTTGAATCAAAGATATGAACAAGAGTAAAAAAGGCAATAGAATTCTACAGCTTATCCCCTACCCGCTTGTTATCTGTCTCATCTTTTCGATGAGCGGATGTAAAAATGTGACAGTGAATAGTGAGAGTTCTGAAATCATGGTGATTACTGAGAGCAGTGAGACAACAGAGAAAACTGCAGGAACTGAAAGCACTGCGCCTGCAGAAACCACTGTTGCTGAAAGCACTCAGGCCTCGGAAACCGCAGAAAGTGTTGTTGCCGATCCCGAAACTATTCAGAAGATAATCGAAGAGATGGTCGTGGATTACTGTTCTTATGGTTCTGAGGCTGATGACAGAGTCGATTCACTGTTATCTGACCTGTCATTTGCAGATGAGATCACAGGCAGACGCTGGAAAGTGATCATGGATCTTTGGCGCTCTGATGATCTCGGTCAGCCTCTCTATTATGATGTCCTGCCTGACGGATTGCCGGATACGGATGAACTATGCATTGTTGTTCTTGGGTTTCAATTAAATCCCGACGGCACTATGAAAGAAGAATTGATCAACCGTTTGAATGTCGCTCTTGCAAGTGCGGAGAAATACCCGAACGCTTACATCGTCTGTACAGGCGGAGGCACAGCTTCTGAGAACAGTTCTGCTACCGAAGCCGGCGAGATGGCCAAATGGCTTGCAGATCAAGGCATTGAACAGGACCGTATCATCGTTGAGGACAGTTCCCTCACGACGGCACAAAATGCTATCTATACTTATGATATTCTGACATCTGATTATCCTTCGGTTAAGTATCTTGCCATAGTATCAAGTGACTATCACATTGCAACCGGAGAGCTGCTTTTCTGTTCCGAGGCAATTCTTAGGGCAGACACTCCCGGAAATGAGAAACTGACAGTCATATCAAATGCTTCATGGGATGCTCCCTCCGGAAGTCTGTCATCAATGTTCCAGGCTGGCGCATTGATCGAGCTTTCGGGAGATATAGAGACGGCTTTTGACATCTACTACGACAATTATGATATTCATGAATTGCCGCCGCTTGACTAAGAGACAGATTCTTGTTGGCCCGGGATTACCTATAAGATTTTGAAATTTGCTTTTTCGCTAGATCGAAAATTAACATTTCAATATTCCTTACAGTCCCGGAAGACTGTAGATACAGGTCTCAGCGAGCATAACAACAAGAGAGATAAGAATAAGGTAGAACGGAAGTCCATCGATGTATTTTGATTTGGATACAAAGATCAGCCTTCTTCTGATTACTGACAAAAGACCTGTCATAACGATATCCACAGCACAGGCAAAAACAACTGCAACGACCAGATGGAGAATTGCCGGGAATCCCGGATTAACAAGGAACAGCAGTGATATATAAGCCGCAACGATGGAAACTTCACTGATAAAGTATCTGAGTCCGAAGATAGACCTTCTGAAGTTATGCCTTGCTGCATATACCGCAATGGAACCAAACAGCAATGCTGAGGCTTCACATACAGGGATGGCAAGTATCCTGAACAGATCCTTATCGACAAATATCTTCAGTACATAGAGAGCAACTGTACAGATAATGCATACTGCCGCAAACTCTCCCCTTGCACTCAGGAATCTTCGAAGTTCCGAGATATCCGCTACCGGAATATCCCAGAATTCAGTGAGTTTCTTTGACGATGCAACGCTAGGAACACCGGTCAATTTGGATATTGCCCAGCTCATAAGGATCAGGAACATTATGGAAGCAAAAAGTGATACGAACAGATATCTGTTCTCGAAAACAAAAGAGATCAAAGTTCCGCATAAAGAACAGACCAGCGCGATCACATAAGGGAGTAACACTTCAGAGCCAAATCTTGGCCTTGTAAACGCATCATTATCATCTTCCTTAAATCTTGCAAGTGACATGATACCTATCGCCATCGGGACAAATCCTGCCGCAGCATACGGCGTGCAGAGGCCGAGTCTGTACGAGAATTCACCTGCCGCAATGAACAGTGCCATGATAAACGCAAAAGAGATCACAGACAGATTACGGGGCATGAAGAATCTAAGCGTCAACGACCACACAAGGATACATAAAAGTGAACATGCAACCGGCCACCAGATGGCATTTCCTGAGATCATGAACTCAAGACAAAGCGATATCATCGTATAGCCCAGCAACAGGGAACTTCTTGTCGTGAGATATCTCGCAGGTCTGATATGAGCAGCCGATATCTTATCGTCTATCTTTCTTCTCGTCTGCTCGTTATCGAACGGTGAATTGTATTTCTCGGTAAACAGTCCCATCGCTTACACCTTCCAATTCAGATATTCCTTGAGGAATTTATAGCAGGTGTTGCATGCTTTGATAACAGTTCTGGTCTGTTCATAAGCACCTTCAACAGGAGTGATAAATGACTGCATCTCAGACATCGGGAGATCATCAAGGCTGTCGGAGAAAACACGGTCATCGGCATTGCCGCCAATGATTATTCCATCTTCGCCGGAGTCATAATCTCCAGTGTTTCTGCTCTGGGCATCGGCATCCTGATCACCGGAATCCTGACTGTCCGTATCATCAGCAAGGGTTACACCCATTAAGGCCGCTACAGCCTGCCTTACTCCCATAAAGCCGACAGCTTCTTCATCATCGTTATAGATCGTATAAATCTCAGGAGTCTTCTCGAAGGAGAAAACAATATTACCGTCATCCCTGATGTATTTCTCTGCCTCACCCTCTTCTTCATCCTTCATGACTTCATTCAGGATTACGTTGAGTCCTCTCATATAAGATGTCTTGTTATATCCTGCTCTGGAATTACTGATGCATTCTTTGGCCAGTTCGACAAAAGGCCTTATATCGCAGGTAACACCACTAACGATATCAGTAGTACCATCAGACTTCATGGCCAAACGGTCAGGATCCTGGCACTCAAGGAGAGCGTGACAGAGGTTATAGGATTGCGTCGCCCAGTCAAGGCCGGAGATAACATAAGCACCTTTTAATGAGGCTTCACTTCTGTCCTGGTTCGTCTTATCGGTGCTGAAAGCATCCCATTTGACCTTCTTGATCACACCGTTCTCGACTTCCATCTCGACATAATCTATATATCTGTTCCTGTCATCGAAAAGGCGCTGTGCATAGTAAACACCGTCCTTAAGACCTGATACTACCGGTTTATCCGCATTCTCATCATCTTCACGGTTATCCTCAGTGAGAAAAGCAACAGGGATCTGTCTTCCGGCGAGTTTCTCATTAATCAGTGACATATCACTGTCACTGATCTCAAATGCGTTACTGCTGTCATTCGGATTAAGTGCAAGCCCCACGATCCTCGTACTCTCATAATCAAGTGCAACCAGCATACTGAGATCCCTGCCTTCGGGTGATTTCACGACCAGATCAACCACATATCCTTCCGGTGCACCGGTGGCATTAAGGCCAAGATATACACCTTTTATCTCAGGAAAATCACTTAAAGCTTTGCTCTTGATCTTCTCATAAGCATAGGAATTCAAGACAGTATCAAACCTCGAATGATATTCATTCTGCATACGTCTGTCAGCATTGTCCTGGGATATGAAGTATCCTCCGACAACAAAAACAGCACCCAATATCAGCAGGATAATGGCTTCGGCTATGAATCGCTTGAGCTGGGCATGAGTCATCATGAGACATCCACCTCCCTCGAGCGGACCTTGCGTCTGGAAAGTGTTTTCGAGAAGAAATCCAAAACGAATGAAAGGAAGTTAACTGCGAGTACCGGAGCCAGGAGCGAAACAACAGGACTTAAGAAAGGCTTCGTAACAAGCGTCAGGACTCCGCATACCACGCCTGCAAAAACGCCCGAAGCAAACCTTGACGGCATCGTTGTCAGATCGCCCAGGAAGAATACAGCGACAAACATTGCACCTGATGACAGAAGATAGATTATCTGTCCTTCAAAGCTGAACGAGCCCGTACTGATCAGCTGTGATACCGGATAGAGCACCGTAAGAGTAACAATATAAGACACCGGAGAATAAAGCCTCATGGTACCTTTGAGCGTAAGGAACAATGCACCTGTCATAATGCAGACAAAACATGCTGTTCCGATAAATCCGGAATAGTTTCCGCTCAACAGTTCAAGGAACGATATTCCGGTATAACCCGGCAATGGCGCAGGGTCCTTCTGCACAACAAGAGACATCAGCGAGAATCTGGAATTCTCTTCGCCGAAAGAAAACCCCATGGTCCTGGATGGCCAGACAAGTTCTATGAACAGTCTTCCCGCACATGCCGGATTTATTATGTTGCTTCCTGCTCCTCCGAATACCTGTTTAGTTATGATCGAAGCGAAAAGAACCGCCGTAAGCGCAGTCAGAAGTGTAGTATCCGGCGGCAGCATCAGCGCGATAAGCAATCCTTCGACAAGCGAGCTGAGATCGAAATAATCCTCTCCCGTTCTTCTGTGAGTCAGCCTCATACAAAGGTTGTCAGAAAGAACGAACGTCGCCATGCAGAACAGTATAAGTATCAGAGCTCTCAAACCATAGTAAAACACTCCGCATACAACGCACGGCACCAGCGCTGCAAGGAAAGTCATGTATATATACGGAGCACTTTTCTCTGTATGGATAAATGGTGCAAGCTGTTTCTTATCAGTTCTCATACTTCTTTATCCTTCTCGAAAGGCAGTGTTATGGAATCAGGTGATTTCCTGCCCTGATCATCACCGCCGTCAGAATAATCCTCGAGCAGCGAAGCTTCACCTACATAAGATGCCGTAACACCGTCAGATACCCTGTCTTCAGCACTGCTGTTGTCAAGGAGCGAATTGATCTCAATGATCCTTCCTTCTCCGGCAAAACTTGCTATGGCAGGAGTAAGATCTATTCCTGACGGACATACATACGAACAAGAACCGCACGCAATACAGTCTCTGGCGCCTTCCTCCGCCGCTTTCTGCCTCAATCCCTGATTAAGCATCTCGAAGATGGTATTGGGAGACAGATTCATCGGACAGCACTCTGAACAAAGACCGCAGTGGATACATGGCGTTCTCGGAACCTCAGTCCTTCTTACAACAGATATTACCGAAGTGGTCTTAACGATCGGGGTGTTCTCAGGATCTTTGATCTCAATACCCGTAAGACAGTTCCCCCAGACTATACGTCCGCTCCCATTCCTTATATCCTGGGCATTGGAAAGGATCTCGGATACAGGTGTTCCAATTGGAACAAGCATGTTATGACCGCCCGAAGCATCTCCGGTAACGGAGACGATCCTGCTCATCATAGGGATGTTGTCTGATAATGCTTCCCAGCACGCGAGCATCGTTGAACAGTTGAAGAGAACCGCCTTGCATGAATTCTCTATAGTCTCACCAAGTGCAAGATTCTTGCCGTACAAAGCCCTTGCAACAAGCCTGTAATAGCCTTGCGGGAAACGTTCTCTGAACAGTTTTATGTCAAATTCAAGATCTTTGAAATCATCCTTGATCTTTTCGATGGAATTTGCCAGTGCCTTTCTCTGTTCCTTACGGTTCGCGGAAATAAGGAAAATACATTTCGAGGCACCGACAGCCCTTGCACAAGCACATGAACCTAATACTACATAATCGGGATATTCCGTGATAGCCACGAGGTCGGAAGTCGAATACGGTTCACTCTGAAGACAGTTGACCAGGAAGTCAGTTACAACCTCGTTGCGCGCCCTCTTTAACTTTGCAGCCGTAGGCAGACCTTCACCGCCCATTCCGCAGATACCGGCATCTCTGATGATGCCTATCGCTTCACTAGCTGATAGCTTGAATCCTGATCTCGGCCTGACAGAATCAAGCCTTGTTCTTTTCATGTCATTTCTGATAGTAACAGCAGGTGTAAGGATACCGTTGGGAAGCCTTATCTCCGATATATCAGTAACCCTTCCTGATATTCCGCTGTGAACGGGGACTGCGAAAGTTCCTTTTTCCGGAACTCCGACACACTGCCCTACTCTTACATAATCATCAACCTTCACGGCAGGTATTGCCGGCACACCGGAGTGCATCTTCATCGGAAGGATGATCTTTGTCGGATATACCCTCTCGAACATTATCTCTTTGACAAAAGGGGAACGCTTTGAAAAATTCAAAGCGTCCCCTGTAAAGAGTCCTCTGTAAAATGAATATAGTCTGCGGTCTGCCACTTTTCCTGTTCCTGTAACGGGAAGCCCTGATAAACCGGACTTATCAGTCAGAATAGCCTTCGAGTTTCTTCGACTTTGGAGATCTGTTGAGCTTTCTGATTGCTTTTGCTTCGATCTGTCTTATACGCTCACGGGTAACGCCGAGCTTCTTGCCTACCTGCTCCAAAGTCATAGGAACGCCGTCCTTAAGACCGAATCTCAGTTCGATAACTCTTCTTTCCCTGTCTGTTAAGCCGTTAAGAGCCTGAATGAGATCTTCCTTGAGAAGGATCCTTGCAACCTCTTCTTCCGGAGCAGCAAGTTCGTCATTTGAGATGAAGTCAACCAGGTGGCTGTCCTCTTCCTCACCGACAGGCTTATCGATAGAGATAGGATCCTGTGAGATCTTCTGGATCTCTCTGATCTTGGAGACTTCCAGTCCCATAGCATCTGCAAGTTCCTCAGTAGTAGGTTCTCTTCCGAGATCCTGAACGAGCTGACGCTGAACCCTTGTAAGCTTATTGATAGTCTCGACCATATGAACAGGGATCCTTATCGTTCTTGCCTGGTCAGCGATAGCTCTTGTGATCGCCTGACGGATCCACCATGTTGCATATGTGGAGAATTTAAATCCCTTTGTGTAATCGAATTTATCTACTGCCTTGATGAGACCGATATTACCTTCCTGGATGAGATCAAGAAGTGAGAGACCTCTGTTCATATACTTCTTAGCAATAGATACAACAAGTCTCAGGTTCGAATTGATAAGGAGCTCTTTTGCCTCCTCATCGCCTTTAGCCATTCTTTGCGCAATATCTTTCTCCTGCTCTGCATCGAGGAGTTCGATCTTACCGATCTCCTTGAGATACATCTTGACCGAGTCATCGACCACATTGGCATCTTCGCCGTCTGTATCGACCATATCATCATCAGCTCCCAGATCGGGATCGCTGATCATGACACCGCCGTTCTCAAGTTCTGCTCTGAGATTGATCATCTCATCGGGTTCGATCTTAAATGAATCTGTAATAGTCTCGAACTCCGCCTCGGTAATCTGGTTATCGTTCTTCTCTGCGAATTTCTTAGTTTGCGCCAGCGCTTTCTCAAATTCTGTCATCTGGTAGACCACCTCATGAATATCAATTGTAAATGTCTGCTGATTCCTGATACCGTACGTCCCGGCAACTGAATGGATTATTAGCTCTTTTCCGTCGGTTCGGCAATTTCCATAGGTGTCTGGACATCTGCTGTAACACCGTCTTTGTTTACAAAGTAGATTGTATCGGGAGTATAGATATACATCTCGACTTCACCTGAATCCTCACCGCGTTTGTCTGTACGGAGCTGCTTATAGTTCGCATAAAGCGTTTTGGCCTGTGATTCATCAATATCATCAGAGAGTCCGAGCTTTACAAACTGGCAGGTAAGTCCATAGATATTGAATTGCTTGTACTTAAAGCTTGAATAAGACACAGTATCTGATCCCGCTGTCGCGAAAACATTTCCGATATCAGCCGTAATAGCCTCTTTCAATGACTTGCGGCTGAAGTAAAACGGAAGAGCGATTGCCACAATGATCGCAACAATAGCAACCGCGCCTGCGATCATCCCGATAACGAGCTTCTTAGGAGCCTTAACGTCGTTAGGAGATATCTCGAACTCGTTCGGTTTAAGCTTAGCAGTATCAGACTGCTTCTTGGATACCACTTCCCTCTGCACTGCCTTCTCAACAATATCCGGCATTACTGGGCTTGAATAATAATGCTTCGCGCCTTCCTGTTTCTCAAACTTCTCGTTCTTGAATTCACGTCCGTCAGGATTAGCAAAGATCTCAGCTGCTTCCTTGGAAGGGAAAACGCAATTGCAAAAAACGCACTCACAAAGCTCGTCCCTGTCATCGAACATAACCAGTGAACCGCAGTTCCTGCACATACCTTGTTTAGTCGCCATTAAAAAATCATCCTTTATTCTGAAGTATGCGCTTTAAGCAAACGTGCGCCTGACTATGATAGAGGGTCAATGTTGGTATATGAGCCGTAAAGACGGCATTCCCTTTGCGTAGGCATAGTTCTACTTATAGCAATCGTAAATTATAATATGCTTTAAAATATTCGTCAAGCATAATTTACAAGCATAATTTACAAGCAGCGTAAATGGCTGTATTATCTGACCTAATCTTACAAATGAGGTGTTAACGTGCCAAACCGCAGATCCAGGTTATATCCGGAACTAAAGCCTTCAAATGACGATGAACGCTTTATGCTTGAAGCGATCAGGGAAGCCGAGAAAGCTTTGGATCTTGGTGAGTGTCCGATCGGCTGTGTCCTCGTCAAGGACGGCAAAATATATGTAAGAGCACACAATCTCCGCCTTACCCGCGGCAACTCACTTGCCCATGCCGAAGTTATCGCAATCGATAAAGCCTGCAAAAAGCTCGGCGACTGGAGACTTGAAGACTTTGATATGTATGTTACCCTCGAACCCTGCACTATGTGCTCCGGAGCGATAATCCAGTCGAGGATACGCAAGGTCTACTTTGGTGCATATGAACCCAAGAGCGGCGCAGTCGTATCCTGCAATGATATTTTCGAGGTATCGCACGGTCATAACCACAAGGTCGAGTTCGAAGGCGGGATCCTGGAGAATGAATGCTCGCTTATGATGAAGGATTTTTTCCGCGCCATCAGGGAACGCGATGCAGGCAAAAAGAATTACAGGAACGCAGGGATATAAGGTCTGAGCAGTAATTCAACGCACCGTATTTCCAATAATACACTACGCTTCAACAAACTCACCGTAGCGCACAAGATATATCAGCTTATGAGCAACTTTGATGCCGTCTTTCTCACATGCCGCAGCATAACTGTTAAGCTGGAATGAGTGCCTTTCCAAAGCTTCCTTTGCACGTTCATCTGCATTTGTTCCGTCTAAACGGTCAGTCTTATAATCGAGGATCGTGTATCCTTCCCAGGTCTTATAGATCAGGTCGATTATTCCCTGTACAAGTGCCGAATCACCTTCTTCACCTTCCACATAGACCGCAAAAACTATCGGCTTCTCGGAACGGGCAGTTCCTTCAGTAAAGCTCCTGATAACATCCTCACATCTGTCATCTTTACAAAAAGCCTTTATTCCCTCTTCAAATTCAGAAGCTACCTCCAAGGCATCAGAAGGAGAGCACATATTAAGATATCCGTCTTCTATAAGTCCTTTGATCTCATCACCGAACGTGACACTTCCGTTCCTTATTCCCTCAAGGTCTATAAACCTCATTATCCTGTGAAGCACCGTTCCTTTGTTAGCCGCTGTAAGCATGGATATATTGGCACTCTCAAAGTCATCAACACTCCTGATCTGAAGATCAACATGGGTAGTATCTGATGGTTTCTTATCCCCGCCTATTCCAGTTACGGTAACCTTGAACGGAATACTAACACTTTCCTGATATTTATATTCAGGAAAGACAAGCTTTCCATCATTATCAAACTCTGGAACTTCCTTTTCCTGTCCTTCCTCATGTTTTTCCGCTTCAGACTTATCTGCCTCTTCTTTATGGGATTCATAGAGTGCAATGACAGTATCGGACGGGAGCTTCACCACCTCAAAGCCCTGCGCTATTTTTCCGTCCAGATCATAGAACGGGATCTCATTACTCTGTTTCAGATCACCGGAACGGGCAAGATCTCTTAATTCATCTCCATCACCGCTCCTTGCAAGTGCACTGAACAAACAGTATGGAAGCTTCATATCTCCCGCAAGCCAGTGACGCTTGTCAAAAGCTTTATCCCTGTACTCTATTGCCTGTGTGAAGGCATTCCTCAAGGGACTTGACTTACTGTCATCTCCAAAATCACAGCAGGTTATCACAGAAAGATTCTCTTCCGCACGCGTAAGCGCAACATAAAGAAGTCTCACGGTTTCCGCATTTGAAACAAGCCTCATCTTCATCTTGTATATGTATTGTTCGAAAGAATGACTCCTGGTGATATCTTCAAAGTTATAATCCTCTGTGATAAACCCGTCATCACGGTCAAACATGATGCTTGACAGCGTATCCTTCCTCTCATCCTGACCGCCGGTTGCAACGAGGATGACAAACGGAAACTCAAGACCTTTACTCTTATGGACTGTCATCGTGGTGATCTTGTTTTTGTTTGCATCGACGATCTCTATATCAGCCTTTTTGATCTGGATCTTCATCTGTTCGAGTTCTGTTGCTATGCCCGAGAGATCAGATCCCCTCCTCTTGAAACTCTCCGACAGCCAGTCCTTGAAAACATCAAATTTATTGCTGTCTCCACCTCTTGCTTCCAGTGTTGCTTTGATCCCGGTCTCGCGGTAAATGAGTTCTATAATATCATCGATGTCGGTGACCATTGAACTCATTCTTATCCTGTCGAAAACATCCACAAAGTTTCTGATCCTGGAAGACAATTCCGAATCACACTTGCTGATATAAACTCTGAGTCTCAGCATCAGCGGTTCCTTCTCGAGAGAAGGTCCTTCAAGTTCATGAATAAAGACCTGGATCTGCGCAAGTTCATCAACGGTAAAATTTGAGAACTTGTAATTCGACATCATTACTCCCGCAAGATACTCATCCCTGTATTCATTTCCCAAACAGATCAGGAAATTAATGAGTCTATGTATATCACGGTCCTCGAAAACATCGGTCGTAAACCTTCCTGATGCTTCGATCCGTCTTCCGTCCTTCAGAGTGCACCCGTTAAGATATCTGGCAATATTCTCAGCCTGGTTATTTGAAGCCGTCAGAACACAGATATCTTTGAATTCAGTCTTGCTTCCATCGATCCTTGTGCATTCCTCGAGATATCTCTTAACTTCGCTCTCAACTGCAGCAAATACTGCTTTGGTATCCGGTTCGGTCCTGTCATCATCGGTCTTGGGAATACCCTTGTCTGCAACAACTATTCTCGGAATGGGACCATGTCTTGATTCTGATGCCTTGCTCAGGCGCTGAGTCTCATCGTATTCGATCTCAGATGCTTCTTTGCTCATGGTCTGTTCAAAGACATAATTTGCAAACGCAAGTATTTCGCAGGTACTCCTGTGATTCTCCTTAAGATAATGAACTCTTCCCTTCCCGGGATCAGCAATATAAGTTTCCATTCTTTTACCGAATATACTTGGATCCGCAAAACGGAATTTATATATGCTCTGTTTGATATCACCCACACGGAAAACATTTCCTTCAGGTCTCTCGAAAGTCTTGATCACAGCATCCTGAAGTCTTGTATTATCCTGATACTCATCAACAAATATTTCGGTGAATTTTTCCCGGTAAAAAGATGCTGCTTCACCTTTATATACGGTATCCCCGTTAACATCTTCAGTATCACCGGATTTCAGGATTGCATAAGCCGTATGCTCAAGGTCTGAATAATCCATGCCATGCATTGCATTCTTTGCTTCAGCATACATCTCATCAGTCTTCTTAAGCAGTTCGACAAAGCATCTAACAGCTTCTGTTCCGGCCTTCTGATTCTCAAGTATCCTGTCTGCATCAAAACCAATCAGATCGCTGTATTCTTCAGGAAGATCATAAGGATTATCATATTTGGAATCTGCCCAGCTTCCCGGACTGATAAAATGTCTGAGAGAGACAACTGCCAGCATCGGCCTGTCATCACCCTTAAGATCCGCATTCTTGAAGAACCCTTTGAACTTCAGATCAGCAAGTTCCTTAACAGTCTTCAGGCATCCAAAGAAATCCGCTCCTTTGTGTGTTTCATAGCCAAGGATAACCTGATCTATCCTGCTTGACACTTCGCGGATAAACTCATCATTTGTATACTCTTCAACGATCTGATAAGTGTCATGCTCAGCCAGCACAGATGCAAATACACTGCTCTCAAGCATTGCCTTAATTCCGGACAGATATTTCACTATCTCTGAAGGTATCCCATTATCACCTCCGAAATACATGATCTGCCCTTTTGCATCTCTTTCCTCACGTTCTTTTACAAATCTTTCGCAGACTTCAAGATAATCCGGCAGGCTTCTCAAGGTCTTATATGTCCCTGTAACAATGTTAACGAGCGACATATCGTTTCTTCCGTCACCGAATCTGCGAGTAAATCTTATAAACGGATCATCTTCAGACTTGCATTCCGCATAAAGCGAACGGATAGCAAGATCAACTGCCGACTGAAGAAGGACTCCCTGTTCACTCTCACTGATTATCCTGCACGACGGGTCAGTAAATTCAGTCATTGGACCATCTTCAAGCAGATAACCCTTCTCCTTGATAACACGCGAGCAGAATCCGTGCATCGTCTGAATATACGCATTTGGCAGAAGGTCGATCTGTGAAGAAAGACGTGATGCAAGATCATCATCACCATTTGCGGCAGCTTCATTTCTTAACGATCTGAGTTTTTCCTCGATCTTATCTGCCATGTGTGAAGCAGCATCTTCCGTAAAGGTTACTACGAGCATGCCATCCACATTAAGCGCACCGCTTTTTACTTCATCACCTATTCTTGCGGTAAGGACAGTTGTCTTTCCAGAACCGGCAGATGCGGAAACGAGATTATTATTCTGTTCAGCATTGATTATTGCATTCTGTTCATCTGAAAACTTCATAACTCACTCCTCCTTTCCTTTACTGTCACTGCCTTTTCCGTCAAGGATATCTTTCATAGCAAGAATTGCCCGTCTGTCATCTTTACTCATTGTCTTATCATCACCGATAGCTTTGGTCACATCATCATAGCCATAGTCTTTCCTGGGTTTTCCGGTCTTGGTCGGTTCAGCGGATTTCTCACAGTTAGCAACGATCTTTCCATACTCACTTCCGCTGCCGGTATCTACCGGTGTTCTTCCCTTTGAGAAGGACGGATCATTACCGCAGAATCCTTTGTAACTGCAGTATGCACAAAGTTTGATATGCGGAGCTGCCGTTACAGCATCAGCCTTGCCTTCAGCTATCTGATCAACGCTTTCCTTTATGATGTGCTTCGAATATCTGACCGCAATATTTATTGCCTCATTATTGTAGCCTGCAAGCTTTGGAAGACACACCAGCGGTTCTCCGTCTTCACCGGCTTTCAGACCGACAAGAACATATCCGTAATCATCTACAACGGCATCATTGCCTTCCCTGGAATTCATATCGAGTATCGCTCCGGAATATGCCGGAAGCTGTATCTGTGTACCGTTGAGAAGCGAGGAAGAATCCACAGCTTTATCACCGCTCTTGTAGTCGATCGTTCTCACATGGATCTTCCCGTCTTCTCCTTTCCTGATGTCGTATCTGTCTATAAAACCGCTGAACTTCAGATCGATTCCGTCGTAAGGGATATCAAGTGTCAGGTCTCCTTTCCCGATCTGAGCTTCAACACCTTCCGGAACAAATCCGGTCGATACAGAATCCGTAAGAACATCGCGGAACATCCTGGTAAACATTCTCCGGAGTTTTGCATAAGTATCCATCTCAAAGACCTTATCCTTTGGATTGCCTTCTTTATCAACAGACCCGTAAGAAGCTCTCGAAGCAACAGATTCCTTAAGACATCTGTCAGCAAAACTGTTATAGTTCTCCTCATCCTCCAAAAGCTCCTGAGCAAGTTCCTTAAACCTGACAGGGTCTCTGCCGCTCTCATCACGGAGAGTTCTGTATGCAGACTCAAACATGCCGTGAATGAGGCTTCCAAATGAATTCGGCTGTATCCTGGTATTGTCTTCCCTCGGAGATATCCTGAGTTCCCTGTCGAGCATGAACTGGAAAGCACACTGTCTGTAACTTTCTATAGAAGAAACACTTGTATAGATGACTTTACTTCGGCTTCCGTCCTCACCTTTCCTTGTAAGAAGCCTCGACATAGTATCTGCAGGTATCTTCGCATTCTCAAAATCATGTCTGAACTTGACAGGCTGTCCGGCAACAGGATTCTTGAATGTATTAACGATATGGTGTTCCGGCTTAACATAATCCTCAAGATATTCAAACACACGGCACTTAGGCGAACCATATTCATGGACCATATAGATAATGTCCTGCGCAGAGCCAAGATCAAGACAGGCCGTAACAAATTCTTCTCTCATCCTGCTCTCGGCTTTGTCAGGCAGTTCTATCTCTTCAGTTGATGCTGACAAGGTCTTAAGCTCAATACTGCTTAAAAGGCCCTCACGCATCCTCATATACGGGAAATTATCCTTCTGCGCGCCAATTATAAACAACACTCTGCAAGGCGTTACAAAAGCATGCTCAGGTGTCGTTATCTCTATGGAATCGACCTTCAACGGAATCGTTCCTTCAGTCCGGTTCCTCATATCCGTCCTGAGCATAGATGCGAAGTCTTTCTGACTTATCTCACAGTCGTTCATCTCGTGAGTGGAACACATAAGAAGACTGATCAATTCGTCATATCCCCTTACCAGAGCGATTGCAGCCTGATCATCACCTCTGGCAATGAACTCATCCCTTAAAGGCTCGATAAAGCTTCTCATACTGTCAAGATATTTAAGACATTCTTCTGCCTTGCCCGAAAGAGTTTTTGCACCATACACAGCTTCACATGCGGCTCTTAACGGCACAAGTGAACGCACAACAACGTATTCGTAGAAGAACTTCCCGCTGTCAACAAATCCCTCTTTATATCCGGGGACTGTATTCTCAAATATCCAGAGTCTGCGTTTCCTTGATCCTTCCCCGTCATCAGGATCGGCATATGCGTTCTCATCGAAAAGTCTTCCCGCATCAGTAATATTCTTTGCATAACAGAAATTCTCAAAACTGTCAGCAATATACGGCGGGATCCTCAGCATTCCAGAACGCATTGCCTTCATGACCAGTTCCAGTGTGTAACCTGATCTTGGAAGTTCAAGCAATATCTGCATCATGTAAGGAACGACAGTTCCGCCTAAAGCGATCTTACGGTCAATAAACACATCCAGACCGTAAAGCTCTGCCGTGCTTCTCATCCTTGTCATGATATCTTCATTGCAGCATATGATCCGGATATCACGGTATCTGTAACCGTGATTCCTGGTAAGATCAATGATCTCGTTAAAGATATAACCAACCCTGTCATCAATGCCTGCCAGCTCGGCAAGTCTCACCCTGCCTGCTGTATCAAGATCATCAAACTTAATATCGGATGCAAAACCATATACGGCATCAGTCAGTTCGTTCTTGATATCTTCTGTGAAAAGATGTGAGCCCTTGGCTCCAAGCCCTTCAAGCATCGACCTGAAATCATCCCCGGTCTTATACACAGAAACAAACCTGCTGTCCGGATTGCCTGCAATGACGTTAAATACAATGTCAATTCCAAACTCCGATAACAAAGAGACAAGTTTGATCTCCTTTGGGGTAAGCATTCTCGTTGCACCAAAGCCGATAAAAACTATTCTTGAATCCTTAAGTGAATCAAGTCCGTTCCTGCGTTTTTTCTTCTTATCTCCCGAGATATATGATTCCAGCCTGTCGCAGGCAAGCGCGATAGGTTCCCTTAACAGATTAAGGCCGTACTTCACATTAAGTTCCTCAAGTTCACTCATAATGAGATGAAGATCCTTAAGTTTGTTAATGAATGTGGGAGAAGATGACGTCTTATCCAAAGCCTCGATTGCCTTGCCAATATCATCTATCCCGACACCGTATCTTGAGAAATCCCCAAGCAGTGCGATCATCATATTGATGTAATCGATCCTGGATGAAAGTGTTCCAAAAGCCAGAAGCCTGTTCTTGTTATTAGCGAGAATATTGTATATGGCATTGCGGAGCATTATCTCCCCGCCTTCAGCAACATAATTTGTTCCAAGATCATCCAGGATATTGCCTGCAAGTTTCCTGAAACTTAAAACGTCACCTGAAACAAGAGACGAAGAAAGCGTCAGAACACCGCTTTCAGTATCGATTCCGGCCTTGACTTGCGTGTTATATTCCTTGAAAGAGAGAACCTCACGCTCCACCTGTGCCTTCGCAAATTCAGGCGCAACAAAGATGATCTCCTTTCCCTCAGAATCCTTAACCGCATCTTCGATAACGTCGCGCGATACCGGTCTGATATCGCTGTACATCTTATATCTGATCATACTGCTACCTCAAAATCTTTCTGATTAAATTTTACGGTTTGAGAAATGATTTTCAAGCGATTAATGGGACTGATCGGCACTCCGGTATTTCGTTAAATGAAAAACTAAATTAAAGTTTGGCGCAACATTTACCCTTACAAATCCACCATTTAGTTTTACAAACCCATCGAAAGCAGTGAATAATATGGTACTGTCGGCCTGAAAGGAGCCAGATATGTCCAAACATTTATCTCTGTCAGATAGAGCTCTGATAGAAAAATTCATTGCTGAAGATTTTACGTTTGCTTACATAGCTAAGAGACTTTGCAGATCGCCGGCTACTATTTCAAGAGAGATAAAGCTTCACCGTTGCTTTGTTGAAAGACAGGAAGTAACAGAAAACGACTGTGTCCATTACACCAAATGTCTTAAACGGGACATCTGCAGTGACGAGCTCGGAAAACCTCATTGCACAACCTTATGCAAGTTCTGCATCTCGCTTGACTGTACCAAGAACTGCAAAAGTTATGCATCCAGGCACTGCAAG
>JAIKYD010000034.1 GCA_024683485.1 Saccharofermentans sp. | reverse complement strand
CTTGGGGAGTTTTCTTCTGTACCTTTTCTGGGCGTTCTCTATTATCAGTTCGAGATTTCTCAAACAGTCGCGCTCATCGTCAGGATCCGGAGATACATCTTCCGGCAGTAAACGCCAACTCGTGATGCACTTTCTCTTTCCCGAAACCTCATCAAAATAACGGTATTTATAGCTGCCATTCTTTAGCTGGTACTCATTCCTGAGCAGCACTCTGCCTTTGTTGTCTTTTCTTATGGGCAAACCTTGCATCCCCCTTTAGACTTCTGTCTCTTTATTGAGGTATTCTTCGAAGAGCTTCCTCTTGATATAGACTCTTCCGCCGTTCCAAAGAAGATATTCAGCATACTTATCCCTTCTTACGATCTCCCTTAACTTGTTATATCCGAGATGGAAATACTCGGCGGCTTCAGGGACTGTAAGAGCATACTTGGCCCAGATGGGGACTTCCGAAATCTCGGTTCTGTTGTCTTCGTGATCCGGATACAGTTCCTTTCTGACACGCTCAAGATCAGCCTTCCGCATGTCCTTTTCGGCATCAGACATTGTTTTATTTGGCTTTTGGGAATCAATAAACATTGCGAATTCCTTCAGCTCCGGTATCTCTTCTTTTGTGGGAGTTTTAGCTCTTACAAGCTCCTTGCTGGCTGATCTTTGCTGTCCCGCTTCGCTTTCTTCTTCAGCAGCCAATATGAGTTTTAGAAGCATTTTTGTTTCTTTTTTCATCTGTATTCCTCCTTGAAAATCTCATCTTCTGATACGAGGTCTTTCCAGCCTCTCCCAACCATACTTTGGCATCTTTTACAGCCAATACCGCCTTTTTCTATGACCGAATGTGGTTGAGCAAGGTACTCATTCCCGCATTTTCCACATTTCCACCAGACCTGTTTTCTGTAAGAAGCTCGGATATCTTCAGGTTTCAGATCGACATTCTTATCAGACCAATATTCCAGTATTCCGGGATTAGTAGTCTTGAGATCATTAACACCTCTAATCACTGGCTCTTTAGCACATATCGGACATCCGTTGCCCAAAGTTCTGTTGTTGATGGAAGTCTGCCAATCATGGTTTTTCTTGCACCGCCACCATACCTTTCTTCGGGAACCGTGGGTATACTGTTCCGGTTTCAGATCTCCGTTCTTGGGAGACCATTCCTCACATATTTCTGGATGGGTCGTAGTAAGGTCGTTTATTCCCGGAACGATTATCTTTCCAGCACAGATCGGGCAGGCGTGACCTAATCGAGCACGATTGCTGATCATGGACTTATACTCGGAACCGCACTTAGGGCATTTCCACCACACTTTGCTATTTGATTTTGCATGTTCGTCTTCAGGCTTAAATGGGAAATTCTTTTCTGACCATTCTTCACATAACTTGGGGTATGCTTCTCTCAGCGATATATATTCCTGCTTTGGATGATTTAAAACGGCTATTCCCGGCACGTTTTTGAAATCGCCGCCGCCGTCATATGGCGCTTCTCTGTAGTCTGCACCATAGAAATCCTTTTTTAATTCCTCGATATCGTCCTCTATTTTGCCTGAGATTTTTACGCTGTTTTCCCTGAAGAGCCTTCTTACATTTTGGGATGCTACTTTAAGATTCTCTGCGCGGGGCATGATTCTTAAAGTAATTCCTTCCTTTTTTAATTCCGATTTTCTTTTCCGTTGATCTTTCTTCTTTTCTTGAGATACGCATTCTGCTTCGAAAGCCAGCTTAAGATCGGGGAGGAAGAGCTCTGATACATCAGACCCTATTTCATAGCGAACGCCTTTTTTCTTGGCTAAATGAAGGATAAGGAGCTCGGAAAATGATGCCTTGAAGGTCACATCGCAGATAACACAACCTTTGCCTTTGGTAGTTCGTTCAGAGATCTTCATGCCGTATGAATGACCGTTACTGCATTTCCATTTAACGAACCAGTTTGATGTCCGATAGAATTGATCGGGAAGGAGAGCCCCATTACTCTCATAATCCCAATCTTTTGCTATCTCCGGGTCTGTTGTTTTGAAATCGTTATAGCCTGGCATTAATTTGTAGCCGGCGCAAAACGGGCAGATACTGTTATATTTTATCCTTTCAACCAACCAAGCTTTGAATTCGTTACCGCATTTATTGCATTTCCACCAGAAAGAACCCTGCTTTTTCCATATGATCGAATCCGGTGTTTTTGGAAGATTCTTATCGGCCCACTCGGCAGCAAGATCGGGTCTTACGGTGGCCAGATCGTTATATCCCTTTAAAACGACTTTATTAGAGCAGTATGTGCAACCGTATCCTATTGTTCTACTATGGAAAGACATCAGGTATTCATGGCCGTTTTTGCATTTCCACCATACTTTTGTTGTTGAGCTCTTGCAAAAGTCTTCAGGCTTCAGGTCTCCGTTTTTATCTGACCATTCTTTCAAGAGTTCTGGGTACAGCGTAGCGAAATCATTAAAACCTTTTTTGATCAGTCTAGAAGTGCAGTAAGGACAACCGGTG
>JAIKYD010000029.1 GCA_024683485.1 Saccharofermentans sp. | reverse complement strand
GTCGGCAAGTTCCATAAGAAGCCTGATCTCAGGCATGGACAGACCTGTTTCCCATTTGTATACAGCTCCAACCGTAACACCCAACGCATCCGCCAACTGCTCCTGAGTCAGTTTGTGCTCTTTGCGTAGACTTCTGATGTTCTCTGATAATTTAATCTGCATAGTATGACCTCTTTCTCTACTAACGTAACATCGAAAACAAGGAACGTGAAGATACCGCTAATATGGATTGTACAATAATTTTTATACCGTTAGTATGTGTTTATGGGCTGTACACGAAAAATGACAGGAATTCAATCCAGCAATAATCTCAAACCAAACGAAAAAATCTCTTGACTTAATCTGGTTAAATTACTATACTAACTAAGCGCTTTGAGAAAAGCACGATGTAGTGTTGAAGTGGGCCTTTAGCTCAGTTGGTCAGAGCTCCCGGCTCATAACCGGTTGGTCCTGGGTTCGAGTCCCCGAAGGCCCACCATTACACAACAACTTAATAAATGGGAAGATTCCCGAGCGGCCAAAGGGAACAGACTGTAAATCTGTCGTCACTGACTTCGGTGGTTCGAATCCACCTCTTCCCACCATAGAGGAGTTATCGGTAACGGTAACTCCTTTGTTTTTCTAGGAAAAAGCCCGTGGTTGAGCGGTTTCTTCACGTTTTTTCCCAAAAACCTTTTTTATATAACCCGTCATAAATCTACATATAGTAGAGATAAATTGGTTTAAATTTTGGTTTAAGCTTTGAATCACTAGTAGAATAAATTATCAGTTTTATTGATGAAAATGTCTGCACCCCCCATTCCCTGAAAAATCCCTGAAACGTATTCGAAAAGGGAAAAAATAGGGAAAATGACACGATATTCCCTATTTATTCCCTCAAAAGTGCCGTCATAGGGAATTATTAGGGAATGCGGTAAACTCGACTGGTCAAGTCTGATAAATGCGGTAAACTCGACAGGTCAAGGTCGTTAGTTGAGTTAATAGTGTATATAACTTACTAACATCGCTGAAACATTTTACATAAAAATACGGCGGTGCCGGACAATCGCCGAACACCCGCCGCACATTAATTAAAACCTTTATCTGATCAATTACTTGGCTGTCAGATAACCCTTGGCTGCAAGCAATTCAGCCGTAAGCACTCCGCCGCCTGCTGCGCCTCTTAAAGTATTGTGTGAAAGACAGCAGAACTTATAATCGAAGATGTTGTCTTCCCTAAGTCTTGCAACAGACACACCCATACCGCCTTCATATTCAGCATCAAGCTTAGGCTGGGGACGGTTATCCTCCTCAAGATACTGCAGGAAATGCTTGGGAGCAGAAGGAAGTCCAAGCTTGACTGCCTCACTCTCGTATGAATTCCATACAGAGATCATCTCCTCCTTGGAAGGCTTGTTCTCAAACGATACGCTTACTGCAGCTGTATGACCTTCCTGAACTGCCACGCGGTAGCACTGTGCAGAAATAACCGGATTCTTGGCAAGCTCGATATGATCACCTGCGAATTCACCCCATACCTTGAGAGGCTCCTTCTCTGACTTCTCCTCTTCACCGCCGATATAAGGAATAACATTTCCAACCATCTCCGGCCAATCCTTAAATGTCTTTCCTGCACCGGATATAGCCTGGTACGTGCATACCGAAATTGCCTTGATGCCGTTCTTAAGGAAAGGTGTAAGTGCAGGAACATAACTTTGGATCGAGCAGTTCGGCTTAACGGCAATAAATCCTCTCTTCGTTCCGAGTCTCTGTCTCTGAGCATCAATTAACTTGATATGATCTGAATTGATCTCAGGAATGACCATCGGAACATCCTCAGTCCATCGGTTGGCTGAATTGTTGGAAACAACAGGAGTCTCGAGCTTGGCAATCTTTTCCTCCAAAGCTCTGATCTCATCCTTCTTCATATCTACAGCACAGAAAGTAAAGTCGATCTGATCGCAATATTCTTCAATATTGTCTGTACCGTAAACTACCATCTTCTTAACGAATTCCGGACAAGGTATATCGAGCTTCCATCTTCCCTCGACTGCCTCCTCGTATGTCTTTCCTGCTGATCTCGGAGAAGCGCATAAAGCAACTATCTCAAACCACGGATGATCTGCGAGAAGTGTGATAAATCTTTGTCCGACATAACCTGTAGCTCCGATAATGCCGACTCTTAATTTCTGTTCCATTCTTTATTACTCCAATGCTTCTTCACAGCGTTTGTACTGTGGTATTTTGCTCTCAAATGTCCGCATGTCGCGCACATTTGTCTTTCGAGCAAACACATATTAGCACAATGCCTTTTATATAACAAGTGTCACAAACGAAAACCACTCAAATTGTAGAAAGTCAACAAACGAAAGACTTTAATGTCTAAATGCTATGTTTGATTTGTACCATACTGTGGTTGCTCAACGTCTTTCCAAAAATCATATTACTATTCACAAAACCGCTATATAATATATGACATTGATGATTCAAGTTATTGGGAGAGTACCGTGTTATTATCTTTAGCGCTGATTCCGGTTATCGGACTGATGATTTTTATATATCTCAGAGACAAAAAAGAGAAGGAACCGTTCGGTCTTCTTACAGGTTTGTTCTTTGCGGGAATGGGAACTGTAACAACAGCTATAATCGCTGAACACCTTGGCCAGGCGATACTTGATGTATGTTTTCCATACGAATCCGCACTCAAAGCCTTCATTCTCGCAACAGTAATTGTCGGTCCTGCTGAAGAACTCGGCAAGTATATGGTGCTTAGACTGATTACATGGAAGAACAGACAGTTTAATTACAGTTATGATGCTATTGTTTATGCGGTCTTTGTCTCATTAGGATTTGCTGCATTGGAGAACATCGAGTATGTCTTTAACAACGGAGTCGGCACAGCGCTTCTCCGTATGTTCACATCAGTTCCCGGACATGCATGTTTCGCTGTATTTATGGGATTCTTCTACAGCAAAGCCAAGTATTCCACACTGACAAATGACAAGAAGAAATATATATTGTTTAACCTGCTTTCAATAATGCTGCCTATCATTATCCATGGCTTATACGATGCTATATTAATGAGCGGCGCTGCATCCGGCGAGCCTACATTAGCGGGACTCAGCATGATCCTTTGGCTAGGATTCATCACCGCATTGTTTGCCTCATCGATAATACTTATAATCAGATCCTCAAAAAACGATTATTGTATAGTCTCGCTGCCCAACGAAGTACAGACAGTTTACAGACCGGTCGTTGCCGGAAGATGGTCATGTGTTTGTGGTGTAACTAATAACCAGTTCAGTTTCTGTCCCGCGTGCGGAAGACAGCGGCCCAACGGCAATGCATGGTACTGCCCCAGATGCGGAACACTTTCCACTTATAACTTCTGTGGCAACTGCGGATGTCCGGTTCCTGCAAACCAGCCGCAAAATCCTGTTATCTGAGTTTATAATCGTATTCTAAAGATCCCGAGCGAACCGGGGTGCATGTACCGACAGCTTCCTCATAGATCTCGAACATTTTTGATGCAAAATTGTCGCTCGAGAAATCCTCTGCCCTTTTCCTTGAACACGAACCCATTCTTGTTCTGAGATCATCATCATTCAATAACTTGCAGGCATAATCGTAAAACTCATCAGGCGAATTATAGATCAAACCATTCTCACCCTGCTCAAGCACACCTCTTAATGCCTCATCCTCACGGCAGAGCATCGGCAGACCGTTAGCCATAGCCTCAAGATAACTTATGCTGTGCACCTCGAAAACAGATGCTGATACAAACACGTCGCCCGCATCATAGTATCTCCATACATTATCAGAAGCCACTCTTCCCACAAATATCACATTATTCTCAAGTTGAAGACTGCAAGTGAGTTTCTCAAGATGTTTCCTGTCAGGACCATCTCCGACGATCACCAGTTTGGTATCCGGAGATTTCTTGAGAAGATTTGGAAGATAACTGATGATCTCACCGATGTTCTTTTCCTTGCTAAGTCTCGAAACTATCAGCAAAGCCATTGTCTTATCATCAATTCCCAATGATTCTCGCAGTTCATGACGTTCATTATCCGATAATCTTTGACGGAACCTGTCGAGTTCAATTCCGTTGGGAATAACAGTAATACGGTCTGTCTGGGATGAAAGATGCGGAAAACCCGTAGCCTTTTGTGAAGGAACAGTCACTTCTGCCGCACGCCGGTAAACATGTTTCCCTGCTAATCCCATAGCAGCTTTAACAAGACGTGTATATTTCAGATCTCTAAAAACAAAATATGCATAATCCGTGTGACATGTCATTACTATCGGAATACTGCAGCACTTCATGATCCTTAATGCCATTTGGTAAGTGGTGCCCTCTGACTGAACATGAATTATATCCGGCTTCCACTCTTCAAGTTCCTTAATGAGAGGATCATGCATCGCGAGGCTCATACGCATGCCCTGATAATATGGTGCAGGAAAAGACTTTATATAATAGTCTTCCCCGTCACGGAAAGACTTTCCGCAGTTTGAAAGAGAAAGCGTTTTTACCTCGTGTCCAAGGTCTCTCAAACCGGAACATAAAGCCAATACTACCGCAGTAACACCACCCAAATTATATTTATAACAATCTGTGGTAATCAGGATCTTCATCCTATCTCCTTTGCTTAATGCGGTCCTTACATAACATCTATATTATCATTTTATTATATCAATATTCTCTCTATCCCCAAGTATTTTATTTTATATATAATCAGCGTTTTTGGAAACACGCATAACGGACCATGCTCATGTGTTAGAATTAATAAAAATACAGGTAGAGGTCAGATGTCTATGTCTCCAACGTTTCCGCTTCTTGAGAATTACTGCAGTTATATGCAGGCTGCTCTCGGCCGCTCGGAACTCACTGTAAAAGAGTACAAATATGACCTCATACTTTTCGCGAGATTCCTAAAACTGGACAGAGGGCTGGTTCCAAAAGAAACACCGCTTGAAGAGATAGACATCTCTGACATAGATGTGAAGATACTTAACTCGGTTACAACTGACGATCTGCTTGCTTTTGTTATATGGCTCTCACGCTCCAGAAAGCAATCAAACTCAGCAAGGGCCAGACATATTGCTTCCCTTAGAAGTTTCTTCAAATACCTTCATTCGAAAAAAAGGCTAATCGCGAATAATCCTGCCTACGATCTCGAGACCCCGAAGATAGGCAAGCGGATGCCCAAATATCTGACTCTCGAGCAAAGCCGGGATCTTCTTAAAGCCGCTTACGATTCACCCAAAGATTCCAATGAGCGCGATTATTGTATGCTAACTCTGTTCCTGAACTGCGGGATGCGTCTTTCCGAACTCCGCGGAATCAATACCAACGATATTCATGGCACAACTTTGACTGTTATCGGTAAAGGCAACAAGGAACGCACTATCTACCTTAATGATGCATGTCTGGAAGCTCTTGATGACTGGATGAACAAGAGAGCAACTCTCAAGATAAAACCTGAAGCAGGAAAAGCACTGTTTGTTTCAAAGCGCGGGACAAGGATCTCTGATGACATGATTCAGATCACCATCAAGCGTCTTCTGGAGGAAGCCGGGATCGACACAAGAATTTATTCAGTCCATAAGCTGAGACACACCGCAGCCACGCTTATGTATAAGTACGGCAAAGTCGATATCAGAAATCTCCAGATGATACTTGGACACCAAAGTGTCTCCACCACGCAGATCTATACACACGTTGATGATGAAGCTCTTCAGCGTGCCATCGAGAGTAATCCTCTGGCAAACTTTGATCCCGAGAAGGATAAAAACTGATCTTTACAGCGATTTCATCGGTTCGCCCCAGGCACCCATATCTCTGCCGTCGTAACCGAAATAGTGCTTTACAGTAGTCTTAACGGGAGCGATACGAGACAGTTTCTGGTAAGCAGTCTCATCTGAGGACAGAGACTCATCCTGAAGGACATTTCTTATCTTGCAGAGCATTACATCACCGTCTTTCTTCTTGATGACATCGGTGACTTCAAGTTCAAAGTTTACCGGTGAATTATTCAGGACTGGAACATTAAGGACTTCGCCCTTACCTATATCAAGACTGATCTTCATCTTATCAGGATTATTTCCGCTTACACATCCGAGATAATCTGCGACTGGGAGCAATTCCTCCGTAACAAGATTTGCAGAGAAAACCTTATCCCTCAATATATTTTCCTTTGTCAGTTTGTTGCCGCCTATGCAGCACATAACTCCCATCTCGCCATCCCATATGTAACTGAACCAACAGAACAACCCGAAGTCAGGCTTGCCGTCCTCATTGTATGTACCATAAAGGAAAAGTGTCTGCGGACAATAATCGTTATATGGCTTCAAACTTATCTTGGACATATAAACTGAACCTCCTGTCTATACTCGAAAATGATAAAAGGCTAATGATCACTTAACGAGACTTGTCAGTCTTATCTTCGGTCTGTCAGGTTTCTGCTCAAAAGCCAACGCACAAATAAGCGCAGCAGCTACGCCCATAAGTTCAAAGTGAGAATTGAAGATCCCTATGTTATTTGCATACTTCTCACCGAGTTTGAGTTCGGGAAGACCAACAGAATAGCCGAAGAGCAGATACGGAATATTGACATGCATTACGTCTTTAAAACTCTTCTTCTCCACAAAAAAAGTCCGCTTATTCGTTATAACAACACCGGTCTTTCCACGGGCAAAGATACCGTTATCGTTGTAGAGGATTATCCGTTCGTCAGGTGTCAGACTTGAGGACAGTCTCCTGGAGATGTCTTCCATGTTCTTTTCGCGGATTCCGGGAGCAGATATCTCATCAAATGACATATGATAATCGCGTATATACTGCTCGATCTTTGCAGCTGAATCATTCTCGTTAAGAGTTCTGACAAATGCCAGAACGGGAACGTTGTATTTAGGATTCTCTGTCAAAGTCTGATAATCCCAGTCATAGATAAACCAGTCCTTAAAAATTGGCTGATCTCCCACTTCCTCTTTGGTCGTATCATCAAGAGTGAATTCGCTGCCGCAGAATGCACAGACCATTCTTTTTCTGTTTGCAGCAAGTTCCAGTTTACCGTTACAGTTAGGGCATTTATTCAGTTCCATGATATCTCCTCAGATTATTCAACTATTCACCATTAAGTTTTCAGTCTTGAATGACAATAGCATTATACCAAAGAGAATTATCTCGTGAAGTTCGTCCAAACACGTTCCTCGGTTTTGGGAAGACCAATCTGTTCTTTGCCAAGAGCTATGCTCTCCATAAGGAATATCATATTTCTTGCAAGCACTCGCATTACCTGCCTTCCCTCGTCATCAACACTTCCCTCACCGGGTTCCCATCCGTAGATATTATTCCAATATTGGCTGCTGGCTACAGGCATATTGGAAAGAGTAAAGAACTTATTGAGTTCATCAAAAGTTGCAGTGCATCCTGAACGTCTGGCACTTACAACACTTGCGCCAACCTTAAGACTGGTATCAAAATGAGTGCTGTAAAACAACCTCTGAAGGGCTGCCATTAAAGTGCCATTTGCTGAACCATAATAAACAGGAGAACCGATGACCAGTCCGTCACAAGCCTCAAACTTGACAGCAAGTTCGTTAACCACATCATCAAAAACACATTTTCCAGTACTCCGGCAAGACTCGCAAGCTATGCAGCCTCTAATTACTTTGCGGCCAAGTTGGATATTCTCAAAATCAACATTATTCTCTTCAAATACTTTTTCCATTTCACGGAAAGCAAGAGCTATATTGCCGTTCTCTCTCGGGCTGCCATTCAGCATCAGCACTTTAAATCGCTTGTCCATTTGAACCTCACATCAGATGTAATACACGTAATTATCTTTACGCGGTGCAGCCTCTTTGCTTTGCTCGGCAGCATAGCCCAGGGCACAATGACCAATGCCCTCATAATCTTCTTTGATTCCCAGCTTTGCAAGAATACTCTTACCAAACTCAGATTCAAATTCCTCTTTTGCCCTATGGATCCATATATTTGCAACACCTAGACTTTCAGCTGCAGTCATCAGATTACCCATGACAAGAGATCCATCATAAACATGAGTCGCAACATCTTTCCTGGCAAGAACAATAAGAATGACAGGTGCTCCATAGAAAGGATCAAAGCCTTCGTCCCATCCTCCGATCTTTCTATTCGCTTCTGAGATCTCGTCTCTTGTCTTCTTATCTGTGACTGCAATGATGATCGGACTCTGTTTGCCCATGCCGGTGGCAGCATATGTGCCGGCCTTAAGGATAGCATCAAGATCATATTCGTCAATCATGTCAGGCTTGAAATTCCTGCAGCTTCTTCTGGTTTCCAATAGATTTAATGTTGAGTTCATATGGTTAACCTCCAAATAATCAATACCCGATCCGAGAAAGAATCGTATCGAGTACTTCTGCGTTCTTAACTGTAAAACCTTCAGTGATATGCGGTATCTCACCGTTCTCTATACATCTTCCGAGCTGTTCAACCTCGAGCATATAATTCTGTCCTGCTTCTACAGAAGGCTGATACTCACTATCACCTGTTTTGACCGTATAGGTCAGTGTTCCTGCCTGGTTATACTCGACATCTGATACGATGGTTCCCTTTGAGCCATGGATATAAAGCCTGTCTCTCCTGCCGTCTTGAGCGGGATCAAAGATCATACCGACATTGAAAGCTGCTCTAGCTCCATTCCTGAATTTCATAAGAGCAGATGTAAACATGTCTGCACCATTATCATTAAATTCCGCAGTAGCCATAACATATTCCGGTTCGGAATCAATTAGTGAGAGTATCATTGTTGTGCAATAACAACCGAGATCATAAACTGCACCGCCGCCAAGCTCTTTATATATCCTGATATCGTCAACATATCCCTGCGTATAAAATGCCGTTTCTATAAAATCAACATCACCAATAACACCGCTTTTTATTTCCTCTTTAAGTGATGAAATGTATGGACTGTGCAGATAAGCATAAGCTTCCATAAGGATCACATTATTCTCTTTTGCAACTGCAAACATCTCTTTTGCATCTTCGCTGCTGAGGGCCATAGGCTTCTCGCAAAGAACATGCTTGCCTGCCTTAAGAGCTTTTATAACCCACTCTTTATGAAGATTATTCGGCAACGGAATATAAACTGCCTGTACCTCCGGATCACTAAGGAGTTTATTGTATCCCACATAACCCTTTTTAAATCCGAATTCACTTCTGTAACTCTCGACTTTTGCTTCATTCCTTCCTGCAATAGCATACAGCTCGCAGTTATTTGCAAGCTGCATTCCAGGAATCGTGCAGCCTCTGGCAATGTTGGCTGTTCCCAAAACGCCCCATTTTACTGACATATTAGTATCCTCCCCAAAAAGACTTTGGTCATTTAAATGCTTGCGCGGTAAATAGCGAGCATTGCCTCTTCATTCAGGACTTTTGCTGAGCCCATCTCTCCGCCGACACCGACAGCACACTTGTGAGCCATGTCGACAAGTTCTTCTTCTGTCGGTTCAACACCAAGTTCACGGAGATTCGTCGGCATATTGATCGACCTGTAAAAATCCTCCATTGCTTCGATACCACGGAGAGCGATCTCCTCATCACTTCCTGTATCTTCAACATCAAGAACATTGATCGCAAACTTCTTGAATCTTGGCAGACAATCCTTGTAGACATATCTTGCCCAGCTTCCCCAGATTGCAGCAAGACCTGCACCATGTGCAACATCGTAAAGACCGCCAAGTTCATGCTCGAGCTTATGTGTCATCCAGTCACCGCCGTCATTGCCGCATCCTGTAAGGCCGTTGTGTGCAAGACTTCCAGCCCACATAACTTCAGCACGGGCATCGTAGTTCTGAGGATCGTCACGAAGGATCACCGCATTCTTCTTTACGGTGCGGAGAAGTCCCTCTGCAAGTGCATCGGTAATCTCCATATTGCCGCCGTTGGTGAAATATCTTTCCATGGTATGCATCATGATATCAGTGCATCCGCAAGCGGTCTGATAATCAGGAAGAGTCATTGTAAGTTCAGGATTCATTATCGCAAACCTGGCACGTGAGAAATCACTGCTGTAGCCACGCTTAACAAGACCTTCCTCCTTGGTAATTACAGAAGAGTCACTCATCTCGCTGCCGGTTGCTGCAATCGTAAGGATAACACCCAGAGGCAGACAGCCTTCAGCCTGACGCTTATAATCGTAGAAATCCCAAACATCTCCTTCATTGGCAACACCATAACCGATGGCCTTTGCAGAATCGATTGCACTGCCTCCGCCAACAGCAAGAAGGAAATCAACATTCTCCTTTTTGCAGAGCTCGATACCTTCATATACAAGTCCGAGATGGGGATTCGGTACAGCACCTCCAAGTTCAACATAACTGATTCCTGCTGCATCCAGCGTATCCGTCACACGCTTAAGAAGTCCGGAACGTACAACACTTCCGCCGCCATAATGGACCAGGACCTTTGTTCCGCCAAATTCCTTGATTAGATCAGCTACCTTAGCCTCAGTATTCTTTCCGAAAACGACTTTTGTAGGGGTGTAATACTTAAAATCAAACATGGGATCCTGCTCCTTTCAGTTAGTCAGAAACGACAGTTAAAATTTTATGACACTTAAATAATACACAATACAAAAACGCGAAAATATAATATTTCGAGACTTTTTTATCGTATTTGTTTCACAACTTGGATATAAATGTTTGGAACAGTTTTTTCTTCCGGGAACAATTCACCAAACCTGTTAACAGATAAAAGAAGTTCAAAAAAATAACGATAAAAAGCGATTATATTTGATATCAAAGAGTGCATGAAACCGTACACTTGTAATATAAATAATCGAGAGGTTCCAATATGCATTATAAGAATTTCAAAACAGTCGTATATATCCCTGCATTGACAGCTTCTACTATAACTCCGGACAAGCTGGAATCAGACTATGAATTTATAGAAAAATATATTGGTCTTGATAAGGTTTATCTCGAGACTCATCGTGACGGTATTGAGGTCGCCAAAGAAAAACTCCTTATGATAAAATCCTTTCTCGAAGGAAAAGGTGTAACCGTATCCGGTGGTATTACTACTGTTTTGCCTGATATCGAAGGATCCATTCCCGGCAAAAGAAGACTGTTCAATACTGTTTGCTATACAGACCCGGCAATGAGGAACAGAATCAAAAAGATATCAGAATATGCCGCAGGACTTTTTGATGAGATTATATTGGATGATTTCTTCTTTACTAACTGTACATGCAGCAGTTGTATCAGACAAAAGGGAAACAGGGACTGGGTATCTTTCAGAAGAGATCTTATGAATGATGTATCCTCGAACCTTATTGTAAAACCCGCAAAAACAGTTAATCCAAATGTTAGGATGGTTGTAAAATATCCTAACTGGCGTGAATCATACCATTACACCGGTTACCTGCCTAAAGACCAGCAGGATATTTTTGATGCCACATACACGGGGACTGAGACAAGAAGTCCCAAATATGCAGACCAGCACCTTCCCGAGTATTTAAGCTATTCTCTCGTCAGATATGTCGAAAATGCCTGGCCCGGAAGAAATGGAGGCGGATGGTTCGACACCTACCAATGCTGGTCGGCTGACCGGTATCTTGAACAGATGTATCTTACAGCCTTTGCCAAAGCTAAAGAACTCATGTTTTTCCAGTGGAGTGATCTGATTAACAACTATTTCGCAGGCGGAGCAGGAATACAGCTTAACCTTATCGACCGTCTTCTTGACGGCACCGGTAATCCAACAGGTATACCTGTATATATTCCCTATGAGTCATCCGGAGAAAACCATCTGGAAATGCGTCTTGGTATGCTTGGCATACCATTGGATCCTACACCTGTATTTCCCCGGAATAAGAAACTTGCTTTGTTTACTGAGAGTTCCGCTTCAGACAGTGATATTGTCATAAAACTAAAGGAATTTGTTGAAACAGGCGGAGATGCAGTGATTACAACCGGACTTATGAGACAGTTACAAGCTGAACTAAAGCAAACCGGACTGACGGAAGCTTCAGTAACAAGCAGAAAGATCAATGTTACCAGATATCAGATAACAGATGACCTGGCAGGATATACAGATGATGTAAAATCTGTTGTATTTCCTGAGATCGTTCACGGAAATAATGCGTCATGGTCACTTATTAACGGTGGCGAAGGTGACTATCACACAACACTCCTGCTCCAAAGCAATTATGGCAAAGGAAGACTCTTTATCCTTTCCATTCCTGACAATCCTTCTGATATCTACAGAATACCCAATCAGATTACCGATGAATTTAAACGCATTATCTCTCCCGATGAATATATTTCGGGAAGTGATCTCTCCATGTTCACATATGATGACGGCAGCATGATAGTTTACCGTTATGTAAAAAACAATCAGAGGCCAGCCCGCATCAGTCTGTTTACAACAAAAGACGTAAAATGTCTAAGAGATGTTATATCGGGAGAAATCTTCGAGATCAGCGATCATTATTTCCTGGAAAACCGGGAAAAGAAACGGTATTCAGTAACGGACATTCCGCTTGTTCCTGGTGTAATCCGGAAATTTAAATGGGAATACTAAGTGATAAAAGATAAAACCACTTTCAAGACAGTTTTGTCTTCATTCACTCAACAAACTCCGGCTCAACAAACTCCACACCATTTTTAAGTGCTTCATCGATGAAGATACGGTAGTATCCCGGCAGAAGCGCTTCTGTCTCATCGTGTGCATGGAGAAGGATAATATGGCTGCTTCCATCCTTAAGAAGCGGTGCACCGTTTTCAGGATTAGAATCGTAGATCCTTTTTATGACATCTTCTGAAGTAAAACCGCTGTCAGGACGAATCATATATTCTGCAAAATCAAAGGTCCATAAAGTATCGATATCCTTATCAAGCCCCTGCTCTTTCCACCACGGATAATCAAGTGCGGTATCCCTGACTTTTGAGAAACCCTGTTCCAACAGATATTGCTGTATAAGAACCTTATTCTCCCCGCCTTTATCACCATACGGAAAACGGAAAGGCCTGTACTTTCTCTCAACGCCGGCCTGCTCATAGAATCTGTTCAGAACATCTTCATTTCTCTCTATCTCATTTTTGCATTCCTCAAAACTGAGTTCAGAAAAATGCGGATGGGAATAACTGTGGTTTCCGACTGTCATGCCATGTTCCAAAGCATAGATAAGCTGGGCAGGATGCTTTTCCGCCCACACCCCTACCATAAACATTAGTGCCGGTATCTTCTTTTCGCACAGATAGTCAACAATCGCAGGAGTATTGTCAGATGAGACATCATCTATTGTTAAAACCGCTCTGATCATAATATTTCAATCTATTCTCCCTTAAGCTGCTCATATGTAATCCCGTACTTCTCAGCAATATTCCTTGCATATGAGCTTGTGTCAGGGCTGCTGCGTCTAACCTTAAACGTGTTCCTGTTATCTTTTATTTCCATAATGATACTTACTATCCTGCTGTCACCTTCCCAGCTGTTCATCTCAGGGATACAAGCAGCCAGTTCGTGAATATGGGTGTTAAAGATCACGCTTGAACCTTTATCCTTGAGAATGTGCAGAAGATCTTTGCTCAGATATAAGGCATCAGCAGCTGATGTGGTTGAGAAAGTCTCATTGAACAATATCAGAGTATTACTGTCAGAATCCCTGACGATATCTTTTATTCTTACCGCTTCCTCGCCTAAACGCCCGTAATTTATCGTAAGATTCTCATCAATAGGAAAATGTGTAAGGATATTCCCGAAAGGGATACCTTTGAAAGAATCCGCAGTAACAACCATACCTAGAGATGCCATAACAGATATAAGACCAAGCCCCTGTTCGATAATGGTCTTTCCGCCACGGTTAGGGCCTGTGAGGATAAATATCTTCTCATTATCCGTGAAATCAAAATCGTTAGTAACTATCTCACTTTCAGCTTTTACCGCAAGACGGATATTATACAGTCCTCTGATCTCGATCCCGTTATTCTCCACTATCTCAGGAAATGAAGTGACATATTTTTTTTCAGCAAGTCTTTCTGCAAGTTCCGCAGCATTCAGATAGAAAACAAGACCGCTATAGAGATTTGTAAGAATGCGGGAATCATATTTCGAGTGTTTTCTGATGAGATTTTTTACCTCTCCAAAATGCCTTCCAAGGTGCTTCTTCATAAAAGGTGTCATGGACACAAGAAGCGGATCCTGATATTTGTAATCGTTAAATGGATTTCTGATCTTTGAACCAACAGCTACATCCATAATAGTGTATGAGGATCTGGGTTTGTAATCAACGAACTCTATGGCAGTGACATTCTCAATATCCATATCTGCTGTCAGTGTAACACCGACTACTGCACCTCTGACATTGGAAAGGTCATCATGGATTTTCTTTATGTCTGGTTTGACTGACTTGAAATCCTCATCTTCAGTAATCTCTTTCAGAGCATCGCGAAGTGCTGTCAGGCCTTCTGACTTAATGTCATTTCCATTCAGCGCATCGAAAAGTGTTTCCACAACTTCGACCCAAACCTTAAGTTCCCTTAATTCCTCAAGAAGCGAAGCAAGTGAATTATCTTTATCGCGAATACGCTTAGCGCCTGTACCGTAAAATGACAAAACTTTTATGGCACCGATCGACTTTTTGACCGCTTCATAAAGACTGGTATTTTCAATGAGATCCCTGGTAATCTCCTGTCTGTAGATAATATCAGAAGGCTCTGAGGGAATCTTAGACATTACATCAAGAAGGATCTTTCGTTCCTCCTGATCACCGGACATATAATCAATGACTTCCTGAAGTGCAATATCCTTTACGGTCTCGCGTGGCAAAACGCGGAACCTGTTCTTTTCACCGGTCTTATAGAGCAAATCAATCATATATCAGCCACTCGTAGCAGATATCTCAGGTTCCGTTGTCTCGGCAAGCTGAGGTGCAGGAGCACCGTTGGTTGTCGTTGTCTCTTCCTGACTTTCAGCAGAAGGATCCACTGCATCAGTTGAAACAGTCGGAGCGGGAAGGAATCCCTCCTCATTGGAATTATTAGTCTGTATCTTGAACGGATAGAAAGGCAATGCATTTATGTACTGTTCCTGGATCGAAGCAGTCTCAAAGATACCTTTCTCATTGATCAACTCAGAATGTCTGTAAGGAAGTGTAACTGCAATATAACTTACAGCCCAGATAACGATAGCAAGAACGATTATCTCCAGAATAAGCAAAGGTGTTATCTGGAACAGGTCGTTAAGCTTACGCATCTGCTTGGGGCGTCTTCCCTTCTTGACATCAGTATTTATAAATTCCATGGCCTTAAAGCTCTTGGAATCGATCTTGGAGAGGATCTTCTCGAGCATTGAATTGCGTGTATATTCGTCCAGAAGCCGTTCCTCAAACTTAAGATCTGCAGGCAGCGGATACTGAGCAACTATGTTTTTTGAATTCGCGAGAAGAATATCTCCAAATTCATAAATTACCTTGTCCGCAGGAATCGAATTACGCTTGGAATAAACATCAAGATAAGACTTGACGATTGCATTCTCACATCTAGTCGCTTCCTTGGTAATTCCATAACAGGAGGAATAAACCATAACAACGGTTGACATATAGAAATCACGGATGTTCTCACGAGTCAGTTTCTGATTCCAAAGCTCATCAGACATTCTGATCACCTCCTTCATTATCATCACCGTTCAGGAAAGCGAGCGGATCTGAAGGTGCCTGCTGAACCGGAGTTCCATAAGGAGCGGTTCCTGAACCTGCATAAGGATCTGCTGGTGCAGGCTGTGATGTATATGCAGGATTATATGGATCAACAGGAGCATTGTACTGTTGCGCCGGATATGGTTGAGGTTGAGGTTCAGGCTGGTACTGCCACTGAACCGGTTCCTGAGCAGGTCTTTGACGCTGTTGCTGAACAGGTGTCTGCATCTGAGGTGCAGGTACGGAATACTGCTGTTCAGGAATAACCGCGTCGATCTGAGGTGCAGCAGAATCAAAAGAAGATCCTTCCGGAAGCTGTCCGTCAGCTGGAGCGGTCTGCGGTGCTGCCTGAACCGGCTTCTCACGCTGTCTCTTCTGAGGCTTAAGAGAGATATCACGTTCATCGATCTTGCCGGAGAACGATGACAAAGGATAAATGAAGGCAAGTATTGCAACGATAAGCGTCAGAATAAGGAAAGTGATCCTAAAGTTCCTGACCATGAACGCTGTCATGATTATAGGGAGCATAACACCGGCACCCATATATACAGTATATTCAGCAAGTTTTCTAAGGTTTAACTTAACTTTTCCATTGCAGATAAGATAGAGAACATAAATGTAATAGTAATCGTGGATACCCAGTGCAATACCAAGGAAGGCACAGGTTACGACAAGCATCTTGGCAGAAGGCATCAGAGCGAACAGGAAAAGGCCAAGAACGGTCGAAGCCGCCTGGATCAAAACTCTTGTTCTTGATGTCAGGAGATGCGCAAATTTATTTTTTGCAAATCCACAGACAAAGCATGCCGTAAAACCGCATACAAGGAAGTAGAACGAAGTTGTCGGGAGCGAGATTCCTACATTCTCAAGATAGTTCGGGATGAACATCAGCATAAACGCCAATACGACACCGAGCATAAGGAACGATGAGTTGAGGAACCTTGCGATCCTTGAATCAGCGAATACGGAGAAGAATCCGCTGATCGACAGCGGGGCTTCCCTGACCTGCGTATTGTTCTGCATAAAATAGATCATACCGATGCTGGTAAGAACGAGTGCGGCACCGCTTATGATGGTAACAACAAACAGACCATATCTCTCATAGCAGATACCAGCTATAACAGCACCAACCGATACTCCGAGGAAGTATGAAGACGCCTGGACGTTATGGATTACCCTGTCGTTATAATCCTTGTAACCGAGCCTTCCGGCATTGATGCGGTAGTCTCTTAAATAATCGAAGGACATACCGAAGCAGAAGCCGATCGGCAGGGCAAGAACACAAGTCAGATAAGGGAAACTGATAACGCCTGCAATTAGAGCAAAAAAATAACCCGCACATGTAACAGCAATCAAAGCTATCCTGCTGGTAAGCTTGGTCTTAAGACTGTTCCTGATACCCGAGAAGCCGAGATAACCCCAGATAAACAGGAGCAGAGTAACACAAATAAATCCCTGTACTGCAGGCATCGGCAGATCATTCAGTTGTTCTTTGAAATAATCCGCAAATGCGACCGGCATCATTATTGAACCGAATGCAGTAAAGAACGAGAGGAATCTGTTCGCATTCTCACCATACATAACAAGCACAGGAGCATTGCCTGAGATTCCTTTGGATATAGTTGATATCAGTAGATTCAATTCGAATATCATGATACCCATAGAAATAGCGATCGAGATTATGGTGAATATCCATGAAAGGCTCATTCCGTTTACTGAACTCTCGAAATCAGAACGCGGCATCATTATCTCAAGAACACCTGCTACAGTATTCTCCGAAGATATGATAGGAGCTAACGCACAGACATATGAAACACCGCTTTCATTACGGGTGGTAAATGCTGCCTGCTGAAGTCCGAAGCAGTCAATATACTGATTGCCGGCTCCGGTAAGATAATACTGCTGAACATTTCCGGTCGCCGTTGAAGAATAAAGCCTTAAGAAAGAATCTCCGGCCATCGTGTAGATGTTGACCATATACGGCTTGTCTGCACCGTACTTATAGACCGGGAGCATATAATTCATACCCTCCCTGACCTCAGTATATGTTAGAGCAGCCGCAGATGATACTGCACATTTCTCCATCATGTCAGCACGTTCACTCTCAAGGGCTTTTATGTAAGTCTTTGAAAGTTGTGTTGCCATTACAAGAAGAACAACAAGTATGATCGTAAAGCAGTAACCGATAGTTGACGAGATCAAACGTCTGTCACGGCTCTGAGGTGTCTCGGTATTCTTCTTTCCTGAAGATCCGTTCTGTCTTCCCCTGATAACACGTATAAGTATTTCCTGAACAGCGAAAAGAAGTACTCCGGCGAGGACGGCGATCACAACTGCCGTAAGTATCCTGGATTCGAGCTTATCGCCAAGATCATAAAGCTCACCGAATGTGCATTTATATTCGAATACACCGACACACATTCCTGTACTGTCAGTTATCGGAACAATAATACTCTCGTAATTCTTACCGATGATCACAGTCTGTTCTGAAGTACCGCCGAGCCACTCGGAAATATCTCTGCTCGCTACAGCAAATTCTGAAGGATCACTTACTCCGCGGCTCAGGAGCAATGACAGCTGACCCTGATTGTAACCGAAGAGGCCGTATCCTTCAGCAGAAAGATTCTCAGTGGATGTATCCGCAAGCATAAGATCAAGAAGTGCACTGTATCTTGCCGGAGCATTAACGGTATTCGACACCAGATCGTCACCATCAACACTCATCCTGACAACATCTGTCACCTGCTGCATCTTCATATCAGATATCTTCTTGAATTCGTCCTCAAACTGAAGTCTCATATGATGAACGGCAAAAGAAACCGCCGCGATTGCTACAACAAATGAAACGATTATAAGTATACAGATACGAACTATTCTGCCGGCAACATCATTGCGTTCTGCCGTTTGTTCATTCTGAAGATTAGCCATTTAAAAAGCCTCCTGCTTTGCTTATAAACCGCATATATTATACACAAATATATTAAAAACAAGAAATACACGCGAAAGTAATAAGCAAAAAGGTTGCCTCAAAACTGAGACAACCTACATTCTGGTTGCGGAGGCGGGACTCGAACCACACGACCTCCGGGTTATGAGCCCGGCAAGCTACCAACTGCTCCACTCCGCGATATCTGTCGCTGCACTAAAAAAGGAATAAATGGTGCTCGTGACCGGACTTGAACCGGTACGGATTTTACTCCGACGGATTTTAAGTCCGTTGCGTCTGCCAATTCCGCCACACGAGCCTATCCGTAAGTGCTGAATGATATTAACATCCTGACCTTGCAAAGTCAAGGATAATAATCACCATTATGACCATGAAGTGCATCTCATCTCCTCTGGAAATGTTTTCGGAACGGCGAAAAGAAAACAAACCGTAACAAAAAAATCATTGATTGAAAACCCTAATTCGCTACAATTAGATAAATTAAAAATAAAAGGAGATTAGACATATGCCTAACGATCCTGATCAGTTCAACAATTTTAATAGTATGAACAAACCTGATCCAAAAGATGATTTTATTGATTCTTCTTTCGCAGTGCAGTTCAAGCCGGGCGATAAGAGTGAATCTGTAGCTGATAAACTCAAGGAGTCCAAGGATAACCTCAACAAAGCTGCCGAGAATCTCAATGCTGCTTCAAAGGGCGGTTTGGGAGGTTTTCAGTTAAGTTCAGACCACGATGCTTTCATGGATGAATTTGACAAATTTGAGTTCGACTCTTCCATAAAAGCCTTTAAGCCTTTCAAAGCTCCGGAAGAACCTCAAAAACCTGCTGAACCCGTAAAGGCTGATAAGCCTTCTGAACCTTCAGCAGCCGCACCTGCAGCCGCAGCAAGTCAGGAAAAGAACCCCTTTGCTGACAGCATGCCCGTGCAGACATCTTCTGAGCCCGCTTTCCCTAAGGATGGCGGAACCTTTGACAAGCCGGCATTTGTACAGAAGGCACCGGAACCTCCGAAGGATTCCCTGCCGAAGTTTAATGATCTCGAAGACGAGATCAATAATTTCCAGGCAAAGCCTTCTGACGAGAAGATCTTCAAATCAGGCAACGGACTTGATTTCGCTACTTCCGAACACGACAAAAAATCCAGTCCTTTTATGAATGCTGAAGTGCCTGAGGCACCCAAGCCTGCAAATATCGATATTCCGGGAACAGAGAAACCCGAAGCAAAGCCAGTTGCAGCTACTGCTCCTGTAGCACCAACAGCTCCTGCTGCTCCTGTTGAGCAGACTTCAGTTGCTCCTGCAGAACCTTCAAAAGCTCCTGGTGTTCCCGATAAGCAGAAGCCCGTTTCCCCTGCAAACCGTCCTGCCGCCCAGGCTGTAGGTTACAGACCTTATCCGTCTGCAAACAAGACTGATGTCTTCTCTACTCCCACTCAGGCAGCACAGGCCGCACAGGCTGAGGAAAAGGCCAAAGAAGCAGCAAAACCAGTTGAACAGGCACAACCTGCTGCTCCAACGGCAAAACCGGCTGAGGCTGCTAAACCCGCTGAACCTTCTAAGCCTGCCGCAGCACCTGTTTCAGCTTCTCCTTTTGTTGCATCCGCGAGACCCGGTGATTCAGCAAAACATGCTGAGCCTGTTAAGCCCGCCGATACAGCAAGACCTGCTGCTCCGGTAAAACCAGCTGAGGCAGTAAAGCCAACTGCTTCCGTTAAGCCTGTTGAGGCTGCTAGACCTGCTGAACAGGCAAAACCGGCAGTTCCCGCTTCATCTTCTCCTTTTGTAGTCTCCTCAAGACCCGGAGAAGCAGCTAAAGCAGTTCCTTCAAGACCTGGCGAATCTGTTAAACCTGTTACTCAGGCTAAACCTGCTGAACCGGTTAAATCAAACACCGCAGCAGTTGCAGCTACCACTGCAACCGTTGCAGCGGCTACTGCTGCATCAGCTGCAGCTAACAAAGCTCCAACTGCTCCTTCAAGGCCTCACACTCCACCGGCTGCTCAGAATAAAGCATCAGAGCCTGTTAAGGCTGACATAAAGAAATCTGAACCAATTAAGGCGCCTGCTGAAACAGAGATGCCTCACAGACCGGCTGCCACCGCACCAAAGCATACCGAAGCAGCAAAAGCTCCTGCACCTGCAAAGCCTGCACAGTCTTTTGCTCAAGCTCCTGCTAAATCAACTCCTGCAGCGCCTGTTAAGCCCGCACCTGCACCCGGACCCGCTCAAGCTAAGGTCGCTCCTGCTACCGCTAAAGCTGCAGAAGCTGCAAGCACACAAGCTCACAGGCCCGGAATTGCTCCGAGCGCACCTGCTCAGCAGAGTGTCCAGACTCTTCAAAATTCACCTTTCGAGCCTAAGAGCAAACAACCGGTTGCAGCTACAAGAGGTGTTATGAATGCTAATGCTGCAAATACAGCTCCGGCCTCAACCCCAACACATCACGATAACAAGACCATCTCCCCTGTTACCACAGTAAAGGCTAAGAAGAAAAAGAAAGAGTCAAAATCTCCTAAGGATCCGGGACTTGCCGGTCTCATCACGTTCCTTGCAATTATTTTGGTTGCTATTGGTATTTTATGGGCTTTAGACAGGACTTCAGGTCTCAAGAGTCTCTTCGGACGCAAGGAGATTGAGACAATCGCTACGGTTGAAACCACAAAACAGGAGACCGAGACTACGGTCACTGAAGAGACCACAACAGCGACAACTGAGGCTACCACTACTGAAGCCACAACTCAGGAAACAACCACTGAGGCAACTACGGCAGCGACCGAAGAGACAACTACCGTAGAAACAACAACAGAAGCTACGACCACTACTACTGAAGAAGAAACGACTACTACCACGACCGAGGAAACAACTACCGAAGAGACCACAGCCGCTACAACAAAAGCAAGACAGACTTCTTCCAACGCAACTGCAGAAGGTATTGGTACTAATGACTTCGGTATGAACATTACAAGGTTCTCCAATACAGCAGGCGGCTTCAAATTCGATATCGAATTAAAGAACAAGAGTTACTACACAGCAAGCCTTGCCAAGTCACTTAACGGACTTGATATCAAGTTGTTCTCTGATTCCACGATCACCGAAGTAACTTCCGAAGGTATGACTTTTGAAGGTGACGGAACATGCTTCAGAGGAACACCCAAAGAAGTCTCAGTTGAGCCTGGAGAAACATACACATTCACTGTCTATGTATCAACAAGTTCAAATGTAAGTATTTATGGTTATAACTACGCATACTTTGACTGGGTGAAGTAATTAAATCAATTAACCGATTCAACTGGAGGCTGTCTCAAAATGATGAGGCAGCCTCCAGTCTATTTGAAACACCCATAAAAAAACTGTCCCAATGACTTCATATCATCATGGGACAGTTTTATATGTCAGTAATTATTCAGATGTAGTTTATTCCGCTTTCTTAATTGTATCGAAAACAAACTTTCCACGTCTGTAATCGATCTTAAGGCTTACGACATCCTTCAGCGCACCGGTAAGGAACATATCCGAGAGCGGATCTTCGACATTCGTTCTGATAGCCTTGCGCAAAGGTCTTGCTCCGTATTTCTCATCGTAGCCGACCTCAGCAAGCCTGTCACCTGCTGCCTTGGTCATAGAGCCTTTGATATGCTTATCTTCGAGGGACTGGAAGACATCCTTGATCATGATATTTACGATCTTGCGGATCTCTTCAGGCTTCAGTGACTTGAAAATGATCGTCTCATCGACACGGTTCAGAAACTCGGGACGGAACGTCTCTTTGAGCGCGCTCTGAACGTGCTGTTCCATAGCTTCATGTGTCTCGTTAAAGAATCCGATAGTTGCAGCCTTGGCAGAGCTTCCGGCATTTGAAGTCATAATGATGATGCAGTTCTCAAAGTTGACATGCAGACCGTGACTGTCAGTAAGCACACCGTCATCAAGCATCTGCAGGAGCAGATTAAACACATCAGGATGAGCCTTCTCGATCTCATCGAAAAGTATTACCGAATACGGTTTTCTTCTTACCTGTTCAGTAAGCTGGCCGGCATCATCAAAGCCGACATAACCCGGAGGAGAACCTATCAGTTTGGATACAGAATGAGGTTCCATGTATTCGGACATATCAATCCTTATCAGAGCCTCTTCCGTATCGAACATGACTTCTGCCAGTGCTTTTACAAGTTCTGTCTTACCTACACCTGTAGGTCCTACGAATATAAACGAGGTCGGCTTATGCTTCTTGGTAAAGCCTGCCCTTGTACGTCTTACGGCACTTGCAACAGCGTGAACTGCCTCCTCCTGGCCGATGACACGCTTATGAAGTCTTTCTTCCAGATTCTTAAGTTTCTCGGTCTCAGTTTCAGAGATAGACTTTAGCGGAATGCCTGTCCACATCTCAACCACTCTTGCGATATCCTCGACCTGGATAGGATCCGGTGCAATATCACTTTCGAGCTGGTCAAGTTCATTCTGGAGCTTATCAGCCTTAGCCTTAAGTTCTGCAACCTTCTCGTAGTCTGCCTCACGCTCTTCAGGAGAAGAATTCTCCATTGCATCTATCTGCTGCTGATGCTCACGCTTAGCCTTCTCAAGAGCTTTTCTGGTGTTGGCAAGCTTTACAAGCTTGACATTCTTGAGGTTGGCGGCAGAACCGGCTTCATCGATAAGGTCTATTGCCTTGTCGGGAAGATATCTGTCTGTGATGTATCTTTTCGATGCCTTAACGGCAAACTCGATAACCTCATCAGAATATGTGACATTATGATGCTTCTCATAGTAATCCTTGATGCCTTTCAGGATTTCAATCGACATCTCAACAGAAGGCTCGTCAAGCATTACCTTCTGGAAACGTCTCTCAAGAGCGGAATCCTTCTCGATGCGCTTATATTCTGCTGTGGTTGTTGAACCGAGGATACGGAGTTCGCCTCTCGCCAATGCGGGTTTCAGGATATTAGCCGCATTTGTGGAACCTTCAGCATCACCCGCACCGATGATCGTATGAAGCTCATCTATTACAAGGATAATATTCTCAGCCTTAATTGCTTCATTAATTACGCCCTTGATACGGCTCTCAAACTGACCTCTGAACTGGGTTCCTGCAACCATAGCAGGAAGATCCAGCTGCCAGATCTGCATATTGAGGAGTTTCTCAGGTACTGTACCCTCAACTATCTTAACTGCAAGACCCTGGGCTATAGCTGTCTTACCGACACCGGGAGCACCGATAAGAACAGGATTGTTCTTCGAACGCCTGTTAAGGATCTGGATGCAGCGTTCGATCTCTTTGTCACGGCCGATTATCCTGTCGATCTTGCCTTCAGCGGCACGCTCTGTAAGGTTGGTACCGAATTCATTAAGATATTTAAGTCTGGACCTGCCTCTGCCCTTTCTAGGATCCTTGCTGTCCTTGGAATCCTTTGCATCGCCTTCGTCCTGGTTTCCCGGTCTTTTTCCGAAAAGCGAATCAAAGAAACCTTCCGGACCTTTCTCCCCGCCTTCACCCGGTTTGCCGTCTTTGGATTCATCTGAATCGGCAATACTTACCGGAGTGGAATCCTCATCGAATTCATAAGGTTCATCATCGTCATCGAAAGGCATATCCCCGAATTCATCACCCGAAGCCAGTGACTTCAAAAAGTCCGTGGGATCAGCCGAGAAACCGTTCTGAGACACGAGATCTTCCAGCCTGTCGCTCATCTCATCAATGTTATCAGCTGTGATTCCTGATGCCTTAAACATATCCGTAACTCCGGATATGCCTGATTCATAGGCACACTTAAGACAGAAGCCTTCGTCTATCCTGTTGCCATTCTCATAGCGGCTTGTGAATACGATCGCATGCCTTTTCTTACAAATACTACAAAGTGCCATTACTCTTCTCCGTTATTATCGTTATCTTCCCTTATCCTGCGTCTTACCCTGGGACCGGTAAGAATGTCGTATTGTTCTTCCTCGAGCCTTGCAGTGTCGATAAACGCAGATATATCCTTGTACTGACCGTTCTTTTTTGCCCGTTCGAGAATGGGTTTTAAGAACTGTCCCGTGTAAGATTTTTTGCATTCCGCAATCTCTTCCGGTGTGCCTGAAGCAACTACTTCGCCGCCTCCGTCACCGCTCTCGGGACCTAAGTCGATTATATGATCTGCTGTCTTTATGACATCAAGATTGTGCTCGATTACGACCACAGTGTTCTTATTTTCGGTTAGCCGTTCTAAAATGTCAACCAATTTATGGACGTCCGCAACGTGCAGTCCTGTGGTCGGTTCATCTAATACATATATCGTTTTTCCTGTAGATCTTCTCGACAATTCCGAGGCAAGTTTTATCCTCTGTGCCTCTCCGCCTGACAATGTTGTGGACGGCTGACCGAGCTTGATATAGCCCAGTCCGACATCCTGAAGTGTCCTTACCTTCTTATAGATGGCCGGATTATTTTTGAAGAATTCACAGGCCTCATCAACAGACATTTCAAGAACATCTGAAATATTCCTGCCGTTATATCTGACTTCAAGTGTCTCTCTGTTGTATCTCTTACCTTTGCAGACATCGCATGTGACATAGATATCCGGTAGAAAGTGCATCTCGATCTTGTTTACACCGTCTCCGGCGCAGGCTTCACATCTTCCGCCCTTTGTATTGAACGAGAATCTGCCGGCCTTATATCCTCTCTGTCTGGCATCAGGTGTCTCAGCATAGAGTTTCCTTATAAGATCGAAAAGTCCTATATATGTAGCCGGATTACTCCTCGGCGTCCTTCCTATGGGGCTCTGGTCGATGCATATGATCTTATCAAGGTTCGAATAACCTGTAATCCTCTCGCACTTGACTCTCGTCTTCCTGGAGCCGTTGAGTTCGTGTGAAAGATAAGGTACAAGTGTCGAATTGATCAGCGATGATTTGCCTGAACCTGAAACACCTGTAATGACCGTAAATAACCCGAGAGGTATCGATACATCGATATGCTTGAGGTTGTTTACATATGCACCTGTGATCTTCAGAAGCTTCTTACTGTCCGCTTTCCTGCGGTTCAAAGGAACGGGAATGAACTTCTCCCCTGACAGATACTGTCCGGTAACCGATTTCTTCTCACTGATAATGTCATCAATGGTTCCCTGGGCAACGATCTCACCTCCGAACGAACCTGCTCCGGGACCGATGTCTATTATGTGATCTGCTGAACGCATAGTATCCTCATCATGTTCAACGACCAGGATAGAATTACCGAGATCTCTCAGTTTGAACAGAGTCTTGATGAGCTTATCGTTATCCCTTTGGTGCAGACCAATAGAAGGCTCATCAAGGACATACAGAACTCCCTGCAGTCCAGCACCAATCTGCGTTGCAAGCCTGATCCTCTGGGCCTCACCGCCCGAGAGCGTAGCCGAAGAACGCGACAGCGTCATATAGTCAAGTCCCACATCAAATAAAAACTCAAGTCTGGACCTGACCTCGCGAAGGATCGGAGCAGCAATCTCGGAATTCTTTCCCTTAAGTTCCAGGTTTGTAAAGAACTTACGCATATTCTTAACTGACATATCGGTAAGTTCACTGATATTAAGGCCTCCGACCTTAACTGACAGGCTGTTCCTGTTCAGTCTTGCACCGTTGCACACGGGACAGATATCGATACTCATGTATCTCTCATATGAAGCCTTTGCCTCTTCGCTTCCTGACTCCCTCCAGCGTCTCATAACACTTGGAACGATGCCTTCCCAGTCAGAATAGTAATCACCGCTTCTGGGATATATTGAATTCCTTGTATCAACCTTCAGCATCTCACCGTTATTGCCGTAAAGAATGATATTCTTGATATCGTCAGGGAGCTTGTAATAAGGTGTATCGAGAGAGAACTTATATTTCTTTGCAAGTGCCTCAATAAAGCACCTTCCCCAGCTCTTCGGATCATCAAAATTCCATCCTGCAGTCCTTACAGCACCCTCATTGATAGAAAGCTTCGGATTGGTTATACAGAGTTCGGGATCCACCGCTGTAAGTGTACCTATACCGGAACAGTTCGGGCATGCTCCCTCAGGGCTGTTAAAAGAAAAACTTCTGGTATTGATCTCACCAAAAGAAATACCGCAGTCAGGGCACGCAAGATTCTGAGAGAAAAACTCCTCATTTGTCTCGTATGTCTTATCACCATTTCCGTCAGCAGTCGCTGTCTGAAGTTCAACAAGCAGCAATCCGTCCGAGAGTTTGAGAGCCTGCTCACATGAATCATAAAGCCTGGTCGTGTTTCCTTCCTTGATAACAAGTCTGTCGACAATGACTTCGATCTCATGTTTGTTGTTCTTATTGAGGCTGATATCCTCATCAAGTTCATAAGTAATGCCATCAACTCTTACTCTCGCATATCCTGATTTCCTGAATCCCTCGAAAAGTTTCCCGAACTCGCCTTTCTTGCCCCTTACAACAGGTGCATACACAATGGCTCTGGTACCTTCAGAATAAAGCTTGAGCTTGTCAATTATCTGGTCTATACCCTGTGACTTAATCGGCTTTCCGCATTCCGGACAGAAAGGTTCACCTACTCTCGCATACAGAAGTCTGAAATAATCGTAGATCTCAGTAACTGTGCCGACAGTCGATCTCGGGTTGCTTACCGTGGATTTCTGGTCAATAGAGATAGCAGGAGATAATCCTTCTATGCTGTCAAGATCAGGCTTATCAAGCTGGCCGAGAAACATCCTTGCATAAGAAGACAATGACTCGACATAACGCCTCTGTCCCTCCGCATAGATCGTATCAAAGGCAAGCGAAGATTTTCCCGAACCTGAAAGACCGGTAAGTACGACCATCTTCCTGCGCGGTATATCTATATTTATATTCTTGAGGTTATGCTCTCTGGCGCCTCTTATCTTAATGTATCTATTCTCATCCATAATTTATTTCCGTTTTAGGAAGCACAGAAACTATCCTGACATTTACCTGGACCGCACTGTCACTTCTTACTGAACAAAAAGACGGACATCAGATATGATGTTCGTCCTTCCCTCAAATACTGGTGACCCCAAGCGGATTCGAACCGCTGATTGCGCCGTGAGAGGGCGCCGTCTTGACCACTTGACCATGGGGCCTTGTCTGTTTGCCCGAGTATATTACCACAGGTTAATCACCTGCGCAAGTAGAACAGCAAAAGAGAATGCCGGCATCAGCAAAAGAATAATGTGCAGGCAGAGTTATTTTCGAACAATGCTGATATCAAATAATATCCGATCTTTTATCCGAAGGAATATAAGGTCTTCTCTTGTTAACGCACTTGAAAGCCGGTCTCATAATACGTCCGCCGGATACGAGCTCCTCAATCCTGTGGGCACTCCATCCTGCGATCCTTCCGCAGGCGAACAAAGGCGTATAGAGTTCTGTCGGAATACCGAGCATCGAATATACGAGTCCTGCGAAAAAGTCGACATTGGCACACACAAGTTTGTCAGAGTTCTTGACCTCATGGAATACATCGGGAGCAAGCTTCTCGACAAGGAGATAGAGATTGTAAAGATCCATATTACCCTTCTCTTTAGCAAGGATCTCGGCGTATTTCCTTATCACAACAGTTCTCGGATCTGACAAAGTATATACGGCATGACCGATCCCGTAGATAAGTCCGGATCTGTCAAAAGCATTCTTATGAAGGATATCTCTGAGATATGCCTTGATCTGTTCCTCATCTGTCCAGTCGCTTACATGTTCCCTGAGATCTTTCATCATGCCGAAAGCCTTGTTGGAAGCACCGCCGTGCTGGGGTCCCTTAAGTGAACCGACAGCCGAAGCTATTACAGCATAAGTATCAGAACCGGTGGATGATACAGCATGTGTTACGAATGTTGAATTGTTACCGCCGCCATGCTCTGCATGAAGAACCAGCATGAGATCCAGTATCCTAGCCTCAAGTTCCGTGAACTGACCGTCAGGCCTTATCATGTGAAGGATATTCTGGGCTGTGTTGTATTCAGCAACAGGAGCATGAATATAAAGATCTCTGTGTTCAATATAGTGCCTTCTGGCCATATATCCGTAGGAGATCAGCACAGGGAATCTCGCAATAAGTTCCGTACACTGTCTTACCACATTGGAGATCTCAGTCGAATCAGGATTATCGTCATAGGAATAGAGAGCAAGGACTGATCTTGCAAGCTTATTCATGATATCAGGCGAAGGAGCCTTCATGATCATGTCCTCTGTAAATCCGTCAGGAAGAGGTCTTACGCTCGACAGAAGACTGGTAAACTTCTTAAGTTCAGACTCAGTCGGAAGTTCGCCTGTAAGAAGCAGAAATGCGGTCTCCTCATATCCGTACCTGCCTTGAGAGAAGAAACCGTTTACGAGATCCTTTACCTCATAACCCTGATAGAAGAGCTTACCCTCAACAGGAATCCTGTCGGCATCATCAACGATATAACTCATGACCTCACCGACTTCGGTAAGACCAACAAGAACACCGGTTCCGTCATTATTACGGAGTCCGCGCTTAACATTGTATTTGGTATAAAGGTCTGCATTAATATGCGACTTGACTTTTGCCACTTCGGCGAGTCTGTTTATCAGCTCTTTGTTCTGTTCAGATTCCATATTCATCTGTCTTCCTGTTCATTCGCTTAGACTACGCTATATTATATTATTTAACCCGAAAAAGGTATCGATTACTGTTATACGAATAATTATGCATAAATATGCATTTCATTGTTTAGTTCGTTGATAAAACCTTTTCTTACAAAAGTTTGGAGAGTTCGTAACCGATAACTGATGCCGCAACCGCTGCATTAAGGGATTCAGCTTTTCCATGCATCGGGATCTTAATGAGCTTACTGCATTGGGAAGTTGTCGAACCGGTTAACCCGTCGCCTTCATTACCGATAAAATAAGCACAAGGAAGACTTAATTCTTCAACATTTAAAGCACTCCCCTTAAGGTGCATTGCAAGTGTCTGTATTCCCGCTTTATCGAAATGATCGAAGCACTCTTCCATTGTTTTTCTTACGACCGGAATATGCCACACAGAACCCATAGTCGCCCTGATGACTTTATCGTTATAAGGGTCACAGGTGGTCGGTCCGATAATGACAGCGGTCAGTCCAAATGCATCAGCCATTCGTATTATCGTTCCGAGATTGCCTGGATCCTGGGTATTCTCAAGCACTACATAGATATCTTTTCCGTCAGGTTTTGAAGGAATACTTGAAGATAATTCCGGTTCTTTTATCAGAAGCGCAACTCCCTGCGGATTAACGGTGCGGGATATCTTCGTGAAAACACTCTGACTTAAGACCAGCGGCTCAACATCAGGTGTATATTTTTTTGCCCATTCAATCCTGTCTTCGGAGACTATAACTTCAAGTGCCGCCTGTCCGCTCGATAATGCTTCCTCACAAAGCCTCGTGCCTTCAAGAAAGATCACGCCTTCATTTCTGGCATTTTCTCTTTTGGTAAGCTTTGCAATTCGCTTAACATTCGGATTGTCACGGCTGGTGATGATCACTTCTGAATCTCCTTTTTCGCTTTGAACATTATAGCAAAAAGGCTGTCCCAAATCCTGAGACAGCCTCTTGTAGAATTCAATATTGATTATTTAGTTATCAGAGAGCTGCCTTAGCCTTCTCAACGAGAGAAGTAAAACCTGCTGCATCTGTAACTGCGATATCGGAAAGAACCTTACGGTCGAGCTCGATACCAGCCTTCTTGAGGCCGTTCATAAATCTGGAATAACTCATGTCGTTAAGACGGCAAGCAGCGTTGATACGTACGATCCAGAGTCTTCTGAACTCTCTCTTCTTGTTTCTTCTGTCACGGTAAGCATAGTTGCCGGACTTGAGGACCTGCTGATTAGCAACCTTGAAAAGCTTGCTCTTATGACCCCAATAACCCTTTGCTGCCTTTAAAATCTTATGATGACGCGCTCTTGTGCGGATTCCTCTTTTAACTCTTGACATTATCTTGTCCTCCTAATTTTTAAGCAATTAAGCGTAAGGGATCATCTTCTTGATGATTCTTGCATTCTGATCCGAGCAAACCTGGTTGTGTCTGAGGTGTCTCATTCTCTTAGTAGGTCTCTTGCTCAAAATGTGGCTTCTGAATGCCTGCTTATGGAGAACCTTACCGGTACCTGTTACCTTGAATCTCTTCTTTGAAGAAGTGTGTGTCTTCTGCTTGGGCATATTATCATTCCTCCTAAATTATTTTTTCTTTGCCGGTGACAGGTACATTACCATGTTCCTGCCTTCTATCTTCGGCGGTCTGTCAACTGATCCGTATTCGGTTACGCTCTCAGCAAAACTGTTCATTACTTCGTAACCCTTATTCTGGAAAGCCATCTCGCGGCCTCTGAACCTGATGTTAACCTTTACTCTGTCGCCTGAAGAAAGGAATCTGATTACCATCTTGCGCTTAACTTCAACATCATGAACATCTGTTGTTAGCTTCAATCCGACTTCCTTGAGTTCAGTCTCTTTCTGCTTCTTCTTTGCTTCCTTCTCTCTCTTGCCCTTCTCGAAAAGGAATTTGTTGTAATCCATGACTCTGCAAACCGGGTTGTCAGGATTAGGTGATATGCAGACGAGATCTAATTCAGCTTCTTCAGCAGTCTTAAGAGCTTCTTCGATCGGCACAACGCCAACCATCTGTCCTTCTGCGTCTATGAGACGAACCTGAGGGAACTTTATAGCTCCGTTAATCATCTGAGTATCATTGGTCTTTGCGATGGTAGCCACCTCCTTAGTTAAGATTTCCTACTGTTGCTTGTTTGCATAAAAAAAGAACGGATATAATCCGTTCTCTCATAACTACCCTGCCTTAAAGGCAAACCCCTCAAAATCGGTTGATTATCTAGTTATTGACCTCTTTACAAGCTTTATGCCGCTTGAGGTGAGAAACGGACGTTCTTCTTTCACGAGCGATATAATACTTAAAGTTTGCCACAAAGTCAAGACTTTTCGTAATATTATTTCGTTCGCTAAGTCCTCAGCGCAGAGCGCCTTCGGAATCGCTCACTCAATAATATTACTCAAACGAGAAGAATAAAACTTAATGTATTACCTTCAGGAACGAGCGGCGGTGGATCGGAGTCATTCCTTTTTCTCTTATTGCAGCATAGTGATCCTTTGTGCCATAGCCTTTGTGCTTTGCAAAGCCGTAGCCCGGATATTCCTCATCGTATTCGATCATCATGTGGTCACGTGTGACCTTGGCAAGTATTGAAGCAGCCGCTATCGAATCAGATTTTGCATCACCCTTGATTATCGGAATAACATCGAGTCCCGTGCCTGACAGATTCACCGCATCGATGAGCAGGATGTCAGGAGACTGCCCCTTAGATGCAAGTTCTTTTACGCAGCTTCTCATTGCTTTTTTTGTTGCCTCAAGGATATTGATCTCATCGATCTCCTCAGGACCCGCAGCACAGATAGCATATGCTCTTGCTTTCTCTTTTATCTCTGCAAAAAGTTCCTCTCTCTTCTTCTCAGATAACTTCTTTGAGTCATCGAGACCTAATATCTTTACATCAGGATCAAGAATGCAGCATGCCGCGACCACAGGACCGGCGAGCGGCCCTCTTCCGGCCTCATCGATCCCGCCGATCATCTTATATCCTTTGGCAAGACAATCCTTCTCATATTCATACATAGAATCGTATTTTGCGTTCAGCTGTTCAATTGATAATTTAGGCATCTGGTTGTCCTCTGTCGGTAAAATTTCCGGAAAGATCACTTATAATCCTCAGGCATCTCAAGAGTGATCCTTCCTGTCCTGCCTTCTCTCAGATCATTTAGGAAGAGCCTTGCGAAACGTTCCTCATCGATCCTTCCCCCGCTCATAATGCAGCCTCTCTTCTTTGCCATCGCGAGGAAGATATCATAGAACGGATCCTGGTAAAAACCTTCATCCTCATTATCCTGGACATTAAGGTCAACACCGTAACGTTCTTTAAGAAGATCAGGATAGATATCATACATTATCTTTAATGTCTCATACGCGACCTTGACTGAATCTGTTATCTCTTCCTTAACTGAACCCAAAGCTGTAAGACATATGCCGCTCTTTGCATTTGCGATCCTTGGCCAGAGGACTCCGGCCATATCCATGAGTTCAAGTCTTCCGCCTGTCATGATCCATTTGAAGTCTTTGGTAACACCGGGCTTATCACCGGTCACCGCAGCTTTTCTGCCTGCGAGAGCATTTATCAAAGTGGACTTTCCGGTGTTCGGAGCACCTACCACCATAACCCTGACAGGTCTTCCTGTTCTGCCCTTCTCAGCGGCTTTCTCAAGCTTATCCTTCATAAGTTCCATAGTGATGGCATTAAGTCTTTCAAAGCCCTTCTTGCGGGTACTCTCAAGCGCACAGGCACGGGTATTGCTGGATTCAAAGTGATTGATCCAGACAGGTGTTTTTGAGGGGTCAGCAAGGTCAGCTTTATTGAGGATAACGATCCTTGGCTTCTCACCGATTATCTTATCAAGTTCCGGATTTCTGCTTGAGAAAGGTATCCTGGCATCACATGTCTCATAAACAACATCGACGAGCTTCAATCTCTCGCCGGTCTCGTTCAGAGCCTTTCTCATATGCCCCGGGAACCAGTTGATGTCATTCTTTTTCTCTGCCATAAGAACTCCTATGTATTAACTGCTTGATTCTATCACAAAAAAGACCGCCTCGAGTGAGACGGTCCTATATGTTTGATTAAATCTGCTATCAGATCTTCTGAGTGATCTTTGCAGCCTTGCCCTGACGATCGCGGAGATAATAAAGCTTTGCTCTTCTGATCTTACCCTTACGAATAACGTCGATGTGATCGATTTTGGGTGAGTTAACAGGGAGAATTCTCTCTACGCCGATACCGTAAGATACACGGCGGATTGTTATTGTCTCTGAAAGGCCCTGGCCTTTTCTTGCGATGACATAGCCTTCGAATACCTGAATACGCTCCTTTGCGCCTTCCTTGATAAGGAGGTGAGCCTTAACGAAGTCTCCGACTTCAACTTCAGGATACTGGTTGCGAATATTCTCGCTCTCGATGACTTTTACTAAATCCATATTGTACATTTCCTCTCTTTCCTGCAGATGTTCTTGCCTGGATAATGGCAGAGGACCACCCTGATAACTGGAGAATTTTAGCACATGCCTCTTTCAAAGGCAAGCATTTTCGCCCAATCATTTTCGGAAATATCCAGCTTATCAAGCATATCCGGCCTGTTATGCCATGTGTCAACCAACGCGGCAATGCGGTTATAGTCAGCAATCGCTGCATCATTTCCGTTCTTAAGAATCTCAGGAACCTCCCTGCCATGCCACACCGGAGGCTTAGTATATTGTGGCGCCTCCAGCATTCCAGCTGTATGAGACTCATTGGTATATGCCTCTTCATTAGGAAGCACTCCGGGTACGAGCCTTGCAACTGCATCGATCACGACAATCGCAGCAGTCTCACCACCCGTCAGGACATAATCACCTATAGATATCTCTTCATCACATATCTCATCGATCACCCGGGCATCTATTCCCTCATAATGACCGCATACGATCAGAAGATTATCATGCTTAGCCAGTTCATGTGCTTTTGCCTGGTCGAAAACCTTTCCCTTAGGCGACATATATACTGTATAAGGCTTCTTCCCGCCGCACATTTCAACCGCCTTCTCATATGCACCGTAAACAGGTTCACAACGTATCATCATGCCGGTGCCGCCGCCATAGATCGTGTCATCCACACGTCCGTATGTGTTTGGAGCATAATCTCTCATCTGAATACATTCGAGGGATATCGCCCCCCTGGCAATCCCTCTGCCTGTGATACTCGTATTAAGATACGATGTTACCTGTTCCGGAAATAATGTAGCTACATAGAAATTCATGTTGATTCCTGACTGTCACCGCTGATAATCTTGACGTTGCCTTCCTGATCGACTCTCATCGCAGTTCCGCAGTACTGGCAGTATCCTACGGTTGCCTTGCGGATCCTGTTTCCGGTCGAACCGCAGTTTGGACAGCTTACTGCTACAAACTGGGTTTCAAGTTGATCATTATATTTCTGCTGATCAAATTCTATCTTTTTCTTATTAGCCTCAGCCTTCTTCTTATCTGCTTCTGCCTTAGCCTGCGCGGCTTTCTGCTTAGCCACGGCAACCTTACGCTTACGAATGATAGATACAACTATAATAAGACCGATTACGAGAACAATAACTGATACTATAATCGTATAAAGAACGCTCAGAGGTATCTGCTTGATCATGATCCTGTCCGCACTGCTGGTAAACGCCCTGGCAAAGAACTGGCCTTCATTAAGTTCACTATCAGTGTAATAGTAGTCAATAAAGTCAAGAATTATCTCTTTTGCCTCATCATCGATTACCTGAGTCTCTGCATCATATCCGGGCGTGACAGTACAGATATAATTGCTTGATGCATTAGGATACTCACGGAAGATAATGAGAACATGTCCCTCATCATCCCCAAACATCTCCTTATATGTCGCTTCTGAAAGCTCTTCTACGCTGCCTTCAGACATATAATCTCCACCTTCTTCACCCATGATCCAAAGATATGGCTGAACACCGGTCGTTTCATAGAAATGCTTTAGTCCATTTTCAAGCGAAGTCTCTTCACCGCTCTCATCTATCCAATCGCCCCAGTCATCTTTATACCACTCATTGATCGGATCGCACTTGGAAGCAGGCAATGCTTCTCTCTGAATCGTAGATCTCTGTACATCGAAAAACGTTCCGATATCTGTATCTTCAAGGAACGCATATAGCATTCCGGCAAAAACCAATATCGGAATGATCATATACGCGCTGCATCCGCCAAGGCAACCGCCGCTTCTGCCGCTGTATCCGCCGCTTCTGCCGCTGTATCCGCCGCCTCCGCCTGAATATCCGGAACCACTGCTTCCGCTTCTATAACTGCTCGAACGGCTTGAATGATGTGAATAAGAAGATGAACCCGATGATCTGTAAGAAGAACCTGAAGACCTTGATGATCCACCTGAATGTGAATGACTTCTTGAATGATGTGAGCTGCTGTGTGAGCTGCCGCCGCCTCCGCCTCTGCCCATAACTTTATCCCCCCATTTTGTTGAATAGACAACGTATTCCAAAGAGAATATTATCACAAAAGATCAGGATTTACGATTTGGACCACCACGCCAAACAAAGACACATAGAATTACCCGCATAAATGAAACAGGCCATCATTTAAGGTGACCTGTTTCAGTAAGCACTTACAAATCAAATTTTTAAGGATTCAAGCAATAACCTGTCTTACCAAAGTTATAGTTCTTGCCGTCGATCTTATATGTGCCGTTCTTTGCATACCAGCCCGCAGTATCCTGATAGTACCAGCCTGAAGTATTCTTATACCATCTTGCTTTAGCCTCGTATGTCCATGAACCGTTTGCATTGAGCCAATAACCGCCACAGAATTCGTTAGCAGCCATGCTTCCGTCTGACTTGAAGAAATACCATACGCCTCTTATCTTCAGCCATCCTGTCTTCATTGCACCACTCGCATCGAGATAGTACCAGAGACCGTTTAACTGTACCCAGCCGGTCCTCATTGCACCATCATTGCCAAGGTAATACCATTCTCCACTAATCTGCTGCCAGCCCGTGAGCATTACGCCATTCTTATCAAAGAGATACCACGATCCGACCTGATACCAGCCGGTTACCTTTGAACCATTCTTATCGTAGTAGTACCACTTGCCGCTTTCCTGTGACCAGGTTGATTTTTTTCCAGCTGCCGGTGTGGGTGTAGGATTCTTTGTCGGTGTCGGTGTCGTTTTACTTGCAGGAGCACCTATTTTCACAGGTACACTTGCGTAATCGGTTTCCTTCTCACCATTAATGTCTTCAGCAAGAATATAGACAAAATACTTTGAACCCCAGTCACTAATATTGAGAGTGGCTGGAAGTGTAAAAGTTCCGGTGCTGTTCTTGCCAAAAGAACCGCCTAATCCATCATAATAAAGAATATTTGCATCATTAGAGTTTCCTGTTTTGAACTCTTTATCAAGGATCAGAACTGATGCACATGTTGCAGTTCCTGCATTTGTTCCCTCAATTGCATATGGAACGGAAATCTTCGTTCCGTCCGCTGTTATCTTCTTTCCATCGCGAACTGCTATCTTAAGATTACTGTCATTAAGTGTAAGTTTATACTCTGTTCCTGCTTTACCGAATTGTCTGTTATTCACAATAGTGGAAAACAGAATCAATGACTGATCAATATTTAAAGCTGGTGCTATACCAATAGAATTCCCAACCAGGTTATAATGGAGATCACCACAACCATCAACCATGCCTCCCCAGCTATAGTAATTCCAGTTTCCTGAGTTTGTACCCATAGCAGTACGAAGCCACCACCAGCATGATTTCTCACTGTTCACCATAGTCTTCATATGGTTGGCAATATCTCTTGTTCCCTTGTGAGGGTTGCCTTTCCACTCTGTTCCTTCCATTAACACATTGCCAGGGTGAGAATAATAGCCAAATGATTCATTCGTTATATCACCTGCATCTAACAGAAACACTTTATCATCTATACTTACAGGCGAGCCATACTCATACTCTTCATAAGACCCCGGAGCATATGTAATATTTCCGTTTCCCGTACTAGTAGCAACAGCATTCTGCTCCAGTTCCGTGAATGATTCTGACAGGAAAGAATCATTAAGCTTCTCTCTTATATCACTGTCTTCCCAGGTATTCTTATCGTCACGACCAAAATAGAAACAATCTTTGAAAAGAGCTGCTTCGCTGTCAAGGAATAACGCTTTATTATCCGTATATACTGTGGAATCTTTTTGCAGAACACGGAATCTTATCGGATCACCTTCATATTTACCAAAATAGACTATACTGCCTGACCATACTGAACTCTCACGTTTTGGCTTTACAGGATTAGCAATATCGGATGTACCCAGACAAGTGTTATCCTGGTTTTTCTCAACAGCTGCAAGCAATACATCTTCTGTTCCTGCTATCTTGGGAATAAAGGAAATACTCATAAATGCAGCAAGAGAAGCCGCTAAGATCTTTTGGCATTTTGAATTCATATTCTTTTGCCTCGTATTATTAGATTTGTAGTTTTTATAGACCCTCATCAAGGTCTTATAATTTCTAACAGACGCTGTGGATTAGTCTTTTTACCTAACGCTTTGACGTTTTTTGGGAGGCAATAACCACAGCCGTTTGTTTAAGCGGTAATTGGTTAGATAACGCATGACGTTTCATTTAGCACGAGGTTACGTAGGAACAAACAAGTCTGTGGATCAAAGCAGTGTCAAATATTCATTTGGAGGTTCTGCTATG
>JAIKYD010000008.1 GCA_024683485.1 Saccharofermentans sp. | reverse complement strand
CCTTTATGCCTTATCAGGCATGGACAAGCCGACCCTCGGAAGCATCTCATACAGCGGTAAAGAAATAACATCAATGAACGATGACCAGCTCTCCGTTTTCCGCCGTAAGCATTGCGGATTTGTTTTCCAGCAGGTTCACCTGGTAGACAGCATGAGTATCATGGATAATGCGATCTCGACAGGAATGCTGACAGGACAGAAGCAGAAGGAGCTGAAAGAGAAAGCGGAGAGACTTTTCGAGCGCGTGGGGTTATCATGCGATCTCTGGGGCAAGTTCCCTGCACAGCTCTCTGGCGGTGAGGCCCAGCGTGCTGCAATGGTAAGGGCGGTAATAAACGATCCTGATGTTGTTTTTGCAGACGAACCAACTGGAGCTCTTAATTCTTCGGGTGTTAAAGCCGTGCTTGATGTTTTGACGGATATTAACCGTTCCGGCCAGTCGATCGTTATGGTTACTCACGACATTACTTCAGCAAGAAGAGCCAACCGCATCATATATCTGCGTGATGGTGGTATTATAGGCGAGTGCGAACTTGGTGAATATGTAACCGGTGACAAAGAACGCCATAGAAAGATAAAAGCTTTCCTTGAGGAAATGGGATGGTAAAGAACGGTCTTATCAGATTATTGTGTCTGCAAATCTGTTTTATATTTGCTCTCAGTGCAAGTGCATGCAGTTTTGATCCAAATGAGCAGGTGACACATGTTCAGTATTATACCGAAGCCACGCCGCTGATGAATCATATTGACGGAATTGATGATTATGACAGTCTTGAATATGAAGCTGTTGTTCGTACAACCAGATTATCGATGGGGCCTCATGAGCCAGAGTACAGAGGCATAATAGTTTTGCCAGAAGATTCGGCTGATGATGTATGGAACAGGTACGAATGGAATGAAGCAAATCCTGTTGTGCTTGAGTTTGAGAAGATTGAGACTGATGATCTGAATTCTGATACCTGGTATTATTCTGAGGAATTTAAGAAGGATACTATCAAGTACGGGCATGTCAACTACATCTATATCAATGGCAATACTGTGATCTTCAGTTTTCAGACAACGTGATTAAAATAGAATTAATGGATTTGCTGTTTGACTATCCGAGATGCACGAAAATTGACCATTTCAGATAGATTTCTGTTTATGCCAAAAAATAGTCCTTTGCGATACTAGTTCCGCCGGAATTAAAGATTAGAAGACAAATAAAAACCCTCTTCAGCCGCGAGTTCCGCAGACGCTGAAAGCGTCGAGGACCTGTCCGAAGCGGCAAGAGGGTTATATTTGGAGCCAAAGGCGGGAATCGAACCCGCGACCTATTCATTACGAGTGAATTGCTCTACCCCTGAGCCACTTTGGCGTGCCTTAAAAATATACCCATTTGCAAGATAAGTGTCAAGTGAAGGAACTGTCACGAACTAAGAATGATATAATTGTCATATCGGAGGCAGAACCTGATGAAGATCCGTGATCTCGGCAAGATTACAACCAGTTTTGTTTTGAGCGCGTCCTTGACGTGTTCTTTGTTCACGGGCTGTAAGAAGGGTGATGATATGTTTCCTTCGATAGTGCCGCCGGCTGAGCAAACTGGTGTTTCTGAAGACACAGACGTGACAGAGGACGTTTCTTCCGAAAGTGATATACGGATGCTTAATGTTGCACTTCCATATTCTGATCTGACGGTCCAGTGTCTCGCGTCAATGCTGTACTGCAAGAACAACGGTCTTTGGGACAGTTCTGACAGTGGAATGACCATCGATACGGATTATCTTTCCTCGGTTGCGACCAATTATGTGGTTTCAAATATAGGCTGCGGAAGTACCGGAGCAACACTTGATATGGTCAGATCATGGAAAAACGGTGATACTATGCCGGATCTTTTCCTTGCTCAGGACAGTAATGCAGTGTGGGAGGCCGGATATGCCGGAGACCTTAATGCATACCTTTCAGATAATTCATATCTAACAAGTCAGTATATATACACAGGGGCATTGACTACGGATTCCGAAGACGGAGTATTCTTTGCCGTGCCTCATTATTGCTCTGCCAAGATCATTATGGGTAACACGGAGTTTATACCTTCATCAAGCGGTAAACTTCAGATGAAGAATACCACGGAAGATCTTGCGGATTATCTTGAAGAGATCCATGAGGAATATGACAGTGAATCTGATCCTTGTGCTTCTTTTGCATCTGCATATGAGCTTATTCCTTATCTCGGTTCTGCATTTAACGGCGATATCCCAACATCTTATATGGTCTCGGCTGAGTATTCCAAAGACAGGGAGACCGCAGGAACAGTTATTGAAGATGCATCTTCATATGTAAGAGACTTTTACTCGTCTTCACTGGCTGTGGATCAGATTGACGGTGCGGATCCGGTATATTCAAGGAAAGCTGCTTTGTGGGTGGATTCTTCAGCGAATATCAGGGCCTGGTCCGAGTATTATCCGGGAAGTTTATACCTTCTGCATCTTCCTTGTTACGATGCGGCAAACACCGGAGTTCCTTATATAAGCACTTATTCTCTTTGTGTTGCCAGGAATTCATTGAATGGTGAGTTTGCGGCCGAGTTTGCGGCTTTTATCTCGTATGATCCCGATGCGCAGCTTCTTATCTACAGGCTCGAAAACATGACGGGGCTGATGCCTCTTACGAGAAATGATGCTGTGTGGGATATGATTTCTGAAGATGAACTTTTCGGGCACATGGCATCAGACTTCAGGCAGACGATGGACAATGCGGTCTATTGCCCGGATTCATATGACAGCAAGGTCTTTACAAAGACTAATGAATATACGGCGGAATTCGTGAAGCAGGAAGAGGATTTTGATCCGGAGAAGTGCTATGGCTGACATTATTGATCTTCGAAAGATTCGTATTGCAGACAGCTCCGAGCTACGTAAACGGGGCCTGATGGAAGGGACTGTAAAGCTCATTGAAGATGACATCAGGGCTTTGGGAACCGGAAGTCAGGGAGAGGCTCTTCTTGCCTTCAAAGAAGGTGTTATATATGCGCTCGTCAAGCTTTTCAGACCGGACAGAAAGAACTGCAGAGCTCATATTGAATTTGTCTTTACGAATGATGCCAACGCCGATACACAGAGTGGAATTGTGGATGAGGTCCTTAAGTACTGTTTCCTTGATCAGTATTATCATAAGGTAACTGTTATATGTAACCACGGAAATGAGGGCCTCGAGAGGATCCTGACTGGTGCAGGGTTCATGCAGGAGGCTGTCTTACGGGACGAAGTAAGGCTTAAGAACGGCTTTGAGGATGCAGGCCTTTATGCAATGCTGTCCTATGAATATCCCAAATACAATATTTGCTTCGTGCCGTTTGAGCGCGGTGTTGCAATGGTTTCAGGTGGCAGTGATTATGTTAATTCAGTAAAGCTCTACCATTACGGTCAGCATTTAGATGATCCTTTCGCATATAATATCGCGGGGTCACTCGGGCTTCTTGACAGCAACGGGGGGCTCAGCAGGAATGACGATGGCAGATATAACCTTGAAGATGAACAGCTAAAGTATATTCCGGATGAACTTTCCAAAGCATATGTCGAGCTTAAGGAATATTTCGAGAGTATGAGGGCTGGTTTTGACATTAATGTAAAATTCAGCACCGGGACTACTTTCCAGAAGAAAGTCTGGAATGCACTCAAAGAGATTCCTTATGGTGTTACGGCCAGTTATGAGGATATTGCACTCGTGCTTACTGACGGCGACCTGAAGGAAGCAAGAAAGATAACAAGAGCCGTAGGTGCTGCGTGCTCTGACAATCCCGTTGCGATAATCATTCCGTGCCACAGGGTAATCGGTAAGGACGGCAGCATCGTTGGTTATGCGGCTGGTATCGACATCAAGGACTATCTGTTGTTACATGAGAGTTTTACGGCGGTAACACCGCTAATATCCAGGGAGGGATAATTAATGGCAAAACACGATAAGATCGAAGTCGGGGTATCTACTATCCTAAATCCCGTCCCCGTAGTAATGGTTTCTTCTGCAGGCAAAAATCCTGAATCTGAAACAGAACGTCCGAACATCATGACGGTTGCCTGGGCTGGCACGATCAATTCCGAGCCGCCTATGCTCTCCATCAGTGTCCGAAAATCAAGACATTCACATAAGCTCATTTCTGAAACAGGTGAGTTTGTTGTAAACCTCGTATCCAAGTCGCTCTGCAAGGCCTGCGATTACTGCGGAGTAAGAGGAGGGAATAAGGAAGATAAGTTCAAGGCATGCTCGCTAACACCCGTTAAGGCTAAGAGTCTTGAGTATGCATATGCGATAAAGGAAGCTCCAGTATCGATCTCATGCAAAGTAAAGAGCATACACGAACTTGGTTCACATGATATGTTCATAGGCGAGATTGTCGGGATTACTGCTGATTCATATCTGCTCGATGGGAACGGCAAGCTCTGTCTCGATAACGCCAGACTTGTGGCATATAACCACGGAGAGTATTATCTTTTGGGCGAGAAAATGGGTTTCTTCGGCTACTCCGTTGCACCAGAAGACATCATCAAGAAAAGAATGGGAGAAGGTAAGAAATGAAGTTTAAGGGAATTAAGAAGGTCCACGAAGGACGTTTTATTGCGGCATACAACGCTGAATATGAGACAAATCTCGGCAATACCAAGATCTATGAGATGAGTTCGAGAGATCACAACATAACCTGTCTCGAAGATCTCCAGCGTGAGAAGTGTGATGCGGTGGTTCTTATAATCACAAGCACCGACGGCAGCAAACTCCTGCTCAACAAGGAGTTCAGAATGGCTGTCGGAGGATTTGCGATAAATTTCCCGGCAGGCCTTATAGATGAAGGAGAGAACCCTGAACAGGCGGCTGCCAGGGAACTGTGGGAAGAGACCGGAT
>JAIKYD010000120.1 GCA_024683485.1 Saccharofermentans sp. | reverse complement strand
GTCAATCACGAGAAAGTTATTACGTTCTTTAAATGTGAAAGCACAAAAGAGATGTATGAAAAACTAAAGCCTGCCATAGCTTTGCTCGACAAATACAATAAGCCGTATGACATTGTTTATACGAACTTTGTCGGTGAGATCATTTATGAAGACGACTGGCAGATAGCGGTCAGAGTTGAAGAAGGAAAAATGATCTGAAATTAACATAGGTCAATGCGTGGTGTTTTTGCAATTGATATGCTCTCCAACAGGAGATGATATCAATGGATATGACAAAACAAAACGCAAAGCGTGCACTAACTTTAACTACCGTACTAACACTGTTTGTTGCAGGCTTTGAGATCTTCATAGCTTATACGAATTACAAGCCCGGCATGAACTTCTTCGATCTGGCGAGCTACGTAACAGCGAACAGATACTTTTATTTTTTAGTGCTCATTATCGGAAACATGGTGATGCTCCCGAGTGCAGTGATGTTGTTCAAGGAAAACGGATTAAGCCTTAAAGATGAGATCTTCGACAAGAAGACTCTTGGAAAAGACATTCTCATAGGGATCATCGCTCTGGCATTCACGGGAATAGCGGCAATACTTTCCACTCTGGTTTACGGATGCCAGACGGACATGGCATATAAAGCAGAGAAACCTACAGTAGGACTTACCATTATGGGCGTGCTCGCTCTGGGCCTGGTCAGCGGTATCGTAAAAGAGATCTTATTCAGAGGCTTTGCGAAGAAGTTCTGCGGACCCGTCATGGGTGAGATGACAGCGTTTCTTCTTTTCAATGTGCTGTTCGCGATGCTTGACTGGTATAATTTCGGTTTTTCGTTCATAATCGGATTAATATGGATTTGGGCATATAAGAAGACAGGTCATCTTATCGCGCCCATGATTGCACACGGCGGAATAAACATCATTTCGCTCATATACTGGATATTGGTGGCAAGATAATATGGATAAGACACATTTGATAAAACAGCTGAAAGAACTCTCTGACGGGTTTGGTCTCGGCATTCCTGAAGCGGCAATTGAGAAGGCAATATCTTTCTCAAGGTTTAAGGTATATTCAAAGGGCGAGGTGATAGCACGGACCGGGGATAAGACAACGACAGCCGGCATGGTCTTAACCGGTGTGGTCAGGAGCTACTACGTTGATAAAGACTGCAACGATATTACCCATTTTTTTGCTTCTGAAGGCAGCATATGCATCGATTCCGGAATGGTCGGCTTTGATGAGATGCAGGCAAACTGGGAAGCAATCGAAGATACGACGGTCATGCTCTTTGAAATTAAAGACATGAAGGATCTGATATATAGCGATGAACAGTTGAAGAACATCTGGATAATGTCGCTTGAAGGCGGAATGAGATACAAGATCTACAGGGAAAACGGATTCCTGGTTGAGACAGCTGCCGAAAGATATGTAGCTTTCAGGAAAAGATATCCGCAGCTTGCAGAACGTGTTCCGCTCCGTTATATTGCGACCTATCTGGGCATTACGCCTGAGTCGCTGAGCAGGATAAGAAGTGCAATGAAGGAAGAAAACAAGGTTGAATAAGATGGACAAGAATAAGATCGAGAGTTTTATCAGAAGGCAAAAGGTTGCATTTATATGCTCTGTCGATCAAGACGGATATCCTAATGTAAAAGCAATGCTCAAGCCGAGAAAGATAGACGGTTTGAACCAGTTTTATTTTTCTACAAACACTTCTTCTATGAGAGTAAAGCAGTATATGAATGATCCGAAAGCCTGCATTTACTTCTATCACAAGGGCCTGATCAGATATACGGGCGTCATGCTTAAGGGTACCATGGAAGTGCTGACTGACCAGGAGAATAAAGATCTGATCTGGCGCAAAGGTGACACGATGTTTTACAAGGGAGGTGTCACTGATCCCGATTACTGTGTGTTGAGGTTCAATGCAGAATGCGGGAGATATTATCGTGACCTGAAGACTGAAAGCTTTACGGTTTAGTATTACCTGAAATGAACGCATTTTTGTGCTTTTATTTTTGATGCAACATTTTCTCCTGTCAGTCTGTATATAGTGCAGAAACCGATCAGGAGGAAATGAAAATGAGAATCGCAACAAAACTTTTGAGTATCATAATGACTGCAGTATTTGCATTTGGAATGGCCGGCTGCGCCAAGACGGGTAAGGCCGGCAAGGCAGATATAAAAGAACTTCAGAAGCATAAAGGGGATATGCTCGTCATTGTCTCACACCCGCAGATGGCAATGCCCGAGGAAGAGTACAAAAACGGTATC
>JAIKYD010000108.1 GCA_024683485.1 Saccharofermentans sp. | reverse complement strand
GTCCGTATCACTCCGATCAAGCGTGCCGATACACCTGTGGCTGCTTCATCCGCCAACGGCAGGAACACTCATCACATACAACTGAAAGATAAGGGTGCAGCATAAGTCCCGACCAAAGACTGCTCACTTTTACCAACATTTTTCTCCGTAAAGGGATTTATCCGGCCTTGCTTAGCCAACCGTTCTCCACACACCTCATATAAAGCAAGGCCGGGATATCTCCCGGCCATAAAACAAATATTTTTTGATTAAATTCAAAAGCGGTCAGAATGATACTTTATTCTTACCTTCCCTTTTAGACTTGTTGAGTTTTCTCTCAGCTCTGGACAGAAGATCCTGAAGGTCGGGATCACCCGGATCAAAAAGAGCAAGACCAGCAGAAATCGTGACTTTCTCTCTTTTCCCGTCAAGGATGATAGGCTCGTTAGCTATCTGCTCAACCAGCTTCTTTGCAATGCCTACTGCAGATATCTTATCTGTATCAAGAAGAACTATGGCAAATTCGTCACCGCCGGTACGGAAGCATGTATCCTCAGTCCTGACATTAGCCATGCAGAACTCCGCAATACTCCTTAAAACTATGTCCCCGTTCTGCTGTCCATACTGATCGTTAATATGAGTAATATCATCGACATCCGCAACAAGCAAGGCAAACGTGCTTCCGTCGGTCCTCTTCTCATATAGGCTGGCATACTTTTCAAGCGTCTCATAAAAATATCGTCTGTTATAAAGACCGCTCAAATCATCGACTCGTGCCAGCCTTTCCATCTTATGATAGGAACGCTCGAGTTCTTTCTCCATTCTTTTGGCATCGGTTATATCCCTGCTTATACCCCATGTTCCAACGATATTGTTATCCTTGTCGTACAAAGGGTATTTTGAGGCACTGTAATATCTGATATTGTCTTCATCCTCATACAGTTCTTCCTCAATATTAAGAACGGGGATACCGGTCCTCATTATTTCCAATTCGATTTTTCTTGCTTTTTCGGCAAACTCCGGAGGAAAAAAGTCCTTGTCAGTCTTGCCGATAAGATCTTCCGGTTTCTCAACGCCCAGCTGCTTACAGTGAACATAATTATTCCAAAAGAATCTGGAATCCTTATCTTTGAAATAAACGGTATCCCTGCCATATCTGCGGATAGTATCAATTACAAGCATATCGTTGATCTGCATCTTCTCCCAAAAATTCTTGTCGGACATCTTTACACCTCACCGGCATTTTCTTCGAATAACGATCAGTTATCAAAATGGTTTTCCTCTACCCTCAATAATACTTATACCTTCCATGGTAAAAGCATTATAGTATGCATCACAATCAAAAGCTGCAGGAGTAAATACACCGGGTTTCTTCCACTTGTCTTTGCACATGAGTTTAACTCCGGCTATCAGAGCGGTGCCCTTCATGTATTCAAAAGCATTCACATTGTATTTACTGTATGACTTATCGTTGTCGCCTTTAATAATATAAGATCTGGTGATCTCCGAATCATCGTTCTTCGATCTTCCTGTAATGTAGATCTCATAGGATGAAATACCTTCTGCCTTAACATCGGAAGTCTTGGGGGCGGCGGAATTATCAGGTATCATTTTCGGAAGAATAGCAGCAAGAAGATCGACCGGAGCCACCTGTACATTACCCACTCTAACGGGTTTATTTGACAGAAGTCCCAACTCCTCTAGAAGATCTAATTTCTCTTTAGGCGGAATATGTTCCTTGGAAGGCTTTCTTCCAAGTTTGAAATATCTTACATTATCTATATCAGGAATCTCCTTGAGAAGATCCGTGAGCATAGGACTTGAATCAAGATAAACTTTGCTTCCTGAAGATGATCTGCCTTCTATGGACATGGGATCCGCTTCAATGACTCTGCCCTTCTCAATATAGAACACACGCTTAACAGGTCCGGTATAGATCTGGGTATCCTGAACTTTAACATCTTCTGAATACAGGGTATAGTCTATTTCCTCTTTATCGCCGTTCTGAGAAGAATTCTTCTCGCCTGAGACAGAAACAATATCAATGCTGTTGATCTTATTGAAATCATTCTTTGCCGCGCATCTTATAATGGCTCCAACAGCTCCGGGAATAAAACCCGCACCGCAAACAGCCGTTTTACCGTTGCTTTGGAATTCCGCAAACTTCTTAAACTGCTTTGAAAGAAGAGAGGTCTGCGAAGGAATATCCGGCACACCGAAAAGCGTCCCGTCAATATAATCAGCCTTGGCCTTTACAGCAAGGCTCATGGCTTCCAGTGCCAGTTCCGGAGGAAGAAGATTTATAACCAGATCAGGCGCAAAGATCTTGACCATCATCATGGCGCCTTCGACATTTTTGACATCAATTCCGGAAGTAACTACTCTGACACCCATGCTCGAAGCCAAATTCTTAAGCTCATCACAGTCCTGCTTCTGTCTTGAGGAAAGACATATATCCGAAGCATAAGACCTGTGCTTGCACAGATCTGTCAGCAAACGCTCAGTTATGTCATTACAACCAAGGATAAGTACCCTTTTCATCTTACGGCTCTGTAACCTTTCGTATTCCTGATTATTCCTTTTAGATATTTTACTTAAAATAGTAACATTGAGCAATTATTTTTCGGGCTTTTGTTCATTTACCTTGCCAGAAAAAATAGCGTAATATACCAATGTCCTATTATGAAAAAAGGAGAACGGTTATGAAAACATTTAAGAGAATAGCAGCAGGTATTCTTTCCACAGCACTTCTGCTCGGAATGACATCCTGTGCAACAACAAAGCAAACTGAGGCTGCACCTGCCGCCGCATCTTTCACAACTGTGGAAAGCGGAAAGCTTATAATGGCAACAAATGCTTTCTTTCCCCCATATGAATACTATGAGGGTGAAAAGATCGTTGGTATCGATGCTGAGATCGCATCGGCAGTGGCTAATAAGCTTGGTCTTGAACTCGTAATTGAAGATGTTGAATTCGACTCAATCATTGCAGGCGTTCAGGGCGGTAAGTATGACATCGGATGCGCAGGCATGACGGTTACAGAAGACAGACTTAAGTCCGTTAACTTCTCCACTCCTTATGCCACAGGTATCCAGTCGATCATCGTTACTACAGATTCCGAGATCAAGGATATTGATACTCTTCTTGACGGAAGCTACAAAGTAGGTGTTCAGTCCGGTACAACAGGAGACATCTATATGTCCGATACACCTGACAACGGCGGTGTAGGCGAAGACAGAGTTGAGCGTTTCTCCAAGGGTAACGATGCTGTTATCGCTCTTACTTCCGGCAAGATCGATGCAGTAGTTATCGACAACGAGCCTGCCAAGGCTTTCGTTGCAGCTAACGAGGGACTCAAGATCCTGGAGACACCTTACACTGTTGAGGATTATGCTATGGCTATCAACAAGGATAATGTAGCTCTTAATGATGCCATCAACCAGGCACTCAAGGAACTCACAGATGACGGCACGATCCCCGGCATCGTCAATAAGTACATCCCTGCTGAGGGCTGATACTTAAACGTAAGCAGTTGACATTTGAATCCGGAGCGGAAATACGGTCTGTATTTCCGCTCCTTGTTTATTTATAATATATAATGCTTTCCAAAGTGTTATTTGAAAGAAAAAAGGAACAACTAAATGATCAGATCAAGATTCTGCAAACACTGCGGCAGGAAGATCACAGGGAATGAATCAACCTGTCCTGAATGCCATTCACCGCTGCCACCCGTAACTGTTAATGATCCTGCTCAAAAAGCAAAGCGCATTTTCATCTTCGGATTATTATCGGTAATATTGTCCTGTGTTCCTTTTGCAGGACTCACATTCTCTGCCCTGGCTATTCATCAGTCAAACGTCAATGACTTAGTTAAGTCTGACAAAAGAGCAAAGACCGGCAGGATACTGGCATACATAGGTCTGCCGCTTTCCATTATCGGCACAGTCTACATGATCCTTTTCCTTTCTGTAGGCAATATTCCTTTATGGGCAGAAACAACATGGGCAAAACTCGTTAAATGGGCTAACGGTATTCCCGGAGACTTCGAGAATAATTTCATCACCGATGCCCGTTACACTTATATTTTCAAAGGTCTCGGAATCACTTTTGAAGTTACGATATTCGCTGCACTTCTTGGTATCGTTCTCGGAGTAATCGCCGCACTGATCAGATCTTCTTATGACACTTTGAAAGATGAGATGAAAGGCGGATTCGGAAAGGGTCTGCTTAAGTTCCTTAATGGCTTGACAGGTGTTTATCTTACGGTCATAAGAGGTACTCCTATCGTAGTCCAGCTCCTCATTGCATATTTCGTAATATTCATTTCGTCCAACAACAAGGTGCTTGTTGCAATCCTGGCATTTGGTATCAATTCAGGTGCATACGTTGCCGAGATAATCCGAAGCGGTATCGTCAGCGTTGATAAAGGTCAGTTTGAGGCAGGCCGTTCATTGGGATTCGGCTATGTCAGAACAATGGCCTTCATTATCATACCCCAGGCTTTCAAGACTGTGCTTCCCGCTCTGGCAAATGAGTTCATAGTGCTTATCAAAGAGACTTCCGTATCAGGTTATATCGGTCTTCAGGAACTGACGAAAGGCGGAGACATCATCAGATCCAGAACGTATTCTGCTTTCATGCCGTTGATTGCTGTAGCGGTCATATACCTTGTGATAGTCATGTTCTTCAGCAAACTTGTTTCGATGCTCGAAAGGAGGCTTAAGAACAGTGAACGTTGATAATCATGTGATCATATCCGTAAAGGATCTAAAAAAATACTATAACGGCGAAGCCATCAAAGCACTGGATGGTATTACCACTGACATAAAGAAGGGCGAAGTTGTTGTGATCATCGGACCGTCAGGTTCCGGCAAATCGACATTTTTAAGATCGCTTAACCTTTTGGAACGCCCCACATCAGGAACAATCACTTTCGAAGGTCAGGATATAACTGCTCCTTCAACGGATATCAATCTGCTGAGACAGAATATGGGGATGGTGTTTCAGCACTTTAACCTCTTCCCTCACCTGACTATACTCCGCAACATGACTATCGCTCCTATGAAGCTTCATGGTTTGCCAAAAGATGTTGCCGAGAAAAAAGCTCTGGCTCTTCTTGCCAGAGTCGGACTGGAAGACAGAGCCAATGCTTATCCTTCCCAGCTGTCCGGCGGACAGAAACAGAGGATTGCCATAGTCAGGGCTCTTGCAATGGATCCTGAAGTTATGCTTTTCGATGAACCTACAAGTGCTTTGGATCCTGAAATGGTCGGTGAAGTTCTTGATGTAATGAAGAAACTTGCAAAAGCAGGAATGACCATGGTCTGCGTCACTCACGAGATGGGATTTGCAAGGGAAGTCGGAACTCGCGTTATTTTTATGGATTGTGGTAAAATCATTGAAGAAAACACACCTGATGAGATTTTTACAAATCCTCAGAATGACAGGCTTAAATCTTTCTTACAGAAAGTATTGTAATTGAATTGGGGGGAGAAGTTATGTATTGTGAATCATGTGGTTCTTATATTCCTGACGATCAGTCATTTTGCACTAACTGCGGATCTCCCGCACCTAAGCCGGAAGAGCCTGTAATTCAACAGGCCCCTGTAATTCAGCAGGCAGTGCAGCCGGCAGAACCTGCAGTTCAGCCTGTCCCCGTAGTACAACAGGTGGCACAGCCGGTTCAGCCTGCACCCCAACTTGTAGCACAACCCATTGCTCAACCCGTTGTTCAACCTGCAGTACAACCTGTTCCCCAGCAGGCTCAGCCTGTCTATCAGCAGCCAGTTTACCAGCAGGCTGCTGCACAACCGGTTCAGCAGGTTTACCAGCAGCCTGTTTATGCCCAGCCTGTAATCGTTACGGCAGCCGCAGCACCGGCAAAGCCTAAAAACGGTGCTGCTACTGCAGGTCTGGTATTCGGTATCCTTACTTTTGTTTTTGCCTGGATTCCGTTTCTTCCCTATTTACTTGGTCTTTTTGGATTGATCTTCTCGATCATTGGTATTGCCAAGAAGAAAGCTCCCGGCAAAGGCAAGGCAATAGCAGGTCTGATCCTTACAGTGCTGGGTTCTATCATCGCATTTGTTTTCCAGGCCTTTATTTGGACATTAATCGGTTCTGCTCTCAGTGATTCCCTTGGAGGAGATTTTGACAGTTTTGATTGGTCAGATATTTACGATACCGGTTATTCAGTAGATTCTGAATCTCCTGATTATGTAATTGATGGAGATTTCGTTACAACTGATAAGGGCTACGTCAGCGGAGTCCTGCACATCGAAGGATTCAGAGTGGATTTCTGATCCTGATATAACCCTGATATAACGGAGATATTATGACGGCTGTCCCGTATTTGCAATTGAGGCAGCCGTTTATTTTTTCCTTCTTAATGTTGCATCGTATGAATAATTCTGTTCGATGAAGTCCTCACCCTTCTGTTCCTCGGTAAACGAAAGACCCGGGTATCCTAACTGTCTTAATACTTCATATATTGCAACAGCACAGGCATTCGAGAGGTTAAGACACCGGCAGTCTGCATTCATCGGTATCCTGAAACATCTGTCAAGATTTGCCCTGAGTATCTCTCCCGGTATCCCCGTACTTTCCTTTCCGAAAATAAGATATATCTTTGAATCCTCTGAAGCCTTGCGGAAATCTATATCAGAAGGCGGCACTTTGCCGTACCTTGTCATGAAATAATACTCACCGTCATTCTGCTCTGCAAAGCTATTCCATGAATCGTAAAGTGTGTATTCAGCCCATGTTATGTGGTTTGTCGATGCTCTCCTGAATTCAGGATTATCAATGTCGAATCCAACAGGTCCGATTATATGAAGAGATGCTCCGGCAGCAACACATGTGCGCATGATATTGCCTGTATTCTGTGGGATCTCAGGTTCAAACAGGACAACATTTACTATTTTATTCTCTGACGGATTCATTAACTATCTCCAAAGAAAAACCTTAATCATATAGATGATTCTCTATGTATTATCAGCAGCTGACCGACAGATCAAGCCTTTGCAGCTGCAGCTTTACCTTTGCTCTTACCCTTTTCTTCAGGCTCACTCTCATCAGGAATCACAAAAGCTATACGCTTGGACTCCGCAGTAGCTTCAGCAATATTGAGCATATGGTCGCCTAATCTCTCAAAATCCGTAAGCATCTCGGAGTAAATAACGCATGCATCGCCGGAACATACACCGGACTTCAGTCTCTCCAGCTGATGTTCCCTGTAATCCTCTGTCATGTCATCGATCTTCTGCTCCATCTGAGCCATTCTTATATGAACAGATCCCGGTTTGCTTCCAAGAAGAATGTTGTATGCATCTTTGGTCGTGGTTACCATCTGGCTGACTTCAGCTCTTGCCTTCTCCGAAAGCTTTAAGCCCTTGCTCTCAAGCAGATTTGCATATCCCGAGATATTTGTGGCGTGATCTCCCATTCTCTCGATGTTTCCAGTTATCTTGAACAAGGCACTCATCGTAACGGCATCCTTCTCCGACATATCGAAAACCATTGCGTGGGAAATATAATACGATATCTCTTTGTTGAGATAATCAACATATTCTTCTGTCTCATTAATGATCTGCTGTTTCTTCTCATTATTATCCAGGACTGCTTCTATGCTCATCTGGACATTATCACCAGCCATCACGAGCATTCTGCTGATCTCATTGCAGAGAGCTCTTATCAGAACTTCAAGACCTAATTGGTTATCAGTACTGAGCATGTTTGGCTTCAAGTATTTAAGACACTTAACGTCCATCTCGCCGCCTGCCTTGTCAGGAACAATGATCTTAACAAGTTTAACGATCAGTCCGCCGAAAGGCAGAAGAATGATGGTCGAAGCAAGGTTAAATACAAGGTGCATATTAGCGAATTGTCTGGCCACATCATTAGGTGACAGAGCTCTTACCCAGTCAGCTACCGGAAACAGATAGTACGCAGTCGTGAAGATTGCCGTACCGATAACATTGAACAACATGTGAAGCATACCTGCTCTCGTAGCATTGCGGGAACCTCCGATGGAGGCAAATACTGCAGTAACACAGGTTCCGATATTAAGACCGAAGATAATGAACATAGCCTGTTCCAAAGTAATGAGCTGTGCACCAGAAGCAGACATTGCCATAGCTTGCAGAACGCCGACACCGGCAGCAGAACTCTGGATGATGATTACAAAGATGATACCAACTATGATTCCAATAAAAGGATTATTAATAGAGGCAAAGATATCTTTAACGATGTCCATCTCACTAAGCGGAGCCATAGAATCCTTCATAAGTGACATCGCAACAAAGATAAAGCCCAGTCCGGCAACGGCTTCACCTATACTTCTGAGTTTTTTATCCTTGGTAAGCAGACAAAAAAATGTACCCAGAAGAGCAATGACAGGAGCTGCCGCTCCGACATCGAAGGCAATGAGCTGGGCAGTAATATTTGTACCGATATTGGCACCCATAATAACCCACAATGCCTGATAGAGGTTCATGAGTCCGGCGTTAACGAATCCAACTGACATTACAGATGTTGCAGTTGATGACTGGATCAGGGCTGTGATAAAGGCACCTACCAGCACACCCATGATCCTGTTCCCTGTGAGTTTTGCGAGAATATTCTTTAATTTGTCTCCCGCTATAGCCTGTAAACTTCCGCTTGTTATCTTAACGCTATAAAGGAACAAGGCCATTCCGGAGCAAAGCCCCAATAACGCCGGCCAAACATCTACCATAAGTGACATGCCTCCAATCGGCTATCCATAATCATTCTTAACGCACTACTTCTGGTTACACATAATAATATTGTTGACAACATGAGTTGTCAAAGCATTTGGTCAAATATCAAAAGAATTTTTAAGCGTAAAATCATATTATATAGACACTTGTCTATGTGTTAAAACTCTTCTCTCTTCCGCCTGATGAAAAAGATCATTATTCCGGCAGTTACAACTCCTGCAAATGACATAAGACTGCCTTGTATCAAATACGGATAACCGTATGTAATAACTGTTTCACCGCTATCAACAAATACCAGTCTGTTGAAAGTCCTGAAATCCCCGCGGAATATATCATGCCAAGCAATGGAAGTGTTTACGTTATCTTGGGGGGATGAAACAGTAATAGAATCTGTACCGTACGTTATGTCTATCGGAACGATTTCCCTTTCCGGAACTTCATACTCGCTGACATCAATGATCCCTGCAAGAATGGCGCCTACGTTCTTATCCCTAGTTTTTGAATAATAATATGTAAGGTTGAATCCGATAAACGTTATGTTATCGTTTGTACCTTTACCCCAGAAAGGCATTTGCTCATCCAGCACTTCAGAGTATCCAAGCACTTCAGTCAGGCCATTCATATAAACAGTCTTCCACTGCTTGAATTCATCAGGGAACAGTGCAAGTTCTATATCACCTAAATCTCTTGTATAGAACGTCGGGAATCCGTTATCAAACTCTACAGACTGGCATTCAACTCCAAGAAATCTGTTTGTTTTGCTCTGATAGTTTTCGGGAATTCCGTCAGCAAGAACATATACCTTCGATCCTGCTTCGGCAGCCTTTGTTATGAGATCCTCAGCCGCTTCAACATCATGATAAAGGAATCCGTCAAGGTAAATAGTCTCGTAACCTGAAAGTTCTTCTAGCGTGAAGTCATCGATATATTCGCTTGGAGCTTCACATATCGTCGGGAACATCATCGAAATATAATAAGCACCGTTGCCGATTGCTATACCATCATAAGTGCTTATCGTACCATATGTCCCTTCAACATCCTTATGATGATATACAGCAAAATAACCTTCATCATATTCCTTGATGTATCCCCGTGCTGCAGCAGCAAGATCAACTTCAACCGCATTAAAAGGATATGCATCGGTTGCATCTTTCTTGATCAGCACAGTATCACAGCCATACTCCAAAAGCCTGTCAAACAGGAAATAATAGTATCCGCTGTTATATGATTCATTTATCTGTGAAATCTGCATTGACGTAGATGCAGCTTCCCAGCCCTGACCAAACAACTGATTAACCGGCTCTCCATAATCTGTGAGATAGAACACACCGTTCATCAAAGGATTAATATCATCTATCAAAGCAATACGGCTGTTTGTCAGTTCTTTAGCTTCATCTATCAAAGAATATTCAGCCATGGTGTCAAAATACCTGGCCACAGAAGGTTCGTCCTTTTTTGGTATCATAGCCGCAATCGGAGCTGCGCAGTCCAAAGCCAGCAAAGCAACAACAACAGCAAGAACCGGTCTTTTCAGACTGTCCCATTCAAGCATTGAATAAAGGATCATAGCTGCTGCTATCTGCAGGAACCTGAGCATCCACATAAGCGATCCTCCGGGCAACGACTGAATTACAGGTGCTGCAGTATTTGTCGTCAGGAAAACGATTACCGCACCTGTAATAAACCCTGCCCGTGCGCGTTTCTTGCTGACCACTGCACCAAATATTGCGAGCAGAAACGAAATGATTCCAAAATATGATGGAGCGTATCCGTCTCTAATCTTCTTAACAGGGTTTAGTGTAATGAATATGCTTTGGAAAAAATGTGTGGCCGCCTGACCAGCACTTGCGGAATTGGATGCAAGTCCTCCTTTAAGTGCCGGAAAAAGGAATATTCCGCTTAACAGGAATCCGGATATTACCGCCACTATTATCTCCAGATCTCTTTTGCCTGATTTCTGGAGTTTGTTCATGCCGGTAAAAACGCAAAGCCTGTAAACCAGGAAATAGATTAGACACGCTATTGCCACCATTCCTGTATAACCAACATGGCAAGCACACATGATAAAAAACATGACTGCGGTTCCAACGAAGTATCTGACGCCGCCTTTCTTCAAATACTCGTTGATAAAAACAAATGCCAAAGGGAAAACAGCCATGATCAGGCATCTTGGAAGATTTCCCTCTGTAAACATTACATATAAACTCTGTGGCATAAAAAACCACAAAACACCGATCAAAGCACCCAAAAACGGTCTGTTCTTTATAAATCCGACAGTTGTCCAGGAAAACGCACCGACTAAATGAACAAGTCCGCAATAAACCGCAAATCCTTCAAATACATAATAAGAAGGAAAAATAACCGGAAAACTCCTGGCAATAAACTGGCAAAAAGCCATAACATATGCCGCAACCGGGGGCCAATAACGCATCAGTTCGACGCCGTTATACCAGATAGGATTATAAAGAGGCCATATATCTCCGGCTTCAACAGATTTCAAGATCCAGTCCCCTCTGTAAATATGGTACATAGTATCAGAGCCGTTGAATAATACTTCTCCACGGCTTACTACCCAAACGATTACACAGGCAACAAAAAGATTTATGAATAAGCTGATGAAAGCTGTTATTGTCTTCTTAGTTGTCAAACTCAAAACTTCTCTCCAGTCTGCCTAATGCAGCTTCAACTTCATCCTCATCATTCCTGTCCTCAGTACCGTCCGCTTCAGGGAATCTGACACCGTATGTTCTGACAGGAGTCTCGCTGCCTTCAAATCTTCTGAGGTGATATTCCATAGGTTTGACAGCCTCTGAAATCTGGCCCGCGAAATACTCGGTCATGTTTTCGAGCGAGGGTATTATTGCATCAAATGGAGCAAGCTCATTCATAACCTTATTCTGGTAAGGTTCGAAAATGCTCATTATGACTTTCTCAGGTTCCGTAAACTTGATAATATCGTCTTTGGTTGTATAGACAGTAGCCACAAACTCCCAGGTATGAGGATGAATGTCACCTTTCTTACCATCGAAAACAACAAAGTGACTTGCATTAAGATAAGCTTTTATTCTGTAATATCTGAGCATTTTCCATCCTCCTTAAGTATTAACCAGGGCTTCGTACAAATATGTGGCATATGTCGATTCATCCGTATTGTAGGCCATGATATCTTCAGGAATACTCTCCTTCGGCAGTTTGTCTTCAACTATCTTCATAGCCTCTTCAGCGGTCTTATCACCAAAGACAAGCATAAAACCATCCTTACGGTATCTGAGCCACACCACATCGTCACCCAGCAGTTTGCTGTTTGTGGAATAGAAGCTCATCATAGATTCGACATCAAGATTGATCTTCACAAAAGCACACGGGTATACGCCTCTCTCATCGACCCTGTGCAGCAGTCTTAAGATCTTGCCTTCGCCTGTAATAATGGCAGCCTGATTCCTTCCCATGACGACATTATCAAGATAATCTATATAGTTGTTGAGTTCGGTGTTAACCTTCCTGATATCATCGGTTTTACGTCTTGCTTCGATCAGTTTTACCGTGAAATAGATAACCGCTATGACCAGAAGCGCAATAAGAAGAATAAGAACGATCAGGAGATAAAGCTTGCTGCTCAGATATGCGTTATTGGTCAGCATGATCTCGTAATCAGTAAGAAGACAGAGTCTGTAATCAGTGCCGTTATATTCGAATATAATTCCTGACGCTACATATTTCACGCCTTCAAGTGAGATTATGGAATGTCTGACCCTTCCTTTGATGAGTGTTCCGAGGAAATCCTTAGCACTTTGGGTGTTATAGAAAGTATCTGTAGAGAATGTCTTATAAACGTTGGTCTCACTGATACTCTTTACAAAAAGAAAGTATTCTGAGTTATCGAGTGTCCAATAACGCTGAGATGTTGAATCGAGCATCTTGATGGTATCCTCAACGAAAGCATCACCTGCGATGTCACCGTAAAGCTCGATCTGCCTGGCCACGATCTCCACATATCCATCCTGTTCCTGAGCATATAGTTCAGCAACGCCCTGCTCGTAATTGTGTATCTGCCAAACAGCAAATGCCGACAGAAGCGCAGCCATGAAAATAACTGCGGCAGTCATGAGAATAAGCGTCTTTTTAGATTGTTTATTCATAATATTCTTCCTCGTTATTGACCATCTCTCTTAACCTCTTAATGAAGTCCGATACCTTTCCGAGCTTTTCTCTAGCAGCCAGCCTGAACTTCTCGAATTCTCTGGTCAAAGTATCTGTTTTCCAGCTGCTCTGCGTATTGATGCTGTTTATGATCCCCGCAAGTCTAATAAAGAAAACGACAAAATTATAGAAAGGCAGAAGAGCTATAACAGCCCATTGTTTGCGGTAATATGCCCTGATATCCGGAAAAGGCTTAAGCAGATATTGTCCGATATAGAAATACATATATCCACAGATAATATAGAACAGGAATATCGCTCCCATCGACAGCAATACGATAGTACTCGAATAGCCGTATGCCATAAGAACGATAAGCGCCAAATACCAGATCATTCTCGGGAAAGCGAAAGTATGATCAAACAGCAGTGTGTGTATATTGGTATCCGTTGCGAAACGCCATGGCCTGAGTTTGCTCTGTGGATAAAGCCTTGCAACCTCGAGCGAACCACGCTGCCAACGCTGGCGTTGCGTGTAAAGCTTGTTTACTCCTTCGATAGGATCAGTATAGTAGATAGCATCAACACAGATTCCTACCTTCTGTTTCTGGATATATCTCATCTGGAATGTAATCTCTGTGTCTTCCGAAATAGTCTCGGTATTATAAAGATGGGACTTACGGATTGAACTCATTCTGAACGCGGAAAAAGCACCGGATAGAGTATACATAGTGTTTGTTTCAGAGGCATAGTTTCTTCCCGCCAGGAATGCCTGAGCATATTCACAAAATTCGATCCGTCTGAACAATCTGGATTTAAAAGACTTATACTGCTCTATCTTATCGGGTCTTATCAGGATCGAGCCTGTAAGACATGTGTATTCACGGTGATTTTCCAGATGAAGCACCATATTCGAGAGCGCGTATCTGTCAAGATATCCGTCAGAATCGATATTGATAAGATATGTTCCCTTACTGTTATAGATTGCCAGATTAAGTGCTCTTGATTTGCCCTGACCGGAATTGAGCCAGTTCATGCGCAAAGTCGGAAATTTTTCCTGCGCTCTTGCGAAAGCATCAAAGCTCCTGTCCTGGCTCATATTATTAACAAGATAGATCTCCATATGTTCGTTTGGATAGTCACTTCTGTCGATCGACTCAAGGCATTCTTCCAAACTGTTTTCCGAATTGTAGACCGGGATAATAAGAACTATATCAGGCCATATTGCAGGTCTTTCAGTCTTAACTTTCTTATGTTTTTGATGAAGAAGAACAAAAAATGATCCAATAGAAGGAAGAACTTCAACCAGAAGCGGAATGATGATCCACGCCAGCCAGTAAAAGAAAGGATTGACAAGATGTATCATTATGTTGTTCATGATGCATCTCCACCCTTTTTAAGTCCGGATTCCTCTTTCTTGTTATATCCGAAATCTCCCGTCCTCATCTTAAGAACATGCGGCTTTGTAAATACAAAGAAATAGAGAATGACCTGCAGGACATAAAATACTATTCTTCCGACTATGGTATGTGCGACATAATAGTAATCAGTTCCGAGGAAATGGATCATAGTGCAGATTACGGCTATCCTTAACGCATTGGTAAGCAATGTGTAAAGCGTTCCGATAACAGCAACATATATACGCTCGGGAACGTTATAGATCCCATATAGTGCAAGCAGAGAAATAAATGCGGATATCTCGATAAATCCGGAACACTCAAGGTCAATGTTTACCGTGATAGCGCCCTTGACGGATTCAATAAATAATACTCCGTATCTGTAGTACGCCTGATAAAATCCTGTTACTTTACCGAATATTCCCGCAATTGCGGCAACCAGCCTTGCAAGCGGCAAAACAAGCCAGGGCCTTACAAGAATCATGAGAAGAATAAACAGTCCGCACGAACCCAGAAGATATCTCCAAAACTTGAGTCCTGCTTTCCTGAGCACTCCAAGAAGCCAAATCCACAATAATATTGCGGCGGCTGAGATAATATATGTCATCCGGCCTTCTTTCTGCGATTGCGGATAAAGTACGAACCTGCAGCTACGGTCGATAACATTAATACGAAGACAGGACCCGTTGAAACACCTGAAGTCTCAAGCATAGGCCAGCCAACTCTGTGGAAGTGGACAAATATCGATTCTGCTTCTGATGTCTCTACGTTACCGGCTTCAGCAAGAGCCTCTATATCGAACCAGAACTCAGTCTCATCCTGATGTTCTCCGATCGTGACGTACATCTCGCCAAGATAATGATCGAGCGGTGATATGTTATTGATATTATCTGTTGCCTTGGCATCAGAAAAATAGAACAGAGCATAATGATGTGTTCCTTCAGACATCGAACGCGCTTCTGAAGCACTCCAGTCAAGACTTCCGTCCGGCCCATATTCAACAGCAATAAGTTTGGTATGTGTATACCCGAAGATAACTGTTACCTCGAGGAATTCACTTCCATATTTATAGCCTGTATCCTGCTGACTGAATTCGTTGGCAATACAATGAACATACGCTATTCCATCATTCTGGTAGATAGAACCTTCTGCATCATTGTAATTATTATTCATACCTGCGGTATCATACTGGATCGTGGTAACCGGATAGTAATCCCAATCTTCATAATCGCCGTCGATAACTATTCCCGAACCGTCATTTATGGGATGCGGTGTAGGTGTAGGGTCATCGGGATCGGTAATATATCCGCTGCAGTCTGCAACATCAGTTACTATATCTCCACCAAGATAGTATCCGAAATTGATCGTCTCCAGGTACTGGGGAAGCAATTCGGAAGGAATGGCTATCTCAGTAAGTGTAGGAGCACCCCATACCGAGTAGTCACTGTTAAACGCGACATCTATTCTGCCGTTGTCAACTGTATAGACTTCATTCGTCTCAACATTTGTAACTTCGATAATGTTTCCTGCTGCACCATTATCCTTAACTGATACTACCAGAACATATCCGAGATCTGTTTTGACGTTGAACTGACCATGAGTATTGTAGTGATCACTCGACCAGGAAGCGGAATTCTGCTGGACCTCATCCATATAGATATAAACCCAGTCACCATCCCAGACCATTGCAACATTGTTTACCCTGCTGGAATCACTCAAACAGTCATACTTTACAACACTGTCCCAATCACTGAAATCACCATCGATCTCTATTCCGGAATAAGAGTCAGCTTTGACACCTGTTGCAGAAAAAGCAACAGCAATAAAAGCAGCCGCAACACCGCTTACAACTCCAATCATCTTGTTGATGGCACGCTTAGTCAAAACATACTCCTCCCAAATAATATTATTGAGTATATCATAGACAAAGGGCAATTGTGACAGCTTTATGGCAAATTTGTTAACTGTGTTGGCAAATGCTTTAATTATTATTTATTTATTGTCTATTTTTACATACATACAAAAAATGTAACAAGCCGGAGTTTACGTTTGTGTTAGCATTTCTACATCATTAAAAACAAAGAGTTATTCATGACAAACGGCAGAAAATTCTGGACATTAAGATACATAATAATCAATGCAACCTATTTCGCTGTTTACAGCGGGATCCATGCGTATGCATCTGTTTTCCTGCTCGAAAAGGGCTTCTCAAACACTCTTATCGGGATCACGCTTGCGCTTGCCAATATCCTGTCGGTTATTTTCCAGCCGTTTGTGGCAGGTCTTATCGATAAACAGGGAAAGCTCACAAACCGGAATGTATCTATGGCATCCACTGCCCTGCTGCTTGCAGGCTCAATTCTCCTGCTGGTCATAAAGAACGGCATCGTTGCGATATTCATTATTTTCGCTCTGATCTATATGGTACAGATGGTGTATCAGCCGATCATAACGGCAATGTATTTCGAGTACGAAGCCGCAGGATGCCACATTTACTACGGTCTTGCAAGAGGACTTGGGTCAGCGGGATTTGCGGTTACATCCGTCTTTACGGGAATGGCTATAGGCAGATTCGGTGTAAGCATACTGATGATCCTCGACATCATCTTCCTTTCTGCCGGACTGATTGTTCTCTTCTTCTTCAAAAAGCCTTCCGTCAATAATCCTGAACCTGGAACCAGTGAAGTTGCTCATAACAACCTTTTCAGCTTTATAAAGACTTATCCTGACTTCATGCTTTTTGTTCTTGGTGCCGTATGCTTCTTTTTCGCACATAACGCGATCAACGACTACATGATCCAGATAATAACACCGCTGGGAGGAACCGAGACACAGATGGGAACAGCCGTCTTCATTGCCGCTTTGCTGGAACTTCCCACGATGGCTCTGATAGATAAAGTCATGAAGAAGGTTTCCTGCAGGAATCTGCTTCTTTTCGCTGGTGCGGCATTCCTTGTAAAGACCCTGCTCATGTTTCTGGCACCAAACATGGTACTTGTATATATCAGTCAGGCGATGCAGATGTTTGCTTATGCGGTCTTTATTCCCGTCTCCGCTTACTTCGTCAATCAGACTATGGCAAGATTTGACCAGGTCAAAGGTCAGGCTTACATCAACTGTTCGATAACGCTGGGCGGAGTCTTCTCCAGTCTGGTCTGCGGAAGACTGCTTGATATCAAGGGTCCCCACTTTATGCTGATCGTAAGTCTGGTGGTAACTGCGGCAGGATTGGTCATAGCATTCTTAGCACTAAAGGTTTGGCGCGGTAAAAAACTTAAAAGCAGCTGTGGCATTTCTGAGGAAAAGCGCTCTTAGATAAGATTCAGTATTGAATAATGTATAATACCGCGTTATACTCCCTTATAAGCTGGATTGCCGGGGGGAGATTAACAGTGAGCAATGACTGCAACTTAAGATATCCGCTGCTTATGGTACATGGAATGGGTTTCCGTGACCGCAAACATCTTTGCTACTGGGGAAGAGTTCCGAAGAAACTGGAATCCAGAGGCGCAAGAGTTTTCTTCGGTCACCAGGATTCTGTAGGTTCCGTCGAGGGCAACGCTGACATCATTGCCAAAAGCCTTGATGAAATACTCGATCTTACCGGCGCAGATAAGGTAAATATACTTGCACATTCAAAAGGCGGTCTAGAAGCAAGATATCTTATAAATCACGGTTATCACGACAAAGTTGCTTCCGTCACAACTATCGACACCCCTCACCACGGTTCCAAGACCGTTGATTTCCTTATGAAGACTCCTAAATGGATCGTTAAGACTGCTGCTAAAGGTACTGATATATGGATGTGGATACTTGGTGACAGACACCCTGCCAGCTATCAATGCTTTGAGCTTTTTACCACAAAGACCGCCGAACAGTTCAACATCGATAATCCTGCTCCTGAAGATATCTATTGCCAGAGTTACGCATTCAAATGCAAGGGCTCATTCTCGGATCCTGTATTCTGCATCACCTATCCTGTCATCCGCAGATTTGACGGTGAAAATGACGGTATGGTCTCAGTCACTTCGGCGGAATGGGAAAACTTCAAGGGTGTTCACACCGCACCCTCAAACAGGGGAATATCACATGCGGACGTCGTGGACCTGAGACGCAGAAGATTCACATCGCGTACCCCCTCCTCTGACGGAGAAGTCAGCGACATAGCAGATTTTTATGTAGACATAGTAAAAGAACTCAAAAAGATGGGATACTGAACTATTTACGGCACATTAGCAGCCGCAGCTTAAGACTGATCAATTACCCGGCAGTTCCGAATCATATATTTCCACAGGCTCATACAATATGTAACTGTCCAGATCATTGTGAGCGAGCACACTGTCATAATCAGCCTTTGGATACATCTCAACGTGTATGGAAGCATTGCTTCCAAGTGAACTGAAATCAGTCTCTTTAAACAATGCCATATCAACTTCATCACTGATGACTATGACATATTTGAACTGATAATCACCTTTAGTCAGAAGTTCTTTGATATTTGCTTCATCTGCAGACATTCCTGCCGGAAGCATATTTACGATGCTGATCTGGCCTAATTTTTCCGTATCAGCAAAATACGGTGATTTGAACGTTCCTATAACCGCTATTTCTATATCGCTGCTTCCTGCCCCATAAAGACTGTCTGCGAGACCGGTACAGTACAGATCCACTTTATCCCAGTTCTCATCCGTATATATATCACCTGACTTAACATTTACAAGGACTGACCTGCTCTCGCCGTCGTTATACGATCCTCTTACCCAGTCTGTTGTTACAGTTTCAGAACTGCCCTTGCGCACTTCAGTCTCAACGACATTAAAACTGCTTTCTGAAACAGTGGCGGAAGGATTTGCATCCTTCAGATAATCTTCAACAAGCGCAATTGCCTGGTTTGTATTGCCGGCACCAGCCTCACCTTTAGTCTCACTACTGCCCGTTACGGAAGTTACGGTATCACAACCACCAAACGCACATGAGACTGCTAACAGGATCACTGCTGCAAGAAGTTTTTTTGCTTTCATAGTTCTGTCTCCTTAATGCCGGTAACAGCAAAAAATCTTTCTTACATTATAACAGTACAGTTCAAACCCAATTCAGTCTTTTTCTGAACACGACTTTTTTGGTTCCCTGTACTACTTTTCCTATCTCATAACAATCATGATATTTGCTGATGTGATCAATGATCTGCTTTTTGTTTCTGTCCGGAACCACAAGGATCAGTCCGACACCCATGTTAAACGTGTTAAGCATCTCTGCATCACTGATGTTGCCTTTTTCCTTGATAAATCCAAATACCGGAAGGATACGGATTTCCGGGAGATCAACAGCGGCAGAAAGGCCGTCCGGTATCACTCTGCAAAGATTCCCGGCAATTCCGCCTCCGGTGATATGAGCCATTGCATTTATCACGCCTTTCCCGAACAGATCCTTTACAGATCTGTAATAGGGCGTGTGCGGCTTCATTATCTCTTCGATAAATGTATTACTGCCAATCTTTTCCAGCTTTATCTGGGGCATCTTTTCAAGCAGCATTCTTACCAGGGAATAACCGTTGGTGTGAAGGCCATTTGAAGCTACTGCTATTACCGCATCGCCTTCCTTCACCGCTGAACCGTCAATGATACCCTTTTTCTCAACGATACCTGCAATGCTTGAGGTCAGGACATAAACGCCCGCATCAACGACTGAAGGCTGAATGGAAGTTTCTCCTCCGACAAGGGAACACTCATTTTCCCGGCAGGCATCGGAAACACCTTTTACCAGCGAACTGATGGTTGATTTCTCCGCTTTGCCGCAAACTATGGTATCGAGCACTGCCAGAGGTCTGGCACCCATAACTATCACATCATTAACAAGATGGTTGACCATGTCATGGCATATCGATTCTGTATAGCCGTATTCCATTGCGAGCTTCTGTTTGGAACCTGGTTCTTCCGATTTGAGCACGAGAACAGGCTCCTTTATATCCGGAAAATCAATATCATAAAGTGATGCAAACGGACCAAGACCATTAAGGACACGTCGGTCACCCGTCGCCAGATGCTTGGCCATCTCTGATTTGATGGAATCCGTATAAGCTATATCTATACCAGCCTTGCTGTATGAGAGTCCGTCCGGGTCTTTCTTATTTCCTGACAGGAGTTCATCAACAGTTACTCCCAGTATCTTAGCCAGATCCGAAAGTATCTCGACATTTGGATATGCTTTGCCGGTCTCCCATTTCGAGATCGACTGGAAGGAAACATTCAGTTTCAGGGAAAGGTCTTTCTGGGTAAGGCCCAGTTCTTTGCGTTTTTCAGAGATAAAACAACCAACTTTACAACTGTCAGGCATATTACCGTACCTCCGTGACAGCTTAATTCTATAATCATTCAGCCAAACGGTTCAATAACCATTATGTGGAGTCAGAAAAGAGAATTCAACCTGTGGTTTAGTCCATGATGTTTAATCACAAATGCGGTATTGCATCAAAAGTCTATTTTTCCGCTCTTTATGATCTTCAGGATAACCTTGCCGTCGTACCTCTCGTGATGAAAACGGGCACCCTCGTTAACATTGGGAAGGCTCTTGAAATGGCTTAATATCTCACTGCCGTGAGTTGTGTGGGATTTTATGATCTGGAATTCCTCATCAGTCAGACGTCCGGGTTTGCCCAGAATATGATTAGGCAACACGGTTGGAATGACCGTTTGTATAAGGATCCTTGGCATCGATAAAGCCTGTAAATGTCTCGATAGATTCCTTGATGATCTCGTTATCGTGATCATGTTGTCTCTTGTACTTGATATACATCGCCTCGGTAATACAGAAGATCATGAGTGCGATCATCCAGATACCAAGCATTACAAGCGCGGTTATAAACAAGGGCTCGCTGTAGATAAGTCTGTGGAAAGTGTAATCAATATCAAGAACCGAGCCGTCTATAGTCTCACCGATCGGGACATAAATGATAATTCCGGGAACTACACCCTCATAAGGCTCAATGGGAACTTCCATTGCATTCTCACTGGAACTGGGATAATAGATAAGATAATCACCTGGCATCATACGGATAAGCACTTCACGGTCAAATGTGAGTTTGAATGAGTAATCAGCGACCTCATCTCCGGAATTGTCAGAAATATAGAAATCGTATGTGTATGCCTGATAGTTATGCTCTGTAAGTCCCTCATTATATATATCGAAAAGCTTTGTCCAGGTGCTGCTCCTTGTCTCAGTCCTTACAGAAAGGGATCTGTCCCTGTCATCATCAACCCTGAAAAGAGCCTCTCCGGTATAAGTGTCATGATGCACTTTCTTATTGTACCTGTCCGTCTTGAAAAACTTACCGCAAAGACAGAGACAATAATGACTAACATAGCAGAAAACAAGATTAGTGCAATTTTTCTTTTATTCTCCATCGAAACGCCTCTTCAAAATTGCTCACTTTACTGCAGGACAAAACGGGTTTGCTGAGAATACCCGTTCCCAAATCCGCGCCTTATTATATATGTTTGTCATTAGTGTACACTCCTGACATTAAGAAAAAAAACACGTTATAAACTTTCGATTTATATACACTTTCATATATCGCGGGCATATTGCTCCCGGCGTTTACCATCACACTTTTTTAATTATGATCTCCGCAGTAAAGCCTCCGCCCTCACGGTTCCTGAGTTCAAGATCTCCACCCATCTTCTCCATGAAACGCGATGCAAGATAGAGACCGAGACCGCTGCCGTCCTTGCCTGATTCAGAGGCATCTGCACCACGGAAGAACTTCGTCGTAAGCATAGCGAGTTCCTCCCCGGGAACACCCGGGCCTCTGTCAGAAAACAATACTCTGATATTGTCTATATCAGCTTTATACTCAACTTCCAAGGCAGTTCCCGCATACTTAAATGAATTGCCGGCTATGTTATCGACAACCTGCTCAAGCCTTAACTTATCGGCAATGATAAGGCACTCAGGAACATTCCCCTTCTGCTCCACAGTTCCGTAAAAGCGCAGGTCATTAAGCATATCTTCAATAATGAGCGAACTTTCTTCTCTGGGCGTTACTTTAAGTTCATCCAGGTCATCCAGCGTAGCACGGAACATGTTGTCGATGAGCTGTTCTACTGATGTCGCCTTTGACTTTATGACCGACACCTTGTCCTGAACATCAGGATCCTTATACTTCATTTCCATTACTTCGCATGTAGCCTTGATCGTTGCGACCGGTGTCTTGATGTCGTGGGAAAGCTCAGCGACCAGTTCCTGCTTGCTCCTGTTTGCTGCCGCCTCGCGCTCGTTTGAAAGCTTCAGTTCTTCCCTCATGCGGTCAAAAGATTCGGTGAACGCACCGAAGTAATTGTGCCTGTCCATGTTGAGAGGGACATCGAGATTACCCCTTGATACGCTTGCTGCAAAAGCCGAGAGTTTATTGAACGGTCTGATGTAGAAATACCATATGATGAACATCAGGAGGATCCCTGCTGCATATACCGTAATAAGCACCCACAAAAGCTGTATTTGCGCACTCCTTGTCCTTGCGGTATATTCTTCCGCTCTTGCATTGAAAGCGATCTTGCCGGCAATTACACCGTCTTCCCGGTAATCGAAAACAGACATTCCTTCCTTTATGAAGTAATTATTCAAAGATTCATAGCCGTCATCCGAGACGAGCACTATCCTGCAGTTGTATTCGTTCTCGAGAGAAGCAATATCAGAACCGGCTAAGAGTTTATCCTCTATCTCATCGCGTTTGGTGTTGAGATCCAGCATGTCGATGGAATAAGTTTTTTCACTGTCGATCTTATTCCACAGGAGCACTCCGCTGATCAGGATGACTATCGTATAAAGAACAGCGATTATCCTTATCTTCATTAATCCGTCTCCAGGATGTACCCTGTGCCCCAGACAGTCTTTATGAAGCGCGGCTCATTGGGATCGGACTCGATCTTCTCTCTAAGACGGCGGATGTGCACGTTAAGTGTGCTGTCCGAATAGAATGAATCTCCCCATACCTCGTCGAAAAGCTGTTCCTTTGTAACGATCGTATTTCTGTGCGCATAAAGGCACGACAGGAGCTGGAACTCTTTTGATTTGAGCTGAACTGTCTTTCCTTCCACTGTGCAGCTCATGGTTGCAAAATCAATCGTGAAGATCCCGCCGGGCGCCTTTTCAGCAGCATTCCCAAGCTGCTTTACGGCTTCAAGCCTTTTGAGCTGTACCTTAACCTTGGCAAGAAGAACACTTAAAGTATAAGGTTTCTTTATATAGTCGTCGCCGCCAATGTTGAGGGCAACCAGGACATCGTCATCACTCTGACGTGCGGAGATGAAGAGTATCGGTGTATCGTACTTCTCGCGCAAAGTCTTGCAGAGGGCAAAGCCGCTCTCGTTTCCGAGATTGATATCCAGCAAAAAGATATCTGCTGTATTCTCTTTCAAAAAAGACAGGCAATCTTCAGAAGTGGCAGCAACTGCACATGTCACTCCGAACATCTCGAAATATTCCTGCGTCATGCGGGAAAGGTCTTGCTCATCATCGATTATTAAACAGTTATAATTCATATTCCGAGTATAGCACAACAGACCATGACCGAAAGGCATTAAAAATCCATGTAAGAAACAGTTAAGGATTGAGCAAGGTCTGTGTAAAGTATTATTCCCGTGTGAGTCGTACAATCGCAAGTGTAAGAATTCTGACAAAACCAATTCGAAAGGGAAAGATGAATATGGCAACAACAGTACTTAAAGCAACAGACCTCTGCAAGACATTCTCCAACGAGAGCATACAGCAGCATGTTTTAAAAAATCTCAATCTGGAGATCAGAAAGGGCGACTTCACTGTCATCATGGGAGACTCAGGTGCAGGAAAGAGCACACTCCTTTACTCACTCTCCGGAATGGACCGTCCAAGTCTGGGCGCGATTCTCTTCGGGAATGAGGATATCTCAAACTACAGCAACGACAAACTCGCTATTTTCAGAAGAAAGCACTGCGGATTTGTATTCCAGCAGAACTACCTCAACGACACCATGAGTGTCCTTGACAACATAATAGTATCAGGACTTCTCAAGAGCCGCGACAGAAAAGCGATCGCAGCACGCGCCAAAGAACTGCTCAAGCAGGTCGGACTTGATGAGAGTTGCTACAACAAGTTTCCCAACCAGCTGTCAGGCGGTGAGAAGCAGAGAGTCGCACTCGTAAGATCGGTAATAAATGAGCCGGAGATCCTTTTTGCAGACGAGCCTACAGGCGCTCTTAATTCACAGAATACAGAAGCGGTACTGGATGTCCTCACCGAAATGAACAGAAGAGGACAGGCTGAACGAGATCTTGGACCCCATTGAAGGCGCTGAGATAAAAGAAACCTTTCACCTCATCATGACAGGAGCAGATTACCGCTACAGGGATATGGAGCCTGAAGACGAGATCTCATATATGTTCTATCTTTTCGATTCGGCAAAACCCACATATCTCAATGGTTATCCGGACGAGTTTAACAATCTTAAGGACGATGAGATCACACTGCCCTACTATATGTCTTATACGGTAAATGCAGGTGATAAATTCACGATCAAGATCGCTAATAAGGAGTACTATTTTACGGTAAAGGGATTTACCGAGAATCTTTATTTCGCGACATCAATGAACATATCAGGATTTAACGTACTGGTAAGTCACGATGTTTTCGAAGAGATTTCCGCAAGAGTGGATCCCGTATGCAACAGAACAGCCGCTTATTTCAAGGTAAAAGACGGCGTCGATATCAGCGGATTCGACAGAAAAGTTCAGAACGCTTTCCCGGGTGATATATCATTCACAACAACTGACCGCCCTACAATGAATGTCGCAACCACAGGCATGTCTAATGTTGCCTGCTCGATAATCCTCATCTTCACGGTCATGCTGGTAGCAATGTCGGTTATCATAATGCACTTCTCGATAAAAAACTTCATCGAACTCAACGTGCAGAACATCGGCCTTTTGCAGGCAACGGGATATACGGCAAAGGAACTTCGTATGGCATGCATCCTGGAGCAGATGATCGTTGGACTCATTGCTACTGCAGCAGCAGTTATAGCCGGCATCTTCTTCAGCAAACCCTTAACCGTACTCTCAGGTACGCTGATGGGCCTGTCAGGCTTCTCCGGCATCTGCATCCCGGCACTCATATCAACACTCGCCGGCATTCCGGCTATGGTACTCCTTGGCTCCCTGATCGCAACATCTTCTTATAAGAGACTCACCGTTCTGGAAGCTTTGAGAAGCGGCATCACATCGCACAACTTCAAAAAGAACCACTTTCCTCTTGAATCCAGCCGCCTTCCCTTAAGCCTTGTTTTGGCAGGCAAAAACATCTTCGGTTCAGGCAAGAAAAGCGTATTCATCACTCTTATCGTTGCAGGCCTCACATTCTCCACCTGCCTCGGATTCACTCTGTTCCAGAACTGGGCATTAGATCAGTCCGCCCTCTTGAAACTAGTCGGATTCGAAGCAGCAGATATCCAGGTCGGCGCACCCGGAAACGAGGAATTCGTTAAAGACATGCTGGGCAATGAGAACGTCGAGAAGGTAAACAAGTGGTCAACTATTTCTTCAATGGAAGTTACTTATCTTGATAAGTCAACATCTCTCGGAATCGATGTTTATTCAGACATTGACATGCTTGAGAATGAGTACATCCTCGAAGGACATTTGCCTAATAACGAAAATGAGATTGTACTTTCTACAGTTGAGGCAGAGAATATCGGCGCATCAGTCGGAGATATCGTAAACGTTAAGTCTCTTACAGATGACGGCACAGTGCCTTATACCGTCTGCGGAATCGACCAGAAGATCAACAATATGGGCAAAAAGGCAGTCATGCACGAAGAAGGAGCAAAGCGTCTTAACCCTGATTACAAGTTCGATGATGTACTTGTATATCTCAAGGACAGTTCAAGAGCAAAGGAATTCAAAAAGCAGTGGGAAAAAGAATATACCGAATTCCAGTTCACACTGGTGGATGACCTCATCGGCTCAACGATCAGCACGATCAAAGCAGCGATGGAAGGCATCTGCGTAATATTCATCCTCGCAACATGCTTTGTCGTTATCCTCACGCAGCTCCTCCTCACCAGAGCGCAGGTTATCCGTGAGAGAACAGATCTCGGTGTATCCAAAGCACTGGGCTACACTTCAGGCGAGCTCATCAGAAGGACACTTATGACAAACCTTCCGACAATAGTATGCGGCATCGTCATTGGTATACTGATGCACATCGGATTTGCAAACCGTGCGATCCTTTTTGGTCTGTCATCCTTCGGAATCAGGCAGAATGACTTCGCGACTGATCCCGTGTGGTTCGCAATAACTGCAGCGATCATCCTTCTCTGTGCAGTAATCACAGCATTCTTAAGCGGCAGAGGCATCACGAAGCTTGAACCGGTTAAGATACTGAAGGAAGAATAACACATAGGCTGTCTCTATATTCAGAGACAGCCTCTCAATTTTTATACTCATACAGGAAAGCATCCGGTTAATATATAACCTCAACTTCTATAAAATCAGGTTTATCAACTACTCCCTCAGGGCCTGCAAACGCAACCTGCACGGTGCCCGTATGGTAATCCACGAGGATCAGCTGCGCGCTGCCGTCGCCGTGACAGTTCACAACATCGAACTGGTTAACAACCTCCTGGGTAATGAGGTCCTTAACGTCCTTGGGCGAGAACTGGTCCTTTTCCTGAACCCATTTGTTGTATTTGAAGAACCTTACGATATTGTTCGGTGAACCCGTAAATCCATCCTGATTGCCTTCAGCTGCGAAAGAGTTAACGATACACAGTGAGTCATCACTGTCCCAGCTAAGGCCCGACAAGAGAGGAGTGTTGCAGTCGCGGAGAACCGATCTGCCCATACCTTTCTCGGAGACCTGGCTCACGCAGTCTTCGGCGCAGAATGAATCATTCTTATCGCTGATTATCAGGTTGTGGCACCATGTGAAGTCTCCGCTCTCGCCTACCATGAACTCACCGAGTTCGCGCGCCGTTGAGAATTCCTCCAATGCATAACGCAGCTCCATCGTATAGCACTTCTTGCCTTCGTAGATATATGCCTCATTCTGTACGGAGCCGACATCCAGGATCGCGGAGAAAACGCCGTCATCGTTGATTCCGGAGATGATATCCAGGAGTCCAAGGATCGAGATGGCGGTAAGTGATCTCGATCCGTTCTTCATGTGGGTAACGGCATTGACCTTTCCCATCTGGTTGCCGGAACCGAGGTTCCACTCAAGGTTCCTGAGCGTGATCCTGTCGCCCGTCACGGTCTTGCTGCCCCAGAGAGACAGGGCGCTGCAGCATGTGGGACGGAGAGCGTCAGGGATCATCTGTATAAGGATCGTTTCCTCGTAACTGAGAATGCCATCTTCGGCAATCCCGTGAGCGCCGCCCGAGATACCTTCGGCAAATCCGCAGACTTCTTCACGGAACTCAGGTCTCATGCCCTCAAGGAGTATAGCTGATCTCTTCTCGATCACTTCAGTCGAATACTTGCTGTTATATGCAACTCTGATGTTCTCGAAAAGATAAGGTTCCATTGTCTCAATAAACCCGGGAATCTCCTCTCTGATGAGCGTTCCGTATGATCTGCCGACTTCGGCTCTGCTGCCCTTCTCGTAATCAAGGGTTACATCGTAGTAGCTGGGCATGACCTTTATCACGCAGAGTCCGTCATCTGATGCGATAACGTCAATAACTTCTTCCCGGATGCCTTCATCAGTATATACTTTTACTTCGTCGGTGTAGTAAGAATCAACCGGCTTGATAGCGCTTCCTGCCTTGTTTGATTTGTTAGTCTTATTGCCATGATCACATGCTGTCAGAAGGACTGCTGCACTCAATACCAGCGCTGCACTGTTTATAAACTTTTTCATTATTCGTTTCTCACTTTCCAGATCTCGATCTTATCTGCCAGTTTTGTGACCATAAGGATTACTGCTATGAGCAGCGTGATGATGCACAGCGGCAGGACCACAAAATTCGGCACGGGCAATACCGTGAAATTGAATTCCTTGCACTTCATTACGCCCGAGAAGAGCAGGCCCATAAGGTAGTTCCCAACGGTTGCCATAAAGACATATGTAAGTCCCAAGGAGAATGCGGCGAGCAGGAACAGTCTCCAGAAATGCCATGCCCGGATGACCGGCCTGTTAAAGCCCATGCTCTTGAGAAGCGCGATGTCTGCTGTCTCCTCATCGATAAAGATATTCTCGTAGAGTGATGTGAGGAGCATCAGCACAATGGCTGCCACGACTGATACGACCAGAATGATGAGATTGAACATTCTCTCGTAGCCTGTCAGATAGTGTTCCATTACCTTGTCTTCTTTTATGAATTCGATCTCTCCGTCCGGATACAGAGCCTGCATTTTCGCGATGTATTCATCGTACTGATAAGCAGGAACATCCAGTACGCACGAGAAGATATCCTCACTCTGAACCGTGGATCCTTCGAACTCATCGCCCATGAGCACCGTGGGATTCTGGGAACCATACTCATCGAAAAACGCCGTGATTATGAAGCTCTCAGTCGCCTTCTCGGAAGACACCATGTCTTCACACAACCTGTCAAATTCGATGTTTATGGAATCACCGATATCAAGTCCATTCTGCTTCGCGAAAAAGTATCCGACAGCTACCTCGTTTCTGAGCTTTGGCGCATTGCCGCTGCCAACGAAGTAAACATCTGTTGTAGGGCTGTCCAGCCACCTGATATTACATACGACCTCTCTGTCTCCAAAAGACATTTCTGCAGGGCTTCCGTAATCCGTACTGATGGTTGCGGGAATGCCGTTATCCTGAAGGTTCTTGTTTACCATGCCGATCACACCGTTAAAACTGCCGGCACTGCGGTAAAGCATCTGATAGTATGTATCGTCAAACTCCATGGCGAAGTTCTCCCTGCCGTGCTGGAAATAATGTTCAGCATAACCCGGTGCCATCAGGGTGTTATCAAGGCGGACGATAAACAGCACAACCGAAATGCCCAGAACATATGCAAATATCAGCAGCACATATCTCTTAAAGCCTCTCAGGATATCGCTTAGTGCGAGGAAGAAAGGAACTGAGATATGTTTTTTATTGTTTAGGAACAGTCCCGGAATACTCGTGAATCTCTCGCCTCTGTTCTCGCCGTGGATCGCATCGATGACACTGATCTTATTCATTCTTCTTAAGGAGAAGAAACTGAATAATACAATAAGCAATACGGTAACGGTACCTGCGAGTCCGCCGATCACAATGAGAGTTCCCATATCAGGAAATATCTGATGCATTACGAACTTATCGAACAGAACCTTGCTCATTGCAAATCCCAGAGGAATTCCGATGACACCTCCGAAAACCGCAAAAGCAATATACTTTACGATAAACAAAGTCTTATATGAGAATGACCATACACCGATGGCTTTCATCATGCCGATTTCCCTCTCGTCCCTCTTGATCGAGGACTTAAGGCTGAAATCGATCGTAATCATTGCAACAACCATTATCGCAACAGCCACTATTATCATGCTGAGGGCAACGATGAGCGCGAAAAGACCGTCATTCGTATAGAACAGGATCCTCGTGGCATTTCCTGTAACGTTGTAATCCTTAAATTCAACGAGTATCGGCGATACGGTCTCGATAAGAACACCGACATAATCATCCTCGATCGGATATGTTGTAACCGTATACTTATCCCTCTTATAAGGCGACTCGGAGTAGATGAGTTCCTTATCGTTATCTGACAGATAGAACACTACCATCACATTTGCCAGAGGATTCTTATAGACCGTTGATACTTCGAACTCATATACATTTCCCATCTGGGTCGTAATGCGGATCCTGTCACCTTCAACGATCCCCATCTTATTCGAATAAGTCTGGGATACGGCAATGCATCCGTCTTCGACTTTGAAATGCTCATTATACATGTTTACCGGTCTGTCGTAACCGTGAGACACTCCGTCCAGTACGGCGCTTCTCATATAGTTTGATTTAAAATCCGCATCCTTGCCTACGGGTTCAATGCATCTGTATGCTATAGGAACAACATCCTGAACCTCCACGTCCTTAACGAGGGGGAACTCTTTTACTCTGTTGCGGACCTGATCCTTAAGACCTTCCTCATCAGAAAGATCCTTGTCCATTATTGCGACTGCATCGGAAGAATTACACTTCTCATATGTCTTCTCCGCTCCTAAAAAGAGTGAATAAAGGAGCGTTATTCCGATAACCGTAAAGCACACGGCAGCGATCATGAAGATGAAGGTAACTGCATTAAGGGCGGGTTTATCCTTAATGTCTTTTCTGAACATTCTCCAGTACATATTACCAACCCATCTCCCCGAGCCAGTTTCTTACCTGACGCTCTCTCGCACCGATGTCATCGCCTTCCTTCATCTTGCCGAGAACGAGCTCGCCCTGAATATTTCCGTCGACCAGATATATGATCTTGTCGGAAACCGATGCGACCTTCTCACTGTGTGTGACCATGAGTATCGTCGTGCCCATTCTGTTAGCCTCGAGAAGTCTTTCCATAACTTCTCCGGAAGCCTTTGAATTAAGGGCTCCCGTAGGTTCGTCAGCAAAGATAATCTTCGGGTGATTAATGAGAGCCCTGCACAGACATGCCCTCTGGAGCTGTCCGCCTGATACTTCCGTGATCTCGCGGTCTGCCTCATCGATGATGCCGAGCTTTCTCATCAGTTCCTCGGCATATTGTCTTACCTCTTCCCTGGGTCTTATCTTTGCCTGGAAACCCGGCAGGATGATGTTGTCCAGGATGCTGAGTTTGCGCATCATGTACATCTGCTGGAAAACAAATCCCATCTTGATGAGCCTTAAGCAGATGAGATCTTTTTCTTTCATCTTCGAGATCTCATCACCGTCAAAGAAAACGCTTCCGGCCGTGACATTATCCATTCCGCTCACGGTATAAAGGAGCGTGGATTTGCCTGAGCCCGAAGGTCCCATGACCGATACGAACTCTCCCTCATCAACAGTAAGATTTACATTCTGAAGTACGTTATTGCTCTGCTTGTTTACTATATATGTTTTGCAGAGATCTTTTGTCTTGATCAATGTGCCCATTGGGGTACCTCCCTTTCCATCCTGAACACATTGTCTTATTCAACTATTAAAAAATCCTTAAAGCGGCAGAAAAACTTCGAATTCCATCTCTTCAGTCTCTTCGATGTAACGCACGGCAATATCGCCTCCGAGTTTGCGCACAATGAATGCAGCTTCATAAAGACCCAAGCCGTTTCCTTCAACTCCTTCCGCATTTGAACCGCGCCAGAAGCTGTTAAAAACATAAGGCATCTCACTGTCAGGAATACGGCTTCCGGTATCGCGCACGGAAAAGCAATACCCGTCTTCCGTCTTGTCAACAATTACGGTTATTCCACGGCCGTCAGTGTATTTGACGGCATTCTCGAGAAGCTGCGAGAGAATACGGAAAATGCCGTTCTTATCGGAATTTATCATGACACGGCTTCTCATATCGATCTTGTATGGGATCCTAAGGACATTCAGGCGGTTATCATACTCGCGCTTTATGAAGTCCTCTATCTCAGTCAGATAAAATGTCTCTATGGAAGGCTCGAAAACAACCACGCCCTTCGATGCGCTGTCCAGCAGATCTTTTACCAGTACAGTGATGTCATCCGCGTTTTTTGTTATCTTATCCGCCACTTCAGCATCCTTCTCATCAGGTATTCCATCTTCATGATAAAGTCCGCTCTTTATAGCCTCGGAGTAAAGTTTGATATTGGCAACAGGAGTCTTGATGCCGTGGGCAATCGTAGATACAAGCGTTAACTGTTCCTTCTCGAGCTGGCGGAGTTTGCGGGTATCACCGGATAAACGGTCGCGAAGCATATTCATGCCCCAGATATACTTTCCGAAATATCTGTTTTTCGATTCGGGAAGAGCATCCGCATTCTCATTCTTTGCGATGCGTTCCGGATACTCGGAGAGTCTGTTGAAAGGCATGATCACCTTGCGGTCAATATATATAAAGAAAAGTAATGAGATAACAAAACAAACAGCGACTATTACTTCGCAGATAATGATGGATGTTGTCACATGATCATCAATAAACGAGAAAACGAGAAAACCCTTTACCGTTCCGTCACCGGAGATACTCCAAAGAGAACCTCCGTCTTCCAACTGCGCATATGGCACATCTCCGTTGTCAGCTCTGATATACCTGATATCTGAAGGAACATTTTTCTTACCGTATTCCTTCTCCCAGTTATTTGACTCCATAATTTCTGAAAGACGCGCTTCTATATCAGTTGTGCTGTCCGAGGAAAGCTCATTGGCAACGCGGTTCATCAAAGTTTGACGCCGGCCTTCAGACCGGTTTTCTGAAACGGAAATAAACAGAAAAACAGATATGCCTAAGGCAAGGCAGATGACAAACAGAAGAATATACTTGCCCAGGTATTTGCGCATCAGTTGGAAGCCTCTCCAAACCTGTAGCCGACTCTCCATACTGTATGGATATACTTGGGTTCCCTGGGATCATCCTCGATCTTCTCACGGAGCCAGCGGATATAAACTGTCAGCGTCGAGATCTCGGAAAAACAGTCAGGACCCCAGACTGCATTGAACAGAACTTCTTTATGGATAACTTTGTCCGGATTCTTAAGGAAATAGATAAGGATCTCAAGTTCTTTGCCGTTAACAGGAATGATACGCTCACCTTTCCGGACTGTCATATCATCAAGATCAACATTGATATCCTTATATGTCAGTTCCTTATGTTCGTCAGCATTGTCGTAATTACGGCGCAGGACCGCCTTTATCTTGGATGAGAGGAAAGGAAAAGAGAAAGGCTTCTCAATATAATCATCAGCGCCTACATCAAGACCTAATATCTTGCTCTGATCGTCATTTTTGGCACTCATCATAAGAACAGGAAGCCCCAGATCCTTCCGCAGCCTCCTGAGTGTCTCATATCCGTCAGTTCCGGGGAGCATGACATCCAAAAGCATAAGGCGGAACTTCTCTTCCTTAAGAGCAAGCAATCCTTCTTCTCCGGTGGTCTTCCAGACAACGGTAAATCCGTCACGGATCAGGAAGTCCCTTATCAGTACTCCCAGTTCCTCATTATCCTCAACGATCAAGATATCAGTCATATCTTATAATATGGTAACTTTATTCCTTCCGTCATGCTTTGAAGCATACATTGCTTTATCGATCCTGTTAAATGCTTCAGTAAATGTATCGCCTGCCTTTAATTCGGTGACACCGATCGAGCATGTTATATGACCTATTTCAGGGAATGAATACACTTCAACATTCTTCCTGAGTTCTTCCGCCAGATTCATTACCTCATCCGCATCTTTCTCATAGCAGACTATAACGAATTCCTCTCCGCCCCAGCGGCCTACGGAAGTATTCTCTTCAACAGTAAGATCTCTCATGATCTTTGCAAAATGCTTCAGTGTCGTATCACCGACAGAGTGACCATATGTATCATTAATACTCTTGAACATATCCAGATCGAGCATCATGACAGAAACCGGATCATCATACTTCTGGCGGAGTGCCAGTGCATTGTGAAGCTGTGTCTCGATCTCTCCGTGATTATAAACACCTGTGAGAGGATCCGTAATCGCCATCTCCTCATATTTCTTAAGTGTGGACAGGATCTCCATCGAGTTCTCGTGGATATCCTGAACCAGGAAGACAAATCTGTAATCATCATCATTATTGGTCTGGGCACGGCTGAATATGAGCTTGACCCAGATATATTTACCTTCAAGATTACGCATCATGCAGTCATAAGAAGATGTGCGTCCCGGAGTAAAATTCTTTTTAAGGTACTCGGGATCAGTCCGGCGGAGGAATTGTTCCTGGTCTTCCGGCTGGAACATATTTACAATCATCATTCTCCACTCGGAATACTTCAGGTTGTAATTAACAACATCCTCGGAAATCTCCGCAACATTTATACTGCTTGTTGTATCCTGGACCAGGTCGATATACATAGAGAACAGATAAGAACCCTGAATCGTATTGATCTTTTTGGTCGTAAGCGATTCCTGCAAAGAATCGTTGTCTATAAATTCATCCAGAACAAAGATATACTTTTTTGAATCCTCGAAAGGATAGACTGTCAGCTGCACGAGATGTGACTGTTCCTCATTCTCAAGAGCGATCTTTAACCGGCGGCTGTACTTGCCTTTGAAATTTCCCGTATTATCAGCAAATATCTGATAATCCTCGGCTACCTTCTCATGTGAATCATTGAAATGGAACCACAGATCCAATATGAGATCATGATAACTGCCGGTTTCTTCGAGAAACTTCTCAAAAAAACCGCGGCGGATAATCGCCTTGTACTTATCGACCGACGGATCGACTACTATGGCCGCATCAACATTGCCAAGAATCAGTTCTGAAACATCATTTGCACTGTAATCATTCAAATTCTTATCTGCCATACCACAATCTCCTTTTGATCAAACACTGACGTGCATACTATTTAGAATTATAATACGCAAAACCTAAAGATAAATTAAGAAAATGAAAACAAAAACTGAACCCGGCTTATAATCCAGCATTTTATCTCGAGTATACTCCGGTCATGATCTCTTTCTTATAAGCATCCCTGTTCGGCAACGGATATCTGTCCGCGATCTCTGCCGCAAGCTTGTTGTCATATGGAATGCTGAGAATATTCATGCTTATCGGTGACAATTCTGAGGCTCCCGGTTCCCCTTCGATCACAAGTGCATGACATCTTGTAACACCAAGGGAATTACCGATGCTGCCGGTATTAATTGCATAACCCAGATCCATTTCACGGATATACGGCATATGGCAGTCTGCGCTTATAAAGCCGCCATGGAGTTTTCCCTTTGTATCAGTAAACCCCGGGCGGAACTCATCCATCGTAAGATAAGGATGGTAGTTGATATCAATGGGCCTGCCATGTACAAGACGGAAGTTTATTCCGCTTATCAGGATCTCGTCCTCCTGAGGCAGGGATTCAAGCCATTCCAGACGTTCTTTTCCAAGCTGTTCACAGTAGAAAGAAAGTGTCTCGAGCCATTCCCTGCGATCCTTCTCCGACTTCTCACAGCAGGAATCATCGGGTTTTATGCCGGATACACCTGTCCTATATGCCTCAACACATCCCAGATCCCAGTTACCTGCTATAAAATGCCGGCAGTTGTTCCTTACCCAATCCAGTGTTTGGTCACTCTCAGGCCCCTTGCCGACAGCATCACCCAGAAACCACAGATCGTCTGGTTTGATCCTTTCGATCTCTTTCTCAATTGCAAGCGTAGCAGGCATATTCCCGTGCAGATCCGCTAAAAACATAATCTTAGACATTTTTATCCCCCTGTTTTGTGTTTGTTCTTTCAATTGCTGATCAATTCTGTTTCCGAATCAAAGTGTGCAAGGTATTCCTCCATAAATCTATGTCTGGATTCAGCCAGTTCCCTGCCCTTTGATGTGTTCATCTCATCTTTCAGCAATAACAGTTTCTCATGAAAATGCTCTATTCCGCCATCAAGCGGTCTTCCATGTTTACCGCCGTACGCAAAGGTACGGGCTATGCCTACGGCACCCATCGCATCAAGTCTGTCGGCGTCCTGCACTATCTTACCTTCCGCCGAATCAGGTGTCTTTCCGCGGTTCTTGCTGAATGAGACTGATCTGATTATTTCTACGATGAACCTGATCCTTTGTTCATCAACACCGTGAGCTTTCAGGAAAGAGACCGCATTCTCATTATCCTCAGTATCGAAAAGCTTATGGTCATCAGCATCATGGAGAAGTGCTGCGAGTGCAACTGCTTCCAGGTCGCATTCCTGTTCTTCTTTTGCTATCAGCATTGCATTCGAATACACCCTGAGGCTGTGATCCAGATCATGCCCGTCAGAGTTACCGCTGAACAGTTCTCTTGTATAGTCTTTTGTTTCCTGAATAAGTAAATCGTTCACAGTTAAATCATTCCCGTGCTTGTCTTTAATGTTTTCCCGATATTATACGGCTTTTTACTGCATCCACACACGCATTTCAGTCTCACCGCGGTTCCCCCAGGTATAGTAAGGAACCGCTGTTGCCTCATAAGGACCCAGAACCGGCTGTTCTTCCGTATAGAGTTCATCCGTATCCTGCTCAATGAATGAATCCACCAACAAGGTATGTGCCCCAAGTTCCGCGGAATAAGCTGAAACGCATGGCTTTGAATTTCTGTTGATCCTGACCGACTTCACACTTCCGTTATCAATGCCCTCAAAGCAGTAAATGAGCGGCCCGCGCCGCAGAGCGATCATTCCTGAGATCCTCGGGATGCGCGGGGAAGCATATACAAAATGCGGTGTATCATCAAGAACCACTTCTATCTGTACTTTACCGTTAACATCAATATAGATGTAGCCGTCCCGCCTTTCAGCATTGTGATCCTTTCCGTCAACTGTCACTTTAAATTCTTTGCTCCAGCCAGGGATATGGATTGCAAGCCTTCCCGTTCCGCTGACCGAATAGTTAACATTCATACTATGCGGATAATCTGTTTTACAGTCGAGGACCATTCCGTTTCTGAACCTGACGGTTCCGGCTGCGGTCATGTGACAGAACGCAGTATCATCATTTTCGCCATAGGCATATTTGCCGAATGATTCAATAAGTCTTGCAACATTCGGCGGACAGCAGGCACATTGATACCATTTCGGTCTTACCGGAAGATCATGCCTGTGGGTTGGAACTATGCCTGAGATGCCCGGATCGACCTCCAACGGATTTACATAAAAGAATCTTTTTCCGTCCAGAGCCATTCCCGCCAGAACTGTATTGTAAAATGCCTGTTCCATTATATCTGCATACTCTCCCCTGATATTGTTTTCGAGCATCCTGGAAGCGAAAAATATCAGTCCGACAGACGCACAGGTCTCAGCATAGGCAGTGTCAGGAGGGAGATCATAGTCAGCAGTAAACGCTTCTCCTTGAACGGTCGAACCTATGCCGCCCGTGACATACATCCTGTTCTTTACGATGTTATCCCACAAACGTCTGCAGGCAGACAACATTTCATCATCTCCGGTCTCAGAAGCGAAGTCAGCCATTCCGGAATACAGATAAACAGCTCTGACAGCATGTCCCGTTGCTTTCTCAAGACTGCGCAGAGGTCTGTCACACTGACGGTATTCCAGATCACCCTGATCTTTTGGATTGGAATTCCATACACTCCAGTCACGCTTTGAAGCTTCGTTGATAAACAGTTCCGGATCTTTGCCGCGCTCATTAAGAAAATGACTGCACAATTCAAGAGCATGGCTGTTTCCGGTCAGTCTGTAAAGTTTCATAAGCGCAAGTTCGATCTCCGGATGTCCGGGCACTCCTGGATTGCCTTTGGAAATAAAGTGATCGTAGATATGCTCAACATTTCTTATCATACAATCCAAAAGGACACGTTTGCCTGTCGCTTCAAAATTGGCGCAGGCAGCCTCTATCATATGCCCGGCCACATAGAGCTCATGGGCTTCATGAAGATTGGTCCATCTCTTATCCTGATCTTTAACAGTGAAATATGTATTAAGATATCCGTCTTCATCCTGCGCCTGAACGATTATCCCGATGACTTTGTCCAGCTCATTCTCCAGTGTGATATCAGGTGTATTCATCAGGGAATAAGAAGCTGCCTCGATCCATTTGGCAACATCGCTGTCCTGAAAGACCATACCGTAAAATCCGTCTCCGGGATCTTCTCCCCGGAGCACTTTCCCGGCATTTATGAAGTTGGCTATAGCATGGCTCTTTTCAGTATCCGGAGCATCATCCCACAGGATCTTTTCCTGCCACGGGATTACAACATCAGATACAAGTTTCTGGTATTTTCTGATAAAACCGGAAGACTGATATGCCTTCTCTGATATCTGTGTCTGTTTTTTCATAATCATCTACTTCTCCAGGACAGTATTTATTCAGTATCGACCACGTTCTTCCTGAATTGTATCATTTCAGAAAGTCCTGTGTTGACAGTCATCATTCAATATGTTACATTCACGAAGTAATTCCCATGGGGGAGTAGCAAGCGCCTTGGCGTAGCAAGTCAACATCCTGACCTTAACGGTCTGGCTTGTTTTAAATTGCGAGACTCATGTATAGTTCAACTATACATGTGTTATAAGCAAATCATAAGTTTGAGTAATAACCCAGGTATAGTTCCGCTGTACTTGGGTCTTTTGTTGTTTAAAGGCTTTAGGGAATTGAAAAATCTATAAAGTCAGGAGAAAGAACAACATGAAGGAGAGTTTTCTTGAGATCAGGGATCTCAAAAAGAGTTTCGGTACAGGAGAAGCAAAACAGGAAGTTTTAAGGGGAATGAACTTCACTGTAGAGAAGGGCGAGTTCTGCGTGCTGCTAGGACCGTCAGGATCAGGCAAATCCACGCTTCTGAACATCATTGGAGGAATAGATACACCGGATTCAGGCTTTGTCAGTATAAACGGAGACAAGCTCGAGGATATGGACGAGAAACAACTGACTGTCTACAGAAGAAAGCACCTGGGTTATGTTTTCCAGATGTACAACCTGATCCCGAATCTGAATGTGAAAGAGAATATTGAAGTCGGAGCATATCTTTCAGACAAGCCGCTCGATGTTGAGGAAGTTATTACGACACTCGGGCTTCAGGATCACAAATACAAATATCCGAACCAGCTGTCAGGCGGACAGCAGCAGAGAGTATCAATAGGACGTGCCGTCGTTAAGAATCCGGATATACTGATGTGCGATGAACCGACAGGCGCTCTTGATTATAAGACGAGTAAAGAGATACTTGCACTTATCGAAGACTGCAACAGCAAGTACGGCAGTACGGTCATAATGGTTACACACAACGAAGCGATCAAGTATATGGCTGATCACGTTATCAAGTTAAGAGACGGCGTGGTACGTCATAACGATCTGAACGGAAATAAGATCCCTGCTTCCGGGCTCGAGTGGTAAGGAGGCGTGACCTATGAGAAATCCGTTGATCAAGCGAATCCCGAAGGAACTCGCTTCTGACTGGCACAAATATCTGGTCATCATCATATTCATGGTTATGATGATCGGTGTCATCTCAGGCATGTATGTCGGCCGTGAGAGCATGAACGCTTCCATAGAGTCAGGAAAGACAGAACTCAATCTTGAGGATGGGTGCTTTGAACTGTCACACCGGGCTTCACTGGAACTTTTAGAGAGAATAAGCACCGGCGTAAAAGCTGATGTCAGACAGTACTTCATCAGCAAAGGCATTGAGGAAGCTGACAGGGAAGTTTCCGACGCGGTAGAAAAAGAACTCAATGAGCAGGTCAACAAGGCCATAGAGGACGGTGTCAGGACACAGTGTGCCTCACTTGGTGTAACTGATGAAGACATGATCCAGAGTTACATAGATACTGCAATGGAAGAGAATCTCGACAGTGCGCTTGAAGAAGCAAGAAAATCAGACGAATTCAAGAATGCTGTGAATGAAGCGTATTCTGAAGCACATGATGCGGTTATTGAGGCAGTCGATGAGGAATGGAACGATATCAAAGAAGAATACGGTCTTGATGATGATAACTTTTATCCTGTTACGGTTACAGTATATGAACACTTCTACCGCAATGAATCAGAAGACTGCAACAATGACGGCATAGAAGATTCTACTGTCAGGATCTTCAAGAGTGATTCTTTAATTGACCTTGCATCATTCATAGAAGGCCGCGCACCTGAGAATAAAAATGAGATCGCGATCGACAGAAATCACGCTGATACCGTCGGTGTGAAAGTTGGTGATGTGATCACCGTAGGCGGCAATGAATATGAAGTGGTCGGTCTTTTGTCATACGTCAACTATCTTACGATGCACGAATCAAATACAGACCTGATGTTCGATGCATATGGCTTTGATGTTGCAATGATGACACCCGAAGCGTTCAACAATCTTACTTCGAGACTTCACTACAACTATTCATTCTTGTACGATGTTAAGCCTGACGGAAAAGTCGAACAGGCAGATTACTCTGAAAGATTTCTTAAAGCACTTATCACACAGACTCTTGTGGATGATAATGATATTAAGGATTATCTTCCTGTATATCTGAGCCAGGCGAGGAACTTTGCCCCTTCCGATATTGAAGGGGATTCTACTGGAACGGGAATATTCTGCTACATTCTGATCGCAGTTATTGCATTTATCTTCGCTATCACGATCAGCAACACGATAGACAAGGAAGCATCCGTTATAGGTACTTTGCGTGCATCAGGATACAGCAAGGGCGAACTTATTGTACACTATATGTCCATGCCTGTTATTGTGACTCTGACAGGTGCAGCACTCGGTAATATTCTGGGATATACTGCTTTCCGCGACATGGCTGTCAAGATCTACTTCAGCACTTACAGCATCCCTGAGCCTAAGCTGGTGTGGAGTCCGTCAGCTCTCGTTAAAACGACTGTTATACCGCTTCTGCTGATGTTCTTTATCAACCTGTTCGTTATCGTAAAGAAACTTCAGTTAAGCCCCCTGAAATTCTTAAGACATGACCTTTCGAAAACAAAGCGCACGAAGGCAAGGAGGATCCCGGCTTGGTCTTTCCTAAACCGTTTCAGATTAAGGGTACTGTTCCAGAATATGCCTAACTATGCAGTGCTTATCTTCGGTGTGATCCTGTCGGAACTTATGCTTTGTTTTGGATTTGGTCTTCTGGATTCTCTGAACAATTACGGAGAAAGAGCACCCGAAATGGTTTTCGCTGAATACCAGTATATGCTCATGGGTTATAAAGACTCAGACGGAAACGTTATCAGCACAGATGAGATAAGTGCCGAAAGATTCAGCTGCACAAATCTCATGTATCCCAAAGAGAATACATCTTCGATGCGTGACGGAATGGGCAGCGGCGGCGACGAGAGCGTTACTGTTTATGGCATCTCCGGCAACAGCGAATATATAGATCTTCCGGCAGATATTCCCGCAGGTCATGTCTATATCTCGACTGCTTTCAGAGAAAAGTTTTATATCAAGTCCGGAACTGTCATAAACCTTCATGAGGAATATGAGAATAAGTCATATGAATTCACGGTGGACGGCTTTATTGATTACGAAGGCGGAATCGCTGTGTTCATGGGCAACAACAGTTTTAATGAGACTTTCGGTAAGAAAGATGATGAATTCTCAGGTTTCTTCTCGAGGAACGAGATAACGGATATAGATGAACAGGATATAGCAACTGTCATTACCGTTGATGATATATCAAAGGTAACTACCCAGCTTATGCATTCAGTAGGCAGTTTTATCAATATATTCAAATATGCGATGATCATCCTCGCAGCTGCACTCATCTATCTTCTTGCCAAGATAATAATCGAGCGAAATGAGCATTCCATCTCTATGGTAAAGATACTCGGGTTCAAAAACAGCGAGATCGGATCGCTCTATATCATTCCGACTGCTGCCGTGGTAATTGTATTTACAGTCATAAGTCTTGTTATAGGCTACTTTATGATGATCTGGATATTCCATGCTTTTATGCTGCAGATGGACGGCTATTTTGCCTTCTATATGAGTCCCGCATCTATGGTCCTGTCAGTATTATATCTGCTTATCGGTTACGGGTTTGTATCTGCACTTGATTTCTTCAGAATCAGGAAAATACCTATGGATGTGGCATTGAAGAACGTTGACTAAACACGCGGACAACAATCAATGTCTGCATGGCTGAGTGCAAAGAGGCTGTCTCAAATGCTGAGGCAGCCTCCTGTTTTTACACACTCATAAAACCATCTGTATTACGCGGCTTTGGAAATTTAATTAACAGTCCACACCGAGATCAGTAACATACAGCCAATAGCAAAAATCCGTTAATCCAAAAAGCACACCAACGATGTGCACACACCTATTGATCCAGTTCTTTATATACAGGCTTCGTCAATCTGATCAGGCTTATGATCATCCCGGAAACACCTGATATAAAGAAGATCAATGCAATACCTGCACCGTGTCCCGTTCCGAAGATGCCTGTCAAGAAGTTTACGTTTTCCATAAACGGCTCGAAAACATGATCAGCAAGTATTCCACCCAGGAACAAGCCTAAAGGAATCGTGCAGTTCTTTAACGTATCCTGAGCAGAAGTGACTCTTCCCTGCATCTGCAACGGAACTTTCTCGCGCATTACAGTTGTCAGATTCACGTTCATAATAACAGCTGTCACGTAAGTGCCAATGTTTGAAATGCACCATATGACTGGCAGCACGTTCAGACCGTTTATTATGTTACCCGTGAATATGAGTGCGCATGTGATGAAAACAAACCGGCATTTCCTTTTCGCAGGTTTCATGACAGTAGCAATAAGGCTTCCGATAAGAAGTCCTGCTGAAACCGAACTCTGAACGATTCCTAATATTCTCTGATCGTTGCCTGTCCTGCCAAGAACGAACGGAGCCATCATTCCGTCGCCGCCGAGTTTTGCAAAAAAGTTGATCACAGCAACAAAAAGCGTCAAATGCAGCAGCGCTTTTTGCCCTTTTAGATAATGTATTCCGTCAAGGCAACTCCTAAAAAACGCAACACTATTTTCTTCAGTTTTGACAGGTTCGGGAATCTTGATAAAAAACATTAATGTCACAAAAGCAAATCCGAAACTGATAAGGTCAATTATCAGCACCGTTTTTATACCGCCGAAAGCTATAAATACGCTTCCCAGAGCAGGTGCAAGAATGCTGACGGCAGAGTTTGAGATTCCCTGCAATCCGCTTGCCTTCGTATAGTATTTTTCAGGCACGAGTATACTCGTTGCGACAAATGAAGCCGGTACCTGAAATGAATTCATCAGACTCATTAAGGTATTGATGATATAGATATGCCATACCGCCAGAGAGGAAACCGAATAAAGCCCGAATATGACAAATGTCCCTAAGGCTGCAACGAGATCCGAGATCAGCATGATCTGTTTCTTATTCCGCCTGTCAGCAATTGTTCCAGCAATGAAACGGAAGAAGATCGTCGGCAGAAAGATGCACAATGTAAGAAGAGTAACGCTCGAAGCGGTCCCCTTTTGTTCGTACACCCAAATAACCAGTGCATAATCAGTCATGGCTGTACCAAGTTCTGATACAGTCTGTGAAAACCACAAGATCAGAAATGTCTTGAGGTATTTAATAGTTTGGAAAGTAAACATAGCTTTGCTCCTTTATTGTTCTTTGTTTGTGAACAAGTGCAAAGCCAATATCGGACGATAATCTCTTTTGTATTACCGCTTCGTACAGGTATCGTCCTTTATCAGACCTTGCACGAAGCTTTAACATCTGCTGAAAGCGGTATTCCCCATCTTGTAAGTTTCATATGATCTATTCTCCGGAAAGAATCTAAGTGTTTAAAACTTTCTTTATAAGACAATTATAGCATATGGGTTTTGAAGTATTTTGGGGTGCAATAAATATTAAAAGTGAATATTGCTCAATTTTTAATGGAAATTCAAAAGAAAAAGCGGTCACACATTAATTTGTGCAACCGCTAAAACAGCTCTTTTTTGCATCGTTTGTCGTATTTTCGCCCTTATAAACAGGTTTATGGAAATCAAAAACCCCCGCAAACAATATCTGCAGGGGTTATCTTTGGCGGAGAAGGAGGGATTCGAACCCTCGAAACCCTTTTGGGGTTTACACGATTTCCAGTCGTGCGCCCTCGACCAGGCTAGGCGACTTCTCCATGCTCCGAATTATAAGTTGCAAAATGCTAAATGATTGTATAATCTTTGGGTGCTGTTGTCAACATTAAAGGAACAGCGTGATTTCGTTTTTTGTTGTCAAGTATCTATTACTGTGTTATACTTCATAGGCTTTAACTTGCCCCTATAGCTCAGCAGGTAGAGCGCATCCATGGTAAGGATGAGGTCTCCGGTTCAAATCCGGATGGGGGCTCCATTATATGAATAAGGCTGTCTCAGATACTGAGGCAGCCCGTATTTTTCTCAGATATACATCAGAATGACGCCGGCACACATAGACGCAAGACACGCTCCGACAGCAACCACTATCAGAGATTTCTCAAAGAACCCCAGGATCATGGCAACTCCGAATCCGATAAGAGCAGCTATGAATGAACCTGTAGAATAAAGGATCGCCGGAAATGTCATGGCAGAAAGAACTGTATAAGGAATATAGTCAAAAAAAGCTTTCACTGAAGGTCTCTCCAGTTTTTTGCGGAAAACAGCAAAAGGAATCATGCGCACAAGATAAGTCGTAACAGCCATCACTATGAGGAGCGGAACAAATATCCTGTTGTCGAGCATTCTTTCCGGACCATCAGCAATAACAGCACCGGTATCGGGATCAGTATAATATGGTGACAGAAAGACCATGATTCCTATCAGTATCAGACCTGTCACGATCCCTGCTGCAATCCCCGTCTTTCCTTCCATTTTCTTTCTTGTAAGTACACCTGTAAGGGCAGCCGCTATAGAAGTGATAATGATGGCAAATCCCTGGGTAACATGCTCAGATAAAAATGGAATATAAAAGAATGCACATGACAGTACACAGGACAGAAGCGAACTGAAAAGTATCACCTTATCGTGCTTGGCTTTAGGAACTACGATAGATACAAACATTCCATATATGCCGATAGCCAGCGCATTTGTTATGAAATCCGGAAATATCTGGCCAAGGATCGCTCCTATGACGGTGCCTGCTACCCATCCTGTTACCGGAAGAATAGTCAGTCCGAAGAAATACCTTGCGCCAAACTCATATTTCTTGCTTACGGCAACGCCGAAGATCTCATCTGTTATTCCATAGGCCAGAAGGATCCTTAACAGCGGTGTCATTGTCTTGTCAGCCTTCTGTGACAACGCGATGCCCATAAGTGAATAGCGCAGATTGATCACGATCTGCGAAATGATCATGGCAAGGATACCGCCGGCGGTCGTCATTATTCCGAGTCCTGCCACCTGTCCTGCAGAAGTGATATTAGTAAGCGATATAAGCCCTGCCTGAATCCATGACAACCCTCTTGAAACTGCAAGAATGCCAAAAGTAAATGATACCGAAAGGTACCCTAAACCAATAGGAAGGCCGTCTCTGACGCCCTCCCCCATGGTATATCCTTCAAAATCCTTCTGCTCCGTCACCGGATTATCATTAGCCATAGATCGTTCTTATCTCGTCAAATGAGTAAAAAAGGTCAAGTTCGGTCTTCTTTGATCCGCCTTCTTCGCTGGCAGTATCGGCAAGCTTAGTAACCGTTCCGGCCAGCCCGTCAACTTTATATAGACCACCGTCTATAATATAGTATTTATCTACCGGATCGAAATTGCCATCGTCATAGATAGTAGTTCTGGCAACAAAGACCGAATCGCCAAGGTTAAAATACTCATCAACCTGAACAGCATTATCAAGTCTCTTCTCCATCTGAAGCGACTCATATTTGCTGTCCGGTGAAATCGTATATGTGCATTCAGCCGCAACGCCATTGGGTGTTGAACCGGATATCCTGTTCTGCTTTACCTCCGAGCCGTGTTCTCTCATATATTCATTAATACCGAAAGTATAATCACGGAATTTCGCATCGATCACCGAAAAAGACATTGGATCTACAGTAGTCTGAACCGTTGCCTGCGTCACAGTCGCATCGGGATATAACTTCTCGGTGCAGGCAGTTCCTGCAAAAGCAAAAACAGCGACAAGACACAACAACACAGTTTTCTTTCCTATTCCCATTCTATTCATAAGTAAACTCCTATAAAAAGTCAAACAGTTTAAGCTGTTTGCTGTATTTTTCTTTATTTGCTCAACATGAGTTCAAGATTAAATGGTTCTCTGTTCTCAAGCATTACAAACACTATTCGTGCTATTTTTCTGGTCATAGCAATAATT
>JAIKYD010000109.1 GCA_024683485.1 Saccharofermentans sp. | reverse complement strand
AAATCAGCTGGGAATGGAATGCATTACTGAAGGCGTCGAGACCATAGAACACGTTAACACTCTGAGAAGTAACGGATGTGATATCGCTCAGGGCTATTACTTTGACAGACCTCTTCCTGTGGCAGATTTTGAAGACAGGATAGCCAAGGGAAAGTACGAGATCGAGTCGCAATCTGAAACCTGATCAGTTTAAGATCCATTCTGTTGAGAATGGCAATGTTACAGGCGACCGGATTATAGATACAAATTTCAGTGAACAATATAATTGTTGGGATAATCCCGAATATATTGAGTTAATCCTTTGACCCAATGATTAACTTATTTTGTTCTGTTCTGCAGCTTGATCCTTTCTTTTCTTTTTCCTTAACAGAACTATAAGAACGATTATGCTCGCGATAACCACACTGACAACAACACAAATAATGATGATTAATATTGCGAGTACGCTTAGAATAGCAGGTGCTGCTTCGGGTCCCATAATATCAAAAAGCAAAAAATCCATATCAAGTAACCTTCCTTTCCGGTTTCAGTATATACAAAGACAGCAGAAAACACACTGCTGATGTGATCACAAGGATAAGAACATTTACGGTAAGACTGTCGCTCTTAACGAACCAGGAAATGACAGCACCTGCAAACAGCGCGAACGTTGTGATTCCGAATGCCGCACCAGGTGCGACCTTTATTACCGAAATGACCATGCCGAGCGTAACTGCAGTTGTCATGCTGAAAAAAGTAATGCCGTTCAATGATACTATCATTATTCTATTTCCCAGGAGCAGAAAAGGCAGAGCACCGATTATGCAGATAAAAGCTGTCTTGCGTATGCCTATCTTGTCGGACAGTATTCCTCCTAAAGCTTTCCCTATTCCCATGAATACATAAAGAAGAATGGACTCGACAAGAGTTTTCTTCCATGCCATTGGTATCCCGTATCCTATGTAGGATCTGACTGCGACAATAAAGAATACCGCAAGTGCCACGATAATGGCACTCCGGCCTGGAATGACATAATTAAATCCTTTACAGCTGTCAGCTTCCTCAGGGTTATCCTTGTAGAGTTTCTCGCCCGCGATCACCAGCGGCATCATGCATGCGCAGATAAGTGCTATCCACCAGAATGACATATCAGTCGAAGCAAGTACCTGACCAAGGATAACGCCAAAAGAACCGCCACTGACAAATACTGCAACCGGTGTCAGCTTGCCGCCGGATGTCCTGACAGTAAGTTCTGCTCCCGCAACATGGATCATGGCATTGCCTGTCGAAAGCAGGATCAGCGATACCCAAAACAAAAATCCTTCAGCTCCGGCTGCAAAGAATATGAGAAATCCTGAAAGGAGCAGCGGGACAGATAAGATCCCCGGTCTGAACTTTCCGAAGAGATCACGAAGAGCACCCCAGAAAAACTGAGGGACAAAAGCTATGCAATTATATATAAGGGCTACCATTGTGATGAATACCGGATCCTTAATGATCCGGTAGAGCATAAAATAGCACACCACTTCATTCATCATGTGGATAACAAAATACAGTAATGCGGCTTTTGCAGTTCTGCTCTTAACAGTCAAGACGACTCCTTTCGATCACAGTATCAGTTTAAATATCAATCCGCTGACAGTCGTTCCTATGAAAAACGAGACGCAGTTCAATATGAGCGAGACGATAAAAGGCGATGGTTTCTTTGTATAAAGAAGCTTTCTGTATATAAGTGCTTCAACAAGGAAAGCGGCAAGTTCAAGCACAGCAACATATACTGCTCTGGGAACCGTGGTGTACGCTGCCATCACTAATCCCGTTAAGACAACTATCGGATTTGTAAGAGTATTCGCGAAAAGGATAACGGTGAGGTCAAATCCTTTCCGAATACCGATCATCAGTGCAGTCCCTTCTTCAAGTATTACCGTCAGGAGAAGGCAAATGACAAATACAATAATAACGTCCTTCATAGATTCGATTTTACACATATATGGTCCAACAGGCAAAATGCATCCGGCTCAAACAAGGAGGGCAGTGCAATAGATCGGCAACACTCCTGTGGGATAGTAACCTGCAGATAATTCATCAGAAGTACAATAAGAGTATAAAATCAAGGAGGATCTACTGTTGCCTATAGTTTTTCAAATCGTATGCACCCTTTTCATAATAGCAGCGTTGGTCTATTTCATAAAAAAGAATAGCCGTTCCTCCACGGGAGCTTCTAAAGGACAGATGATTCTTGCCGGATTCCAGTTGCTTTTGTGCGTATGGTTTTTTCTTTGTGTTTATCTGATGTGCTGGATATCAGTGTTGATTTTTCATATATAAAGTTTGTTCTAAACGTTTTCTATGCAATGGCATTTCTGACTATCAGTATATTTACACTGTTCAATAAACATAGAAATAATGACAGGGATCTTAAGGCGGTCGTACTCGCTTTTATAGTTCTTATCGGAATGCAATGTTTTGTCTTTCCGTATGGGAAAGAAATTGAATTCCTGCGTATTATCGAAGCCATGGAAGGTGATGTAAAGAGCGGTTATGCCTATGAATACTACCGTAAACTCTCGGAATATACAGGTTGGGAATATGAATATGTATATGGTGAGTTCGGTGAGCTTTGTCAAATGCTTCTCGATGGTGAGATTGATCTGCTGGCTGGTCTGGCGTGGAAAGAAGACAGGGCTTCGATAATCGGTTACCCGAACGCCATAATGGGCAACGAATCCTATTACCTTGTTAAGTACGATGAGGATCTCAGTATCACAACTGATCCAGCCACTTTGAACGGACGCAGGATCGGTGTGCTTGACAGCGCCATGGTTGGTGTTCTGGAACAGTATATTAAAGATAATCATGTGAATGCGGAGATAGTTGCTTATTCTGATTACACACAGTTGTTCGAAGCATTTGATTCCCGTGAAGTAGATGTTCTTGCAGCTGAAAGTGACGGTGCACACAGCAGAGAGCATTCTGAAGTGCTAACTGTTTTCGGAACTTCAGATTATTTCTTATGCGTAAATATCCACAGGCCGGATCTGTTGGCGGAATTGAATTCAGCTCAGACACTGCTGGCAGCGGAAGAACCAAATTATCTGAATTCACTGAGAGCCAAATACTATTCTGTCAGTGTTACGGCAAGGGCCTTCTCGCAAGCAGAACGGGAATGGATGAATGAGCATACAACGCTCCGCGTCGGTTATCTGGAAAACTATCTGCCTTACAGTGACACTGATGAACACGGCGAAGTGACAGGAATAGTCAAGGATATCTTTCCCGATATTCTGGATGCACTTGGAATGCAGAACATTACGGTCACATACAGCGGATACTTGAGCTATGATGACATGATCGCTGCTGTCTGTTCAGGAGAGATAGATGTGGCTTTCCCTGTTGGTGGCGGATTGTTCTATTCGGAAGAAAACGGAATCTATCTGTCCAATCCGGTATCTTCATCATCTGCGGAGCTGGTTTATAAGGGCGAATTCAGTGAGAAGACGACAGAGCATTTCGCTGTTAATGAGAATAACCGCATGCAGTATTACTTTGTGCTGACGAATTACCCTGATTCAAAGATTACATTTTATCCATCGAGCGAAGAGTGCCTTTTGGCTGTGCTTAACGGTAAAGCCGGCTGTGCGACTTTGAATGGTCTGAGGGCAAACGATATTCTGCGCAACAAAAAATATGAAGATCTGTCGCTTTACCAGACAAGTTATAGCGATGCCAGATGCTTTGGCGTGAAGATCGGAAACGAAGGACTGCTTAAACTCCTCAACCGTGGAGTAAATGTGCTTGGAGACGATTACGCCCAGGGTATATCGTATCGGTATACAGGCGGATTATATTCCTACGGTTTCATTGATGCATTGCGGGACAATATGGCTTTGGTCGGTACGGCCATTCTTATCATTGCAGCTGTGATCGTGTTTTTGCTTGTGCGTGATGTGCGGCATAAGAAGAATGAGGTTGAAGAAAAGGAAAAAGCAAGGAAGGAGCTTGAAGACAAAAACAACGAATTAGCGGAGAGTCAGGAAGCTCTGTCAGATGCGCTGATCTCAGCAGAACATGCCAATTGCGCGAAAACAACATTCCTGAACAATATGTCACATGATATCCGCACACCGATGAATGCAAGAGTGGGTTTTACTGCATTGGCTGCATCCCACATTGATAATAAAGAACAGGTGCAGGATTATCTCGGAAAGATCTCAGTATCCAGCCAACATCTTTTGTCTCTTATCAATGATGTATTGGACATGAGCCGCATAGAAAGCGGGAAAGTTACCATTGAAGAGACAGAAGTGCATCTGCCGGATGTAATCCATGATTTGCGGACTATCATCCAGTCGAATATCACATCCAAGCAACTGGAACTTTTTATAGATACCCAGGACGTGATGCATGAGGATATCATTGCGGATAAACTCAGGCTGAATCAGGTGCTGCTGAATATCTTGTCCAATGCCATCAAGTTTACACCTGCAGGAGGTACGATCAGTTTCCGGGTTATAGAGAAACCATCGTCCTCTGACAATATTGCGAATTTTGCATTCCGTATCAAAGATAACGGTATTGGCATGAGCGAAGAATTCCAGAAGACGCTATTTGAAGCATTCTCCCGCGAGAAGACCAGCACTGTCAGCGGGATACAAGGTACAGGTCTTGGCATGGCAATCGCGAAGAATATCGTGGATATGATGGGTGGCGAAATCACAGTGCATTCTTCTGAGGGAAAGGGCAGCGAATTTATTGTTGAACTTCCGTTTAAGATCAGCAACGTATCCCAAAAGTTTGAACCTCTTCCTGAGCTGCAGGGCTTGCGTGTGCTTGTGGCTGATGATGACATAGATACCTGTCTATCTGTTTGTTCCATGCTGCGTGAGATTGGAATGAGACCTGACTGGACAAACTATGGAAAAGAGGCTGTGATCAGGGCAAAGGATGCAATGGATAACGCTGATGAATTCCGGGTGTATATTATCGACTGGCAGATGCCGGATATGAATGGAATAGAGACAGTCCGCAGGATCCGCAAAGTTATCGGAGACAGCGTGCCGATCATCATTCTGACGGCATACGATTGGGCAGACATTGAGGCTGAGGCAAGAGAGGCCGGTGTAACGGCATTTTGTTCCAAGCCGTTGTTTATGTCCGAATTGAGGAAGGTCATGGCTCAACCGTTTATGACAGTTTAGGAAAATCAGACTAAAAAAAAGAATGAACAGGAATCGTTGCCGGATTTCTCAGGAAACCGCGTTTTGATGGCGGAAGATAACCAGCTTAACCAGATACTCGCAGAGAATATCCTGACAAATGTCGGTCTTGAGGTAGAGATTGCTAATGACGGAACAGAGGCAGTGGAGAAGATGATATCTGCACCTGCCGGTTACTATGACATTATCCTTATGGATATTCAAATGCCAACAATGGACGGTTATGAGGCAACTCGCCAGATCCGAGCACTTGAAGACAAAGAAAAGGCAAATATACCGATTGTAGCTGTCACCGCAAATGCATTTGAAGAGGACCGTCAACTTGCCTTGGATGCCGGTATGAGTGGACACCTGGCAAAACCATATGATGTTCCGGCGATCATGAAAACTCTCAAAGAATTGTTAAGCTGAATCTTATTGATGATAGAGGATCAAGTCTTCTGA
>JAIKYD010000104.1 GCA_024683485.1 Saccharofermentans sp. | reverse complement strand
AGATCTTCAATTTTGCATCCAAGTGCTTTTGATATTCGGTAGAGTGTATCGGCACTTGCTTTATTGATGTCCTTGTTCCGCTGTTCGTACATTTGGATTGAACGTAGAGATACACCAGAGAGTTTGGCTAGCTCGGACTGTGAGCAGCCATAAGATGTGCGTAAACGTTTAAGATTTGTATCTTTAAAGAATTCTTTGATCTTTTCGTCCGCTATATCAGTGAATTTCGTTATGTCAGCTTCGTGGAGTGTGTAATACATATTCTTAAGATCATCAAAAGGGAGGACCTTAAATATGTCAGCATAACTCCTTGATGAAAACCATTGATAATAGCTGACTGCCCATCCAATCCAATATTCCGGAGTGCGGCCAAGGTGATAATGAGGTTCATATTCCAGCAGTTTGCCTGTAGTTTCAAGTACAATATCAAGAGTTATCTCAATTCCGCTTTTGCCGGCAACGATTGCTGGTTCGCCATTTTCGATCCGCTTGCTGACTGAACTGGCTGTGAATAGTTTTATAAATTGTTCACCAGAGAATTTACAGGTGTTGATGGCATAGTCAAAGGCATCGCCAAGTGCGGTCTGTACATTATTTAGATATGTTTCTTGGTATGCGTGGATCGTCATTTGTAATGCCTCCCCTTAGAATATCCTGGATAAATAATCCGTCGCTTTCTTCATCTTGAATGTCAACATATGCCCGATTGACCTCATCGTTTCTGGCTTTGCGAAGTACATAGAAAAGTTCTTTCTCTGCAATCTCAAATCCCTCGTACTTGATCTTAGAAAATGCAAACTGAGATTTCAGAACAATCTGCTCGCCAAGCTTTTCCAGTTGCATAGCCCGGGATAATTGTTCTACTGTAATAGAATTATTTAGAAAAGCTTCAGCAAAATCAAAATACGAATCGTCAGCCCTGTAACCCTTGATCAGATCATAAGAATATACGTTGATTCCGAAATGCTCGATCAAATATTGCTTTGATCTCATCGCGACTGGATTCTTGATGCTGAAGAGACGATGCTCAACAAGAACTGCTATCCAGTTCAGTATAGTATATTCAGGGCTGTTGAGGTTAAGTATCTGATTGTATCACTGTGGTGATATAGAGCAAAGAAGGCACCGGCTTATCAAAAAACAAATTCGCTTATAATGACTTTTCAAAAAAATGCCCTGAAAGTGATCGTTCACAATCAGGGCAGTAATTTATTTGTTATTTGTTACTTCAGAATCTATCAAGAATAATCAGCTACGATAGCGAGAATAATTATCAACAAATAGATAAACACATAAGCGGTAACACATGCGCCGCCGATGAGTCCGCCGAGCGAAAGATATTTGCCGATCCTTGCTTTTCCGAAAAGCTGACCGCATTCTTCTGTAAACTTCTTAGCCTTTGAAAGTCCGATCGCACCGAAAATGATTCCCAGGAAACCAAGCCATACTGTGCAGGCAGATGCAACAGCCATAATACCCATAACGAGTACGTTCTTAGCAAGATTCGGATCAGATGCGCTGACAACAGGTGAAACAGGAGAAACCGGTGTGGGCTGTACATAAGGCTGAGCGTAAACGGGCTGTACAGGTGCAACAGGAACCGGCTGAGGTGCAGGTGCCGGTGCCGGAGTAAGTACCGGTTCAACAGGAACAGCCTGAACTGATTCTGCAGCAACAGCAGCTGCCCCAACAGCGAAAGCTTCTACAGGTACTGCTTCCACAGGAGCCGCCTCAATGGGAGTAGCAGCAACAGGAACTGCCTCAACAGGAACTGCCTCAACAGGAACTGCTGCGACAGGCTCTGCTTCAATGGGTGTAGCCTCAACAGGTGCTGTCTCGATTGGAGTAGCTTCAACGGTAGCGGCTTCGATTGGTGTCGCTTCGACCGAAGCTGTCTCGATAGGAGCAGCAGCTACAGGCTCGGATTCAACCGGTACAGCAGCTACAGGTGCTTCTTCAACAGGAGTAGCAGCCACAGGAACTGCCTCAACAGGTGCTGCAACCGGAGCAGGTGCTTCAACAGGCTGTGCTATAGATTCAACTTTGGTTCCGCAATTCGGGCAGAATGCGCTGCCTTCTTCAATGATTGATCCGCAATTAGTACAAAACATTGTATTATCCTCCATCCATTAATTAATTAGTGAGATATTAACATTATTGATATTGAGGTGCAAATGAATTATAGGATTATTAAGGTACGGTTAAGGTCATCTTACTTACCGACAAAAACCGCTAAAGAACCGACAAAATTTCTGAAAACGTCACGAACGTTTATAACAAATATTGATCATTAATCGTTGGTTTTCTCTGAAAACCTGCAAAACCCGGCAAGTTTTCACTAACCAAAGCGACAAACTATAATAGGTGAGATCATAGTGTTTTCAACCAGAAAATCGATAAGTTTCTTTATGAGATATCTCATTTATCAAGGATTAGTGAATATTCGATTTTCGTATTATTTATTATTTAAATATAGTAAAATAACAAGTTAGAGTTTGCTTTAGTCCGTGTGTGCTTCGGGTTAAGAGAAAGGTGTAGGGAATATCAGGGTCAGATGAAGACTGCCGTACTTTTGCCTGTTTATAATCCTGACGAGAAGTTCCTCCGCCTAGTCGAAGAGCTTCATAAGCGCGGATTCAAAGTCGTTGCCGTTAATGACGGCAGTCTTGAACGGTGTAATGAATTCTTTAAGAGAGCCGCGGTTTATGCGGATGTCATCGGTTATCAGATCAATAAGGGTAAGGGGTTCGCATTAAAGCGCGGATTCGAGTACATAGGCAATAATCTAAGTGAAGAAGTCGATTATATCGTTACTGCCGATTCCGACGGCCAGCATGCGATCGAAGATATCGAGCGTGTAGCTAAGCTTACGAGGAAGACTGACGGCATTGTCCTTGGCATGAGGGACTTGTCTGAGAAGATCCCTATCAAGTCCAGGATCGGCAATGATATGTCCAAGGTTGTTTATACGATAGTTACAGGTGTTTATCTGCGTGACAACCAGTCCGGACTGAGAGGCTTTCCTGCAAGACTTTGCATGTGGCTTCAGGATATTCCGGGAAACAAGTATGAGTATGAGTTAAACGTTCTTGTAACCGCCCACAAAGAAGGCATGAAGGTTACTGGTATCGATATCAAGACGATATACGAGAACAACAATAAGAATACGCATTTCAGACCGATCAAAGATACTGTTAGGATTCAAAAGTCCCTGTGGGCTTACGGGCTTATTTCCGCGCTGCTTTATACGCTCTATACTTTGACAGTATCGATCCTTGTCTGGTTCGAGATACCGCATTTCTTTTTCTGGCTCATCGGTATTTTCGTCTGGGTAACTGCGATGCACGCCGTGCTCAATGTTTTCTCTGCAGGTATCAGGCACAGACAGAAGATAAGCGTTATCTATTACATCACGTGTTCGATCAAGTATTGCATAGCCACTTTGATAATGCTTTTGTTCTACTATCAGGGGTGGTTTATGTTCCTGGGCGGAATCTTGTCTTTATTCGTGATTTTAGTGTTAAGCTATGTTTTCGGAAGATCCGGAATATTGGGAAAGGTATAATTCTATGAATAAATGTGATTTTGAATCGGTCTCGAAAATATTGAATTCAGGCACCACCATTAACACCGGCAGCCAGGAGATCGTGATCAAGGACGTACCTGACGGAGATTACGCCGGTAAGATGGATCCCAGGGAGTTCTTCATAAGGAGTGCCATCTATGCTTTCCAGAAGTCCATGCCGATGCAGTTCTCTGTTGAAGGCATGCGCCAGACCACCAAGACATACTGTGTTGATATGTGCAGCAAGCTTATAAGCGAAGATTCATTCGATATCACTGTAAACGGCAGGGAAGTTAAGGTTTTCTCATACTGGCCTGCTGAGCTCTCTGATAAGACTCTGCCTGTGATGATATATATCCACGGCGGATCGTTTATGGCTTCAAAGGCAGAGTTCTATAAGGAACCATGCCGTTACACCGCTGAGAATCTCAGCTGCAAAGTCTTTAACATCGATTACAGTCTTGCACCGGAGAATGTCTATCCTGCTGCGATCGAGGATATTCTTGCTGCAGTAGATTACATTTACAAGAATGAAGAGGCATTAAAGATCTATAACACAAAGATCGGACTTTTTGGCGACAGTGCCGGTGCAAACCTTGCGCTTGCAGCGATCATTGACAATAAGACGGATGCACAGTTCAGTTATGCAGGTCTTTTCTATCCCTGTGTCGATCTTTATTCACAGGATAATCTCTATGAGTGGAGTCTCGATATGTATGATGTTGCTGATGAACAGAAAGAGCTCATCAATTCGAGACTTCAGCTTGGCAGGGCAGACGGACAGGGCAATAATGCGCTGATGGCAGCGATCCTTACGGCTTATTCAGGCGGAAGATATGAAGAGGTCAAGTGCAATCCAGATGTAAGTCCGATCTATGCTGATCTGTCCGGCATGCCTTATACAGGCGTGTTTACTGCGGAGTACGATGGATTAAGGATCCAGGCTGAATATTATTCCAGGCTTTTGGATAAGGCAGGGATTCCTAACAAGCATATAAGATACCGCGGCGTATCGCATGCTTTCCTCGATTATTTCGGGATATTGCCACAGGCACAGGCATCTGTCCTTGAGATGTGTGATCAAGTAAGAAAGGTTTGGGGAATTTAAGGGATAATGGTCTCAAGTATTGTAACTGAGAATATTGCTGCGCTTAAGAATGCGCCGCAG
>JAIKYD010000040.1 GCA_024683485.1 Saccharofermentans sp. | reverse complement strand
TTTTGCCGGCTTCGGCGGTCAGGGAATCCTCTCCGCAGGCAAGATGGCAGCAGAAGCTGCTCTTTATGAAGGTAAGGAAGTATCCTGGTTCCCGTCATACGGACCTGAGATGCGTGGCGGTACAGCTAACTGCTCCGTAGTCTTCTCAGATGAGCCTATCGGATCTCCCGTAGTTAACGATGCAGATGTTGTTATCTGCTTGAACCAGCCTTCAATGGAGAAGTTCGAGAAGCAGTTAAAGCCTGGCGCTCTTATGATCCTCGACTCTTCACTCATTAAGACAAGACCTTCAAGAACAGACATCAAGGTTATCGCCATGGAAGCTTCTGACATCGCTTCCGAGCTTGGCAAGATGATGTTCGCACCTATCACAATGCTCGGTTGTATGGCTACAGCTACAGGTTGTTTCACAAGAGATTCTTTCGAGAAGTCACTCTATGAGATCCTTCCTGAAAGAAAACACAATCTTATTCCTATCAATATGGAAGCATTTGACAGGGGCGCTGCATTCGCTAAGTAAGTTCCTGTTTACAAATTAAAGTATTTTCCGGGACTGTCTCAAAATGAAATGAGACAGTCCTTTTGTTTGGTATAACTTTCATTCGTGTAATAAACGTTAAAATAATTAATTTTTTTGTTAATAACACGTCTACACCAGCTTTACCTGAGATTGGTAATATGGGTTGTATGATCGGCAGATATTCCAAGTAATAAGCTGTGGGAGGGAAATAAACTATGAAAATAATATGGGGTCTCAAGATAGGAGGGTTGCAACAAAAGATCATCAATCTTATAGCGATCTTCATTATTATATTGCATGGTTCTTATTCAGTCATGTACTACTTTCAACAGCAAAACCTGGCTGCTATCGTAGGTGAGACAGGTGTTGAACAGCAGGCCTCCATTAAAGCCGTATCTGAAAAGACGATGGAGTCTGTTGTTGATTCGACCATGACTCAGACGACTGCCTTGCAGGCTTATATTGCTAACGATATTTTTTCGGATGTACAGGGCGATGTTCTGATGCTGAAGACATATACAGAGAATCTTTTCGAACATTCTTCACGGTTTTCAGACCGGAAAGTAACTGCACCGACGATTGTTAATGACGGACATGTATCAGTTCAACTGATACATGAAGAAGATGTGGATCCTTCTGAATCAGAGTATTTGGGTCTTGTTGCAAATATGAGTGATACAATGAAGGCGATCTATGAATCATCCGGAATGATCAGCAGTGTTTTTGTGGGCTTGCCTGACGGAAATATGCTCCTTGTAAATGACAGATCAAGCACATTCGTAGCTGAGGATGGATCTGCATTGACGCTGGATATCCGCAACCGTTCATGGTATGTACAGGCAGTTGAGGCTGGCGAGATGATTTTTACAGGGGTTGAATATGATGCTTATACTGATATCCAGATGATCGAGTGTGCTGCGCCGGTTTATTAAGAAGGTGAATTGGTCGCAGTCGTTGCTGCTGATGTCTGGCTGAATACAATAAACGATTATATTGTGGAAAAATCTACGAAGGACAATTTCCTTTGTGTTGTAAATGACAAGGGCCAGATGATTTTCTCGCCAAAAGAGGAAGGTGTCTTTAAGGTTGATGCAACACCTGATGCACCGGATCTGCGAAATTACGAAGATAAGGATTTTGCTGATTTTATTATGCTCGCTCTTCAGGAGAATACCGGTCTTAAGGCTTTGGAAATAGATGGTGAAGAGTATTACATCTGCGGAGTTCCGATGGATACACTCGGCTGGGCTGTTATCTCGGTCGTTGATAAGGAACTGACAAATCAGCCCACAGCATCACTTCTTGAAAGCTATAATGCGATTAATGATAGCGCTGCACAGACATATAGAAATGGCGTTAAATACTCCTCAAGGGTAGTTATTGTTTTTACGGTAATTGTTGTTTTGCTTGATAATGCAGCAGCTCTGATATTAGCGCATAACATTGTAAAGCCGCTTGAAACGATGACAAGGAAGATAAACTCGATAAGCGACAGTAATCAGACTTTCACAATGGAGAAGGTCTATAAAACCGGTGATGAAGTTGAAGTGCTGGCAGAGTCCTTTGCTACACTGTCAGAACGTATGCACGACTACATTACACAGATCACTCATATTACCGCTGAGAAGGAAAGAATTGGTACGGAACTTGCTTTAGCTACGAGGATCCAGGCTGATATGTTGCCGAATATCTATCCTGCGTTCCCTGACCGTCCTGAGTTTGATATATATGCTTCAATGGATCCGGCAAAAGAAGTCGGAGGCGATTTCTACGACTTTTTCCTTGCTGATGATGACCATCTGTGTATGGTAATGGCGGATGTATCGGGGAAGGGCGTTCCTGCTGCATTGTTTATGATGGCATCCAAGATCATTCTTCAGAATAATGCGATGATGGGAAAATCGCCTGCGCAGATCCTTAAAGATACCAACGCAGCTATTTGCGCTAATAACCGTGAGGATATGTTTGTTACGGTATGGATGGGCGTTCTTGAGATATCATCAGGTAAACTGACAGCTGCAAATGCCGGTCATGAATACCCTATGATCAAGCGTAAAGATGGCGAATTTGGACTTGTTAAGGACAAGCATGGTTTCGTTATAGGCGGCATTGAGAACTTGAAGTTCAAGGAATACGAGACAATACTCAGGCCCGGCGATAAGCTGTTCCTTTATACTGACGGTGTTCCTGAGGCAACAAACCCACAAAATGAACTGTTTGGAACGGAACGGATGATTGCTTCCCTGAATCAGATTTCCGATTCTGCGCCGGAAAAAATCCTTAAGCAGATGAGAAAAGCTGTTGATGATTTCGTGGAGGAATCTGAACAGTTTGACGATATAACCATGTTATGCCTTGAGTACAACGGAACTCCCCAGGACCGGAAAGAAGAGTGATCAGAACTCGAAGAGTTTAGCTTTTCCGTTCTCGATGATGATGTATGATGGCTTTGTGTTCTCCTTTGGAATAGAAGGGGAGCCGGGATTAAGATAGCGTATCTGCCTGCCATCCGGACAGTTGAAATCCATATCTCCTGCGACATGTGTGTGACCTGTAAGCAGAATGGCACCCTCAGGCATAATGGAAGGAAGGTTCATCGGATTGTATATATGTCCGTGTGTTATAAAGAAAATACTGCCTTCATCTACAAGATAGATATAATCTGCCATGATTGGAAATTTCAGGACCATCTGGTCGACTTCAGTGTCACAGTTTCCCCTGACTGCAAGTATCTTGTCTGCAATGCTGTTCAGTATTTCTATGACTTTCTTAGGCTCGTAATTTGAGGGAAGATCATTACGCGGACCGTGATAAAGAATATCTCCCAACAGGACGAGTCTGTCTGCTTTGCTGTCGGTAAAAGCATTAACTACACGTTCTGCCCAGTATGAATCTCCGTGTATATCAGATGCAACAAAATACTTCATTGTGTTTCTCCGTCTGTTAATAATGCGAATAGAATATCACTGTGTATTATTTATCGGTAGCGTAAAATATTAAACTTAATTAACATTCAGTTAATTATTCTGTCAGATAAAAGGCTATATAATTAAACTGTTAGTATTGTAGGTTAGTATGGCAGGCAATCAGAATACCTGCAGGGGAGAATATGAGAAAGATCGCTGTTTTTACATCTCATGTATATGAGCAAATGTCAGGACAGATGCAGAAAGGCTTGATCGACGCTGCTTTGAAGTATGGGGTCAAGCTTATATTTTTTGCCAGTTTCGGTGACTCGTACAGCAGCAGAAACTATGGTGAATTCTCCAAATATGATGCTGGTGACAGAGTCTGCTTTGATATTCCTGATCTTAATGATTTTGACGGCGTTATAAAGATCAGTACTTATTTCAGTCAGATAATCAAAGATCACCTGAAGAGGATACTTTCCCGGTACGACATTCCGATCATAAATATCGGTGGCAAGGATGAGGCGCATTTAAATGTGCGCTGTGATGATCGAAAGACATTCTCGAAAGTGGTGGAACATGTAATTGAATGCCACGGATGTAAAGAAATATACCATGTAGCAGGTGATAAGATACAAAACTTTACACAAGAACGTCTTGACGCCTTCAAATCTGTTCTGGAGAAGCATGGTATAGCCTTTGAAGAAGAGAAGGTCTACTATGGAAATCTCTGGTTCGATTGTGGAGAAGAAGCTCTTGAATGTATACTCAGGACATATAAAAACTGTGAGAGGAAACTTCCTGACGCTGTTGTCTGTGCAAATGATTATTCTGCGATCGGACTTATCAATGCCTGCAAAGAAAGAGGGATAAGGGTCCCTGAGGATCTTATTGTTACCGGATTTGATGCTGTTGCAGAAGCAACAAGCGGATTTCCGACACTTACAACTGCCAGACAGCCATTTTATGATATGGGTTATGAGGCGATAGTAACAATGCTTAAGATCCTGGAGGGAAAAAAATATTCTGAAGACGTGCTTATTACTGGCGAGCTTTTCTGTAACCAGTCCTGCGGATGTCAGGAAAAGACTGTTGATAATATTGAAGATTTCCGGGTTGTTTACATAAAGAGATTGGATAATGCTACGGGAATAGCACAATCAACGACCAATCTGATGATAAGCGTATCAGATACTGTGGACATTGAAGAATGTTTTAAAGCAATAAGTGACAATGCCAAAAGTGATACCGGATTCAAGGATATGCTTCTCTGTCTTGCTCCCGATTGGGACAAGCATAGGATCGTTAACGATGATTTCACTACAACTGATGAGGAAATGACTGTGGTTGCAGGTTACAGAGGCAATACTGATGTTCCTCTTCAGACATTCAGGAAGAAAGAAATACTTCCCAAAGATATGCTTGAAAACCCGAATCCGTATTATATTTTTGCCCTGCATCATCTTCAGTACTATATGGGTTATCTTATCGTTACGCCGGAGATAGGTTTCCGTGAGCAGAAAGCGGTCCAATCATGGTTCGTTGATCTGGGCGTTATCCTTGAGACAAAACGTATAGAAAGAGATCTTAACCAGTCGGTGGCAAGGCTTGAATTCCTATACAACAGGGATATGCTGACAGAGCTTTATAACCGCCGCGGATTGGAAGAGAACTTCTCCTCTTTCTATAAAGAATGTGTAAAGCTTGAAAGCGGTCTTGCAGTTATCACTTTAGATATGGACGATTTGAAAGTGATCAACGACAATTATGGTCATAATGAAGGTGACTATGGTTTAAAGACAATAGCTTATGCAATGCTGAGAGCTACTGACGGAAATGAGATTTGTGCAAGGTCCGGCGGTGATGAGTTTACAGTTCTGGCTAAAAACTATACAGCGGAAAAGGCTGCTGCTTTTGTAGCAAAAGTCCGGATGATCATCGAACAGAAAGTTCAGCTGGACAATAAGAATTATAGAGTCAGGATCAGTTCAGGTTTCAATATTGAGTATCCTGACTGCTATGAAATGGATGAAAACAAAGTCTTTGAGCACTGTCTTAAAAAAGCTGATGCAGCGATGTATATTGAAAAGAGACGGCATAAGGCCGGCAGAAGTGAATAGTGTTGACTAATGATGCATAACAGATTGATGTTATGTAATTTTGCACAAAACCAGGAGCGAAAAACTACGTTTTTTTGTATTTTCGGTTGGTAATTTCTCTAATTTGGTTTATAATATCTGTTATTGAGGGCGGGTGCCCTTGATATTTGGCGTGCATATTTTTTGACGCCGGAACAATGTGACAGGGAGGAATGGCTACACCAATGGATGCCGCTTATTTATTTAACAAGGGCGAGAACTATATGAGCTATAGATTCCTTGGCGCTCATCCGTGTGAGGATGAGAACGGGAAAGGCTTTATATTCCGCGTGTGGGCTCCTAATGCAAGAATGGTCAGTGTTATGGGTGATTTCAATGATTGGGATCCCAATGACTGCCAGATGTTTATGCTTGGAAAGACCGGTATCTGGGAACAGAAAGTTCCTGATGCACAGCAGTGGGACCGGTATAAATACAGGATCATAGGTGCCGATAATAGGATCTACGAGAAGGGAGATCCTTTTGCGAGACATTTCGAGACGAGACCCAATAATGCATCGATATTATATGATCCTGATGACTATATCTGGAACGATGATGAGTTTGTTAAGAACCGTACTGATGCTTTGGCACCTAAGCCTATCAACATCTATGAGATCCACCTGGGTTCCTGGAGAAGACACCCGGATGGAAACTTCTTCACTTACAGGGAACTGGCTATCGATCTTGCTGATTACTGCAAAAAGATGCATTACACTCATATAGAGCTAATGCCTATCTTAGAGCACCCGCTCGATGATTCGTGGGGTTATCAGGTAACAGGATATTATGCCGTTACTTCAAGATTCGGAACTCCCGCAGACTTCAAGTTTATGGTAGATGTTCTTCACCAGAACGGTATTGCGGTTATTCTCGACTGGGTTCCGGCACACTTCCCAAAGAATATGGAAGGCCTGGTCAGGTTTGATGGAACACCCTGCTATGAATATTCTGATCCCAGGATCGGCGAGCACAGGGAGTGGGGCACATATGTTTTCGATTACTCCAAGAATGAGGTTCTCTCATTCCTGATCTCCAACGCAGTGTTCTGGATCGACGAGTTCCATCTTGACGGTATCCGTGTAGACGCAGTATCTTCAATGCTTTACAGGGATTACGGAAGACAGCAGTATATTCCGAATAAATTCGGAGGCAACGAGAATCTTGAAGCGATCGATTTCTTCAAGAAGCTCAATTCCACTATCCGTAAGAACTATCCTCATGCAATGCTCATAGCTGAAGAGTCAACCGCATGGCCAAAAGTATCACACCCCGTTGAATACGGCGGTCTGGGATTCACTCATAAGTGGAATATGGGCTGGATGCATGATACCCTTGATTATTTTTCAACCGATTCATATGCGAGAGCATGGCATCACGATGAGTTCTGTTTCTCGATGATGTATGCATTTTCGGAGAATTACATCCTGAGCCTTTCACATGATGAGGTCGTTCACGGTAAGCATTCGCTGATCGATAAGATGCCGGGTGACATATGGAGAAAGTTCGCGTCTCTCCGTACCATGATGCTCTACCAGATCAGCCATCCGGGCGGAAAGCTAAATTTCATGGGCGCAGAGTTCGGTCAGTTTATCGAATGGCGTTTCTATGAACAGCTCGAGTGGTTCCTGCTTGATTACGAATCACACCGTCTGCTCCAGAACTTTAACAGCGAGCTCAACAGATTCTATGTTGAGAATCCGCAGCTTTGGGAAGATGATCACACATGGGCAGGCTTTGAATGGATAGCTGCCGATGATACGAAGAACAACGTATTCATCTACAAGAGATCCTGTCCTGATCCCAAGCGTAATGATATTTATGTTGCTCTTAATATGGTTCCGCAGCCTCTTGAAGGATATGAGATGCCTGTCTACGAACTCGGCACATATAAGATAGTATTCAATACTGATGATATGTGTCACGGCGGTTCAGGATATCCTACGGCTACAGATGCCAATGGCTGCTTTGAGGCTATCGATGAGCCTCTTAGCGGCAAGCCTTATCACGTTAAGATAAATCTTCCGCCTCTTGCAGGCATCTACTTCATGAAGGTAAAGGATCCCGTCAAGAAGAAGGCTAAGAAGACAGCAGATAAGACGGAAAAGGCTCCTGCAAAGAAGCCGGCCGCCAAGAAGACCACTTCCAAGCCTGCTGCGAAGAAAGCAGCGGAATCAACTGCCGGTGCTCCGGCAAAAAAGCCTGTAAAGAAGAACGCGGCAAAGACCGGGACAAAGAAAGCCGCTTCTTCCAAAAAGGCAGAAACTAAAGAAAAGAAAACAAAATAAGCTTATATACGGAGGTAGTTCATTATGTCAAGAACTGAAGTCGTTGCGATGATACTCGCAGGAGGACAGGGAAGCAGACTGGGTGTACTGACCAAGACGGTGGCAAAGCCTGCAGTACCCTTTGGAAGCCGTTACAGGATCATCGATTTCCCGCTCTCTAACTGCGTCAACTCAGGGATAGAGATTGTTGGTGTCCTTACACAGTATCAGCCTTTGGCTCTTAATACTTACGTTGGTAACGGTCACCCTTGGGACCTCGACAGAAACAATGCCGGTGCCTATATCCTGCCGCCTTACCAAAGTATAGCGGGATCCGTATGGTATAAGGGAACCGCAAATGCCATCTACCAGAATATGAGCTTTATCGATGATAACGATCCCGAATACGTTGTTATCCTTTCAGGTGACCATATCTACAAGATGGATTACGCCGCAATGCTCAAGGCTCATATCGACAAGGGAGCAGATGCAACCATCGCGGTATATGAGGTGCCGTGGGAGGAGGCTCCGCGATTCGGAATTCTCAACACAAAGGAAGACGATGTTATCGAAGAGTTCGATGAGAAGCCCGCAAAACCGAAGAGCAATCTCGCTTCGATGGGCGTTTATATCTTCACATGGAGCGTTCTGAGACAGGCTCTTATTGAGGATGAGGCAAATCCCGATTCCAATAACGACTTTGGTAAGAATATCGTTCCGAACCTTCTGGCTCAGGGCAAGAAGCTTTGCGCTTACAGGTTCTCTGGTTACTGGAAGGATGTAGGAACTATCTCGTCCCTCTGGGAGACAAACATGGATATCCTCGATAAGCCTGAAGAGATCAACCTCGTTGACAGATCATGGAAGATCTTCTCGAGAAACCCTGTAAAACCTTCACACTTTATCGGTTCAGGCGCAAAGGTCAAGAACTCTGCGCTTACGGACGGCTGCCGCATCTTTGGTGATGTTGAGCATTCGGTACTATCCGAATCTGTTATCGTTGAGAAGGACGCGATCGTCAAGGACTGCGTTCTCATGCCGGGGGTTGTCGTAAAGGAAGGCGCACGCATCGAGCGCTGTATAATCGACGCAGGAACGATAATCGGCAAAGATGTTCAGGCAGGCAATTTCGTTGAGGGCGAAGGACCTTATACGAACCACAAGATCTGCTCTGAAGGTATCTGTGTTTTCGAGCGCGGACTTACGATCAGGGACGGTTCTGTAATCCCGGCAAACAGCATGGTTGATTCGGACGTTGAAGTTTCCGATGACTGCAAGATCATCGAGTCGACATTCAGAGCATGAGGTAAAGGAGATCAAGACATATGTTTAATAATGCGATGGGGCTTATCTTAGCCGACAACAAAAAGATATCTCTGGGCGAGCTCTCCAATCCTCGCGCACTTTCCGCGATGCCTTTCGGCGGAAGATACAGGATCATTGACTTCATGCTTTCCAACATGGTCAATTCAGGTGTGAAGAATGTAGGTCTTCTCACATACAACAAGTACAAGTCACTGATGGACCACCTCGGTACCGGCGGTGCATGGTCACTCGACAGAAAGAATGACGGTCTTCATATCCTGCCGCCTTACGTTAACTCTGAGGCCACCAATATCAATTCAGACGAGGAACTTACGGGCGTTATCGATTTCCTGAGGCAGTCGAGAACACCTTACGTTATCGTTGCCGGTGCTAACGTTATCCTTAACACGACATTCGATAATTTCATCAAGTCACATGAGGAATCAGGCGCCGACATTTCCGTTATGTATAACCGTGACGGTACAAAGTACGGCAATCCTTCCTTTATCCTCGATATAGATGACGACGGATTCGTAAGAGACATGCTCTACAATCCCGCAAAGGCAACATCCCAGAGATGTTCTCTCGGTATTCTGTGCCTTAGAAGAGATCTTCTCATCGATATCCTTGCTCGTCAGATGGCACATGGCCAGAGCCACTTCGGTATTCATTCAATCGTTAAGATGTTCGATGAGTTCAAGGTCCACGGTTTTGAGTACACCGGTGTCGTATTGAGGATCAACAGCGTACAGGCTTACTTCAACGCTTCGATGTCGCTTCTTACGGATTCTGTCAGAAACGACCTGTTCTGGAGCGGTAAACCTATATATACAAAGGTCAAGGATGAAGCTCCGACACTTTACTTCGATAACGCAGAGATGAGCGATTCGATCGTATCAGACGGCTGCCGTATCTATGGTAAGGTAGAGGGTTCAGTTATATTTAGAAGTGTTACGATCGCGAAAAATACAACAGTCAAGAATTGCGTTATCATGCAGGACGTTCATATCTCAGAGAACTGCCATCTTGAGAACGTTATTCTCGATAAGAACGCTTTCGTAAGACCGGGCGTAAGACTTGTCGGACATCCCGACTATCCTGTTGTTATAGGAAAAGGAGCAGGTATCTGATTATGGAAAAGAATATCAAAGTATTGTTCGCATCGTCTGAATGCAGTCCGTTCGTTAAGGTCGGAGGTCTTGCAGACGTTGTAGGAAGCCTGCCTGTAGAGCTTAACAAACAGGGGGTGGATGCACGTGTCATCATCCCGCTCTACAAGAAGATCAAGGTTAAGTACAGCGACAAACTTCATTTCCTTGGCTGGAAGATGGTTCACATGGGCTGGCGTTCCCTTTATGCGGGACTTTTCTCGCTTGAGGTAAACGGTGTTGTATTCTACTTCATCGATAACGAATACTACTTCAATTTTGATCAGATCTATGTAGATTATGTTTTCGATATCGAGCGTTATTGCTTCTATCAGAGAGCAGTATTGGACTTCATGGGTGATTTCATGGACTTCGAACCGAATGTCCTTCACTGCAATGACTGGCAGACCGGCATGATGCCGAGGCTCCTTGACTGTCATTTCAAGAAGAATGGCTATCACACCAATGTCCAGACTGTTTATACGATACACAACCTCAAGTATCAGGGTGTTCATTCTATCGATGTCGTTAGAGAGATGCTCGATCTTCCTGATGATTATCTCAGAGAGGATTTCTGCATCAAGGACAAGGCGATCAACTTCATGAAGGCCGGTATCGTTTTCTCTAATTCTGTTACGACGGTTTCCCCGACATACGCATATGAGATCATGACCGATTATTACGGAGAAGGTCTTAACTACACATTGCAGAAGTATGCTTATAAGGTATCGGGAATTATCAACGGAATGAATGAACTGGAGTACGATCCTTCCAATGACGATAAGATCCCGATGAAGTACACCATCAAGAATTACAAGGAAGGAAAAGCTGCATGCAAGAAGTCTTTGCAGGAACAGCTTAACCTTGATGTCAATCCGGGTGCACCTCTCTGCGCAATGATCTCCAGACTTGTAGATCAGAAGGGTCTGGATCTGCTGCTCTATGTTCTTGAGGAAATGCTTTACGACGGAATGCAGGTTGTTATTCTCGGTACAGGCGATCCTTATTATGAGAGAGCACTTACTGACATTGCGAACCGCAATCCCGGCAAGATGTGTGCATGCATTGATTTTGACAGCGGACTTGCACATACGATCTATGCTGCTTCTGATATATTCCTTATGCCGAGTATCTTTGAACCATGTGGTTTGTCACAGCTGTGTTCCATGGCATACGGTTCGGTTCCTGTTGTAAGAGAAACAGGAGGACTTAAGGATACCGTCACGCCTTACAACGAATTTACCGGTGAAGGAAACGGCTTCTCATTCGCAAACATCAATGCCCATGAGTTCCTGTTCGTTACCAAGTATGCTGCGGATATTTACCGTCATCATAAGGATGTATGGGATAAGCTCATTGAAGCAGGCATGAAGGGTGATTATTCATGGAAGAAGAGTGCCGGTGAATATGCAGGTCTCTATTCCCTTATAACAGGTATTCCCAGAGCCGAGGCTGAGCCTCCCAAGGCACCTGCTGCTGAAACGGTGAAGGAAGCTTCAGATAAGAAGGAAACTGCAGTTAAGAAAGCGGAGCCAAAGAAGACAGAAGCCGGAAAGGCTCCTGCGAAGAAAGTTCCCGCTAAAAAGCCGGCAGCAAAGAAGCCTGCTGCCAAGAAGCCGGCAAAGCCAGCTCCTGCAAAACCTGAGGAGAAAAAGCCGGAAGATAAGGAGAAGAAAGACTGATGCCTTCAGAGAAGACACAGACTGATCTAGAAAGATTAAATAAGGCGCGGTGCATGCATGCATCGCGCCTTCCTGAGTACAGGCATCCGTTTGGTGCAAGACCTGCAGGGTCTTATGTGGATATCTTTTTCGATTGTTTCCGCGATGCAACTAACGTAACCTTCTGTTATACTTACGGGCTTTATAATTTCTCGTATCATGAGGAACCGATGTATTCCGTGTCAGGTTCCGGAAGATATCATGTAAATCTGATGCTTCCTTCAGAACCTTCGATACTTTTTTACTGGTTCAGGTTTAATGTGAGCGGAAATTATAAAGATCTTCCGGACTGTTTTAAGATAGCAAGCGATAACGTCAATGACATCCCCGCTCCTGTGATTACATTGTATTACGGAGCCGGCATGGATACTCAGGATGGTGAAGGAACTTTGTATAATGATCCTCCAAGGGTTGGTGTGGATGAGGACAAGTATCCTTTTGCGTTCCAGATAACTGTATATAACAAAGATTTCAAGACTCCTGATTTCCTTAAGGGAGCCATGATGTATCAGATCTTTCCTGACAGATTTGCCAGAGACTCTTCTTTCAATTATGAGAAGATGACAGGTATTGATGCAAGACAGGAGAGGATCTATCACAGGGACTGGAATGAGGATGTTGATACCAAGGGAAAACCTGAGACCGGATATCTCGCTTGTGATTTCTATGGCGGAAGCCTGAAGGGCATTGAAGAGAAACTCGATTATCTTAAGGAACTGGGGATCAATGTTCTGTATCTGAATCCTATATTTGAGGCCAGATCCTCGCACCGGTATGATACGGCGGATTATCTGAATGTCGATCCTGTGCTTGGCGGTACAGCGGCCTTTATGAGCCTTCAGAACGCCTGCAGTGAGCGGGGAATAAAGATCATCCTTGACGGCGTGTTCAGCCACACCGGAGCTGATTCAAAGTATTTCAACAAGTTCGGAAGATATGATGGCGTTGGTGCTTATAAAGCCTTTGATGAAGGTTGTGAGAGCCGCTACAGGTCATGGTATAACTTTTACCGCAACGGTGACGGATCTGTCGGATATGACTCCTGGTGGGGATTTCCGGACCTTCCTAATATCAATGAAGATGATCTGTCTTACCGGAATTTCATTTTCGGGAAAGACGGAGTGGTCGATACATGGACTTCGAGAGGCGCAGCCGGCTTCAGACTTGATGTGTCTGATGAGTTGCCTGACAGTTTTATCAGGCAAATGAGAGATACCGTTAAGGCGGAAACAAACGGTGAGGGGGCCGTGATTGGTGAAGTGTGGGAAGATGCTTCGAATAAATGCAGTTACGGATCTTACCGTGACTTTATGCTCGGAAATACCCATGATTCAGTTATGGGATATACATTCAGACATATTCTTCTTGATTTTCTTTGCGGCTATATCGATGCGGAAACAGCTGATTCAAGGTTTGAGGGTTTCAGGGAACGTTACCCTAAGGAAGCTTACTATTCGATGATGAATCTTGTGTCATCGCATGATGTTCCACGTATAATGACAGCACTCTCCAAACCTGAAGATACTGATGACAGAGATATCCAGCGTGGATTCAAGGTGGATTCGAAATATTATGATATTGTCTCTTCTCTGGCTAAGATGGCGTTTGCCTTCCAGACTTGCTATATAGGTGCTTCATGCTTGTATTACGGTGATGAAGTCCTTATGGAAGGGTATAAAGATCCTTTTAACCGGAGAACATATCCGTGGAACAGGCTCGATCAGAGACAACAGGATGCTCTTGTTTATTTCAGAAGGATTGCCAGGATCAGAACAGAGAACGAATGTCTCAGGACGGGATATTACAAGACTCTTATGGCTTCAGGCGGTACATTTGCTTTTGCAAGGTATCTAAAGGAAGGCCGTGACGCTTTTGGCAGGATATCAACAGGGAGCAGGGCGATAGTGTTTGTTGTAAACCGCTCTGAAAAGCCTGTCTATGTTGATGTTAGTGAGCGGTACGGAGAATATAAATGTATGGTATCGGAGGACGACGGAATAATTCATCCTTTATCAGAGCAGTTTATTCTTGGTGGTATATTGAACGGCACCCGCAAGATAGGCATCAAGCCTTTTGGCACAACGTTTTTGGTCTATTAAGGAGATTAGTGACAATGAGAGCGCATTTTTCTTCACTTGTTCGAAAAGCAGTCTCAGTTGTAATGGTTGCAGCTGTAATGATTGCGTTCTTTCCGAGAATTACCGGAACTGATGAAACAGTTCTTGCTGAAGGAACAAAAAATCAGGATAATACTTATCTTGGTATTTCTGTAATAACTAATCCTGCCGTACCGGAAGATGTGAATTCACCGTGGTCTGGAAGCTATGTGTATTTTGGTGAGTATACTAAGCAATACTATGGCAGAAGAGATTTAAAATTCCGTGTATTGCAAAAAGACTGTACTGTATATACGTCTGAAAAGGCCCTGTTTCTTGATAGTGACGAAACACTATTCTCTTCAGAGTTTGATAAAGAATCAAATAACTGGGAGAAAAGCGATTTAAGAGATTATCTTAACACTACATTTTATGAGGATTCATTTTCAGAACGGGAGAGAAGTGTCATTGCTACAAGTACGGGAAATGGAAATGTGGTGTATGCTCCAGGTTCATATGAAGAATGGTATTATGTTTCACCAGTAAGTGTAAATGATAAAGTGTTTCTTCTCGATGCAGGAGAAGTAATGAATGAAGCGTATGGATACTCATCTGATTGCGGATGGACTTCAGATGTTGCCTATAAATTGGGTTCTCACGAAACATATGGTTACCACAGCGTGGATAATCGTTTGAAAAGCGGTAAGGGTTTTACCTGGTTTTTGCGTTCAGCTGATCCCGACTTGTCAAGAGTTATTAGTCTTGTGACTGATGATGGTCAATTGTATGAAGAAACAATAAAGTTCTCTAATGGCGTTGCTCCTGCAATAAATGTCTATCAGAAAAATATAATATTTGCATCTTCCGTTGGCAATCGTTCAGACACTTTTAAACTTACATTTAAGGACAGCGGTCTTAAGATTGCCATTCAAGAAGGAAAGAAAGTATCTGTATCAGGAACAAAAGTAACTGTTCCTTATACCATTACTGGAACGAATGCGGATACGGCTACACGTGCCTCCGTCCTGATACTAGATAAAGAGTACAAAACAGAAAACTCGAATAACGCAAATATACTTTATTACGACGGGTTAGACGGCTTGTACGGAAAGAACGGTACCGGTACATTTGTACTTCCGGCTTCTCTTAAACTGAAAGACTGGAACACCAAGTACTATGTATATATTCTTGCTGAAGATATTAATGCGGAGGCTGAAACTGATTTTGCCAGCGCCCCTGTAAAGCTGGGTGTTCCGGTATTAATTGCTGATCCGACTCCTACAAAGAAGCCGACTGCAACACCGGCGCCCACTAAAGAGCCGACAAAGAAACCCTCCGTAACACCAACACCTGTTGCCGGCAAGAAATCAACATGGTCAAAAGAGAATGGTAAGTGGTACTACTATGATAAGAATGGTTCTAAAGCAACCGGTTGGTACAGAGTCGGATCCTGGTATCTTTTTGACAGAACAGGTGTAATGCTCACTGGCTGGCAGTTGGATGGTGGCAAATGGTTTTTTCTCGGCAAAGACGGTGCAATGAGAAGCGGTTGGTTACAAATAAACGGGCTTTGGTATTATCTTGATTCGAGTGGTGCTATGAAGACCGGCTGGCAGAAAATCGGAACAATATGGTATTACTTTAAACCGGATGGAAGCATGGCAGCAAATGAATACTGTTCGGGATATTGGCTTAATGATAACGGTTCCTGGACTTATGAGCCTAAAGCAAAATGGTATAAAAATTCCGTAGGATGGTACTATCAGGATAGCAGTGGTTGGTATGCAAAGAGCGGTACTTATAAGATAGATGGCAAAAACTATAATTTTAACTCCGAAGGTTATTGTACTAATCCGTAAAATGCTTTGATTTGCACGAGTTGTTTTGCCCAGACGTAATTCCTATTCTGCTAATTTGTGAGTTTGTTATAAATACTGTTGCTCTAAAATGCGTTTTACTGTACAATTTGTTTATCTGTTTTAATGGGAGATTTCGGATGAAAATAGTTTTGATGGCCGACAACAGGAAGACCGAGCTTCTGGTCAATTTCTGCATTGCCTATAAGCCTTTGCTTGAGAAACATCAGCTCATCTCCGTTTACAACACGGCCAAACTCCTCAAATCTGCTGCGGATCTTGATGTCTCGGGACTTTCCGTAGATTATTCCAGCGGCTTTGAGCAACTCGCTTCAAGAGCTGAGTATAACGGAATTGACTGTGTTATCTATTTAAGAGACGGACGTCAGGTTGGAGAATCCAATCCGTTTGAGCTTTTGGATGTTTGTGACCAGAATACTATTCCTTATGCGACCAATATAGCATCCGCAGAGATCCTTATTACCGCTATAGAAAGCGGAGCTCTTGATTACCGCGAATGGAACGCAGGCTGATTACTGTCCCGCTGGGACCTCTCGAATCAAATATGTATCTAATCACCGGCCAGACCGGTATTATTGTTGTAGATCCTTCTGTTTCACCAGAGAAGGCAGAGGTATTTGCTGAACTGCCCGGACTTTCAAAGGGCGAATGCCATTTGAAAGGTATCCTTATCACTCATGGTCACCACGATCACATCAAATATATTGATGAATGGCAGGATGCATATCCGACAGCCAAGGTCTTTTTCAGCAGTAACGATAAGGATCTTTTGGTCAACGGATACATGAACTGTTCCTATATGGACGGATATCAGGTCCTTTACAATTTTAAGTTTACCAATGTTGCCGGCATGTACGGACAAAACATATATAAAGACAGTGATATTGAGATCAAGGTTTTCGAGACACCCGGACATACAAGGGGAAGTGTATGTTTTCTTGTAAACAATGAAGGAGATGAGCTGCTCTTTACCGGTGATACCGTGTTCTGCGGATCGGTAGGCCGTACGGATATGCCGGGGGGATCAGCAAAGGAAATGGTTGATTCCATAAGACGTATTAGCAAACTCGATCCTGAACTAAGGATCTATCCGGGTCATGGCCCTGCTTCGACTGTCGGCTATGAAATCGCGAACAATCCCTTCTTTGATATGTAAGAAGGCTCTGTTTGCTTGACTTTTTTGGTTTTTCATATAACAATAGGCAATGCAATGAAGGTGCGTAAGTAGTCTTACTATGACAGGAAAAGAGAGTCGTGTCACCGGCTGAAAGCACGATCCCGGGGTATTAAGATGAATTTCAACACTGGAGCATTCTTGCGGAAACGGTAATTACTACTGACTAAGCAGATGTATGGCGCAGCATTACGGCGCTTTTAAAGTGCGGATAGTTTATAGAAACTTCCGAACATGGGTGGTACCGCGAAGGTGCAAATAATGCTTATTCGTCCCATGGCAATTAACAGTTGCCATGGGATTTTTATAATCTTCGGCGAAAATGTGTAAGGAGGAGGAGAACATGACTGAACTAAACGAATTAAAAGAGAAGCTGTCCGGGATCAGGAGCAAGATCGAGAGTGATCTTACAGAGATCAACAGCTCAAAAGGGATATTTGAGTACAGAAAGAGTGTCATGGACTCAAAGGAAGGCAAGATCGGATCTCTTATGAAGGAGATGGGCAAGATCCCTAAAGAACTCAAGGCCGATTACGGAAAGATGGTCAACGAGATCAGAAACTGGGCTCAGGATAAATTCGATACTTTGGATGCTCAGTTCAAAGCCGCTGAGCAGAAGGCGCGTTATGAAGCTGAGACCATTGATGTTACCCTGCCTGAGAAGAAACTTAAGAAAGGATATCTCCATCCTAATACCCAGGTAAGAAACCAGATCGTTGATATCTTCGGTTCAATGGGTTTCTCGGTTTATGAGGGAAATGAGATAGAGACTGATCACTATAATTTCACGGCTCTTAATATTCCTCAGGATCATCCATCACGTGATATGCAGGATACTTTCTATTTAAGCCCTGAGTTCCTTTTGAGAACACAAACATCTGCAGGTCAGGTTCATGTTATGGAATCACAGAAACCTCCGATCAAGATCATCTCACCCGGTAAGGTTTTCAGATCCGATGACGATGCAACACACTCCCCGATGTTCTCACAGATGGAAGGACTCGTTGTAGATGAGGGCATCACGCTTTGCGATCTTCAGGGTATGCTCGATGTATTTGTTAAGAAAATATTCGGAGAAGAGACCAGAACACGTCTCCGTCCTTCATATTTCCCATTCACGGAGCCTTCTGTTGAAGTTGATGTAAGCTGCTTCCAGTGTGGCGGGAAGGGCTGCAAGCTCTGTAAGGGAACAGGCTGGATCGAGGTTCTCGGTGCGGGTGTGGTCAACAAGAAAGTTCTTGAAGGCTGCGGTATCGACAGTGACAAATACAGCGGTCTGGCTTTCGGAATCGGAATCGATCGTATTGCCATGCTCAAGTACGGCATCAACAATATAAAACTGTTGTTTGAGTCAGATCTTCGCGTGCTTGAACAGATCGATGACTAAGGCAAAAGGAGGCAGAAACTATGTTAGTACCATTAAGCTGGCTTAAAGAATATGTGGATATAGATGTCACACCTGACGAGCTTGAGAATAAGCTTTTCAGCTGCGGCTTCGAAGTGGAAGAAAAGTACGAAGTAGGTAAGGATATCAGCAAGGTCGTTGTCGGAGAAGTTAAGACCTGTGAAGCTATTGAGGGCACACATCTTCACCTTTGCACTGTTGATGCAGGTGAGAATGGCGTTTTGCAGATCTGCTGCGGTGCGGATAATGTTGCTGCAGGCGGCAAATATCCTTTGGCTTTGATCGGTGCACAGGTTTATGCTACGGCAAAAGACCATAAGACAGTTGAAGGACTCATGACGATCGGTCAGGGCAAGCTCCGCGGTTACGATTCGTTCGGTATGCTCTGTTCTGGTGTTGAGATAGGTGTTACTGAGGATATGTTTCCGGGTGCAGGTTATAACGGACTTCTCGTGCTTCCTGAAGACTCTGTTCCGGGTGCAGACGTTAAGCCTATCCTGGGTCTGGACGATTATATTTTCGATGTTTCCATTACAGCAAACAGACCTGACTGCCAGAGCATCTTCGGTATCGCCAGAGAAGTTGCGGCAGTACTTGGAAAGCCAGTAAAGGAACCCGCCCTTGATTACACGGAGAGCGATGTTGCGATCGATTTCAATATCCGTGTTTCTGCCCCGGATCTTTGTCCGCGCTACATTGGACACTATGTCTCGGATGTTAAGATTGCTGAGTCTCCTTCGTGGATGAAGCGCCGTCTCGCTTTGGTCGGTTGCTCTGCTATCTCAAATGTTGTAGATATCACGAATTACGTTCTTTACGAGCTTGGCCAGCCGATGCATGCTTTCGATTACTCGTATCTGGAAGGAGGAGAGATACACGTCCGCCGCGCTGAGAATGGCGAGAAGATCGTTACTCTTGATGAGAAGGAATTTGCTCTTACATCAGATAATCTTGTTATCTGCGACGGCAGGAAGCCTGTTGCTTTGGCAGGCATAATGGGTGGTCTTAATTCAGAGATCCTTGATTCCACAAATGCTGTTATGTTCGAAGCTGCAAAGTTTGCGCATGACAATATCCGTAAAAGTTCAAAGGCTCTTGGTCAGGTCTCTGATTCAAGCATGAGATTCTCCAAGGGTGTTGATGAATACACGACAGTCATGGCTATGAAGCGTGCTCTGCACCTCATCGAAGAACTCGGCTGCGGTAAAGTATCCAAGACCGCTTTCGATGTTAATACCGGCAATTCGATCGAGCCTTGGAAGCTGACGGTTAGTGTTAAGAAGGTCAACGGAGTTTTGGGAATTACTGTTCCTGATGAAGATATCGTGCGCATTCTTACCAATCTGAATTTTGCGCCCGAGCTTAACGGAGATGAATTGACGATCGCTATTCCGGGTTACCGTGTGGATATGGAATCTTATCAGGATGTTGCTGAGGAAGTTATCAGAATGTATGGATACGATCACATCACACCTACATTCATCCCTACGGCAAAGGTTACAAGCGGTGGTTATGACTTAAAGCAGCGTTCAGAACTCAAGATCAAGCGTGATCTTTGCGCAGCCGGAGCTGACGAAGGTGTACATTATTCGTTTTTCTCGCCGTCCGACTTTGATCTTTTGAGACTTCCGGAGGATGCTCCCGAGAGATTCGCGATCAAGATCATGAATCCTATCAATATTGATCTTTCCCTGATGCGTACGACGCTTGCTCCACAGATGATCAAGGCCATGGCACGTAACCAGAAGAACGGAATCCTGTCCGGCCGTATCTATGAGATGGGCAATAAGTTCATTCCGAAGGAGCTGCCTTTAACAGAATATCCTGATGAGCGTGAGACGATTTGCATCGGTGTTTTCGGCGAGAAAGAAGATTTCTTTACTTTAAAGGGCCTCGTATCAGTTATAGCTGATTCGCTGGATGTTGAATTCGATTATGAGAAGGATTCTAAGCCGTTCCTCCATCCCGGCAGAACCGCCAAGGTCATCTGCAACGGTGAAGAGGTCGGTTATCTGGGTCAGGTACTCTATGAGATCTGTGATGAACTCGATATGAGAGTTCCGGCTTATGTTGCTGAGATCGATCTAAGGATACTGAGCAAGTACTATGGCAAGGAAAGAAAGTTTGTACCGCTTCCGAAGTTCCTCGAGGAGAAGCGTGATTTCTGCTTCGTTATGGATAAATCGGTCTCATGTGCTGCGGTCGAGAAGGAGATCAAGGCTTCATGCGGGTATATATCGAAAATAGAACTCTTTGATATTTATGAGGGAATACAGCTCGGAAACAAGAAGAGTCTTGCGTTCAGTGTTGTATTTACGCCGAAGGATGAGGAATTCACACCTGAAGTTATCGATGGTTTTGTCACATCGATCCTGAATAATCTTAATGAGAAATACGGCGTAACACTCCGGTCGTAAGGTTATAAGCAGTTAACGGAATAATACAGGCTGTCTCAGTACTTTGTTTTGAGACAGCCTCTTTATTCTTTGTGTTCCGGCAAATTGTTTTTTATGGAACACAAGTCTGTTATGATAGAAAAGTCTTATCAATTGTTTTTGAGGTATGGCTAATGAGAATATATCCTCCAAATGCTCAGATACAAAATAAACCCAAGATTTATATTGCCTGCTGCAAAGACAATGAAGAACTCTTCAAGCGTGTTTGTGAGATGATTCTTTCTGTAAGAGCGGATACAGTAATGTTTTGCAGAGAAACTGAAGATGAGGATGATTCTCTAAATCACATGAATATCTTTGTTTTTCCTGTTTCCCAGGATAAGTTTAACAGTGATCCGTATATAAACCGTGAGATCAATCTGGCAAATCAAAACGGCATTCCTGTTCTCCCGTTAATTTTGCAGGGATTGAACAGAACTTTGTTTGAGCAATACTTTGGCAAAATGCAGTCGCTCAATATTTTCGAGAAAGATGCTACTGAACTGCCGTTTAAAGATAAACTAAAGCTGTTTCTTGACTCGGTTTTAGCCGATTCTTCTCTAAGGCAACGGATATCGGATTCTGTGAGAGCGAGAGTGTTTTTGAGCTACCGCAAGAAAGACAGGGAATATGCTTTGAAGATAATGAAGGCTGTTCATGCTGACGAGAGGTTAAGAGATGTCGCGATCTGGTTTGATGAATTTCTGGTGCCGGGGGAAGAATATAATCTGGCGATAAAGAACGAACTGGAAAACAGTGATATTGTTATGCTTTTGGTTACTCCTTCTGTTTTGGAGGATGGAAATTATGTCATGGTTCATGAGTATCCGGATTCTGTAAATAATGGCAAGAAGATAATACCTGTCGAAGCTGTTGAAACTGATAAAACTGATCTCCTGTCTAAATTCATTAACCTGCCAAAGCTTGTTCAGTTGGATGAACAGAGTATAAGTGAAGCTATTATTTCATCCGGTTTGCCTGATGATGTAAATAACACGGAAAAATGCGAGAAAGATTATTGTATTGGTATGGCATTCCTGAATGGCATACTTGCTGAAAAGAATTCCGGTTATGCATTGGAACATTTATCTAAAGCTGCAGATGAGGGCTCGGAAGATGCATATAAGCAGCTGGTTGCATATTACAGATATGGAAACAGAAGAACTAAGGATCTTGATAAAGCAAATAATTGGCAATTCAAGTATTATGGTCACCTCGTAAACATTAACAGAAATAAGGTTGAACCTGATTATAAATGTCTGTCAGAAGAGATCTTTGTTATGGTCAGATTGTTTATTGATCAATATGTTGAGCTTCGCGGGAGACCGGTTTTAACCTCTGCAAATAATCAACCAGTTGAAAGTAATGTTGAAGATGTTTTGGAAAAGATGCTTGACACGACTAAGGGATGGCTGAACGGCGGATATCAGAATATCGCACTATGCAGGAAAACTGATCCGGAATATTATTCCAGGAAGCTGATTGAATACTATAATCTTCTTTTCGAAGTATCAGAATATGATGGTGCTTCTAATAAAACACGTATAGAGATTCTTGATAAGGGTTGTGACTGCATAGAGAACTATTGCCAAACCTACGGGTATGAAGTTGATATGGCAGCAAACTACGGGGAAAACCTGTATAAGAAGGGTCAGCTCTCGCTTGTGGATTATAATGAGGAAGATTTTGATGATCCCGGTAAATGCCGTGAAAGATTACAGAGAGCAGCCGGGTATTTTGAAGAGTCACATAGATTTTTTGATACTTTAATGAGTTTGGATGATTCTATTGGCCTAAAGCGGTCTGCTGGCAGGACTGTCTATTCTCTTGCATCCGCATGGCATAATCTAGGTGAAGATGATGGAATGCTTTTAGAATATGCAAATAAGGCGGTTGATATCCTGGAAATAATCTGTGTTCAGACCGGGGACTTTGAAGATATGGCTGATCTGGCAAATGCATATGATCTGCGCAGTAAGTTAAAAGAAGGCAGGGCTGGAATTGCTGATCTTAAAAAGGCCGTTGAATTGATGGAAAAGGCATGGAGAGGAAATGGAAGAATGTTCTATCAGATGTTATATCTTCAGATGAAAAACAGACTTGATAAAATGCTTGATGAAGAATAATGAACGGAGCAAATATGTTTTGGGATAACAGTTCGGTCTTTATTTATTGGTGTGTATCAGGGGTAATCGGATTTATCCTGTTTATTTTGGGTATTCTTGTATTCTGTGACAATAAGCGGAAACACAGGATCGAGATTGCTGTGATGATTGAGTTTGCGGCATGCTGGATACTGTATGCTCCATACGAGTTCACGCTGGAATATAACGGTGATCATTTTGTGCTTCATGTGCTTCATAGCGGTATCGGTTCGCTTCTTAAGTCATTTACAAAAGTGCTTGGTGACGGGTATGAGAATGTGGCTTATGAAGGGAAGCCTGTGTTCTCTTTGATCTACGGTGGATTAACGATACTTGTTAATCTTTTCCTACTGGTATTGGTTGCAGGTTGTGTCATTAAATTTCTGGATAGTAAGAACCAGAGATTCAAACTGTTTTGGAGCAGAAATAAAGTCTTTTATGTTTTCTCTGAATACAATTTTAAGACCTGGAACATTGCTGATTCTGTTCCTGACAGGGATGACAGCGTTATTGTTTTTATGCAATCCGGGACAGAATTATCTGATGACCAGAAGTTCAGGATCATTTCCAAAGGATTTATGGTCATTGAAGGTGACATTAAAGAATTCATCAGAAAGAATCTCTCTAAAGCCGTTTCTATGGAAATTTTCCTGTTTAATGAGAAAGAGCAGGATAATCTTTCCGATCTGAAACAGATATCTGATCTGTTAAGCAATTCAACTGTTAAGACCAAGGTGTTTGTTGAATTATCCGATACGCCATGGGATATGTATAACGGTTTCCTTGCAAAAAACAATAACTCAGATTCCTATATTAACTTTGTCCGTGTTGAAGAGACCTATGCATATAATAATCTTCTTCACAATTCGATTTTCGATAATTATACCGGGGATAAGAATGGTGAGAGGGAGATCAAGTTCCTTATTGCAGGCGTTAATGACAGAAACATTGAGATGCTGAAGACGATACTTCATCTGTCTCAAATGCCGTACTACAGACCATCGATAGTCATTATTGATGAAGAGGACAGGCCGGATTATCTTACACGTCTTATGCCTGATGTTAAGTCTGAGTGTGATGTCAGGGGAGATGCCATATATAAGCTGGATTATATTGGCGGAATTGACGGTGAATCATTCCGTCTTGAAGAGATAATCGATGAGCATAGTGACTTTACTTTTGCTTATGTAAATATCGGAGATGATCTGAAGAATATCAGAACTGCTCTGATGATCGATTCTGTCTGCCGTAAGAAGAGTAAGACTGGCGGATATAAGATACAGGTCAGTATTCTTGATGATTCCATAACTGAGATGTGGAACGGAAATTTGCTGAGCGGTCTTCAGTTAACCGGAATGAACCATGATGTATACAGTTATTCATTCATTTCCATGTCGGATATAGAAAGCCTGAGTGAGAAGATACATGATGCAAGGCAGAAAGAACGCAATTCGAATACTACCTGGCGGGAATACTGCAACAGTGAATATGACCGTCATTCTGTATATGCAAGGACGTTGAGTTATAGATATAAGTTAGAACTGATCCGGGAACTGGGACTGGATATGTCAGTAACGGGGCAGACAGATCCATGGCTTATCTATGAACATATGAGATGGGATATGTATACGAGAACCCTTGGATATTCATGTCCTGAAGGTGAGCTCAAGGAGAGACTGGATTCGATCGGTCTGAAATTAGAAGAGCTTGGCAGAAAGCGGAAAGAACTCGATAAAGACTCGGAAGAAGCAAAGAACATAGCAGCAGAGATAAGTGCTCTTAAAGAGGAACGCAAACTGATCAGGTCAAAAGCCAGAGTGCACGAGAATCTGGTCCATTTTGACGACCTGACTTATGAAGTCCAGCAATATGATTCCCTTAAACTTACGGAAGATGTAGTAAATGCCTATGATGATATGATCGCGGGATTTAAAAGAGAGTCGTAATTTTCTTAGACTCAAGTCTCTGGATATTGTTATGGTCCGAAAATGATTTCAAATTGCTTATTATGGAATATTAAGACACCGCGAAAAGCAATATAGCTTAAAAGCCAATGAAATCAATGCTTTGAAGCATTTCAGCGCCCGCTTTGCCGGGCGTTGTTTTTTGCCTGGCTCTGTCGGTTTTTGTCGGATTTTGTATGGAATGTCAAAGCCCGTTTGATTGTATGATGACCTTAAATATCTGACTGCAGGAAGTTTTTATTCCGGAAGGAGGTTCATCATGTCTACCTTGGAATCAGCCATAGCTTTTTCCCTGATACTTATCATGCTTACTTTTATGATCACCGGCCCTGAAGCCATAGCTTTGGACAGTTTTGAATGTGCCAGGGACGGCGGAAATGAACTCTTCTTTATGGAGTGTGACAGGGAAGTGGCTCATAAGAACATTGTGGGAGGTGCTGTCTGTTACGATGCTTCTCCGGAGAAACTGAGCACATTCCTTTCGGGGATATCTGATAACTTCAGGATCATATACGGCTCTGTTTTCGATCTGTCACAGGAGGTAGATGATGAGGAAGACTAATAAAATCAGAAGAAATAAGCATGGTGCCTCCTCTGTTTTTCTGGCGGTTATCCTTTCCGCATTGATCCTTATTGAATGTACGTTTGCAGCGTTTGTATGGAATCTTGATTACGCATTGAGTGTCAATACTGCTCTTAAGACGCAGATCGATACTATCATGTCTGATTATGACAGGCAGCTATTTGATGTTTACGGGGTTTACGCTTTTACACTTGATGAAATTGATGATGAATGTTTCCGCAAGGCGCTGGAGATAAATGGTCTTTCGTCAACATCTGTGCTTTATATTACCGGGATGTCTGAATTTACCGCAGATGATCTGAAGAAGGCAATCAATTCATTCTATTTCTACAGGGGTACCGGGATAGCTATGAAATCCGTTGTTGACAGCTATAAGGAAATGATACTTGAACTTGATGACCGTGGCATATTCTCCAAGATCGGTGAATATATGCAAAGCCCTGCAGCCGGTTATGTGTCAGAGATGATAAAGGGATCTGAATCTGCTGAAGAATGGATCGGGAAAGCAGGAGATATGCTGAATATCGGTGAATTGATCGGTGAAGCGGCAGATATGGATTCACTTAGCTCGGATTACAAGGATGCAATTTCTGATTTTGAACTTGACATTGATGTTGATGTCGCCGAATGGGATTCTATTCTGACAACGGTATCGAGACTTGAGGACATTATGGATGCATTGTCAGATAATTCTGATCTCATGATGACGCATATGAATACCGCTCATTATTGTGCTTATAATTTCGACTGCTGGTTTGCCCCTGACGGTGACTGTTCGATAACCGGAACCGAGTTTAAGTCGGTCCACGATTCCAAGAAAGCTGATTCCGAGTATATCATTACAGGTCTCGATACATTTCCTGCCTGTCTGAAGATCGAATATCTGATGGTTCAGGTGCTCATAGTCTCCAATATGCTTAAAGACTTTGCAGATGAGCGATTCCGGAACACAATGGAGATCCTTGGCGAGATCATATCAGTGATAATACTTGCTGTCAGCGAAGGAACGGTGGATATCGACCCGAAGCTGATCGCAGCCGGTCTTACCTATTATTGTGCCATAGTTCAGTCGATGAAGGACTTCCTGCTCGTCGTAAACGGTCAGCGGGCAGTCATTTTTGAATACGATGATGTGGAATTTGTCACATTCAGTTACAGAGATTTCCTTTACCTGTTCAGCTTTCTTACACCAGAGAATGAACTTTTGGAAAGAAGCCATGAAATCCTCATAAGAGATTACGGAACCCTTTATAAAGGAGTTGCTCTGGGAGCGGATTTCAGAGGGGAAGAATATACAGTGGAGAAGTCCTATCAGCTTTACGAATGAGAGGGCATGACTATGATGAGCCGCAGAAAGAATAAAAAGGGACAGATTACACTAGAAGCAGCTGTAGCGTTTACCATAACGCTTGTATTTCTTGCATCCGTCATAAGTTCTATAGATCTTTACCGGACGGATATACTTATGAGACGGTCTTGCGAACAGACATGTGAGAAGATGTCGCTCCTTTATCCTGTGTCCATACCTTCAACTGACTTTATGTCAGCAGCTCTTAATGCTTTTCCTGATCTTGGAATTGGCGGCACCAGAGGGGCGGAAGTGATCTCAAAAGTCATTTCAGTCGGATTGGGGACAGATAACGCTACCGGAAATACTGTAAAAGAACTTATCCTTCAGGGATTGTTCTCGCATACTATGGAAGAGCAGATACGGAATGCCTGTATTGAACGCAACGGGGGTTCAGAGTTTTTTGTGCCTGATGATATTGATGTCTTTTTCGCTGTAAATGAGAAACATCATATTATTGAGGTAACCACTGAATATTCGGTTGTTACGATTGCGGGAAGAAAGACCAGGAGTATCTATTCGGTGATCCCGTTGTACGGAGATCCTGTCCTTACGCTCAAAGCCCAGGCTCTTGCGGAATCCGGCAATGAGGAAAAGCAAAAGGACGCAATATGGTCTTTGAGCAATTTTGACAGGGGAGATGCTTTCAGGGAAAAATACGGGGCTAATCTTCCAAAGACATTTCCGGTTATTGATTCCGTCAACGGTGGTGAGATTACTGCTATCAGGAGTATTGACCTCACGTCACCGTATTATCAGGATATCTCGCATGTGGAGAAGGAGATAAAAGAGGATATCAGGGCGATAAAGGGATTTGAGCCACAGTCTGCGGTAATAAACGGAAAGACTTACAGTGTGGACCGCGTTGATTCCAGACATATTTCGGTTATAATACCAGAGAATTCGAGTCCGGTCAGCAAGGAAGCACTCGAAGAACTCAAGGGATATGCCTTTGTTCAGGGCGTAATACTGGATATCAGCGAATACGGATCTTCTGACAGATACACCTGAAAGGTCCGATGATGCCCGGGTGGTTCGTCTTTATTGTATTATAATTAATAATGCGTTATGATGTATGAGTATGTTTGGAGGTAATAACATTGAGACATGATAACAGCGTAAGACGTCCGAGCCTGGCTAATTCAAAGATTACTACGGACAAGACCGCATCACTTTCCATTGGGGATTCACTGAGAAAAGCCAAGACCAATCTTGTGTTTTCAAGATTGCTTTTGGGTATTCTTATCGTGCTCGCCGTTACCGCTTTTTTCGTTGCAGCATATATGGGATATGCCGATCCGCTCCGTGATTATCTTTTGAGAGTCGTATCGTAATATCGGATAAAGGGAATAAGATGGACGGCATTAATGATTCTCACTTTACGGAAAGTGAATTGGAGGAATTGACGGATCTTTACAACGCAATGCTGACTATGAGAGACAGCGCGGAGATGCATAAGTTCTTTGTTGATCTTTGCTCGATAAACGAACTTCACTCTTTTCTTCACCGCTGGCAGATAGTCAGAAGGATCGAACAGGGCAAGAGTTACGAAGAGATCATCAAAGAGATATCGCCCGCTGAAGCGGCAAATGACTCCAAGTCGGAAACAGGAAAGAAATCAACAGGCAGAGCACGCGGTAAAGCCAGATCTTCAACAAAGGTCAGTTCTACCACGATATCGCGGGTCAAGAACTGTTATGTTAATCCTGATGGTGGATACAGAACAGCTCTGGAAAGGCTCAAGGAAGCTGCCGAACAAAATAAAGAAGAATGATGAAGGTACAAAATGGGTTTAATTGAAAGCATTTTCGGTTCACACAGCGATCACGAACTTAAGAGGATCAATCCTCTTGTTGAAAAGGTCTTCTCTTATGAAGACGAGTATTCCAAACTGTCGGATCACGATCTGGCAGGCAAGACAGACGAATTCAGAAAGAGATATGAGGAAGGCGAATCTCTTGATTCATTACTTCCGGAAGCGTTTGCCACTGTTAGAGAGGCATCATGGCGTGTCCTTGGCATGAAGCCTTACAGAGTCCAGGTTATCGGCGGAATCATTCTCCATCAGGGAAGAATTGCCGAGATGAAGACAGGTGAAGGTAAGACGCTTGTAGCCACCATGCCGGTTTACCTTAATGCTATTACGGGCAAGGGTGTTCACGTCGTAACGGTTAACGATTACCTCGCAAAGCGTGACTCCGAATGGATGGGAAAGATCTATAAGTTCCTTAAGATGAGTGTAGGTCTCATTATCCACGATATACCCATGAAGGACCGTAAGGGCATGTATGCCTGCGATATCGTATATGGAACCAATAATGAGTTCGGATTCGATTATCTGCGTGACAACATGGTCGTAAGCAAAGAGCAGATCGCTCAGAGAGAACTCAATTATGCCATCGTCGACGAGGTTGACTCGATCTTGATCGATGAGGCCAGAACACCGCTTATTATCTCGGGCAGAGGAACTGAGTCTTCTGATCTTTACCAGAAGGCAGATTCTTTTGTTAAGACACTGAAGCAATATACAGTTGTTGAGACAGATGACAAGGTCGATATGGATGAGCTTGTCGGTGATGCTGATTATGTTACTGACGAGAAGGCAAAGACTTCAGTCCTTACCGCAAACGGTATCGCCAAGGCCGAGAAATTCTTTAATATCGAGAACCTTTCAGATCCTGATAACTTTGACCTTCAGCACTATATCAACAACGCTTTGAAGGCAAACGGAAACTTTAAGAAAGATCAGCAGTATATTGTCCAGGATGGCGAAGTCATTATCGTAGATGACTTTACCGGAAGACTTATGCCGGGAAGACGTTTCAGTGACGGTGTACACCAGGCTATCGAAGCAAAAGAGCACGTTAAGGTTGCAAATGAGAATAAAACACTTGCTACTATCACTTTCCAGAATTTCTTCCGTATGTACACGAAGCTTTCCGGAATGACCGGTACTGCTTATACAGAGGAAGCCGAATTCAGACAGATCTATAATCTTGACGTTATTCAGATTCCGACGAACAGACCTGTTGTCAGAGTTGATGAGAATGACGGTGTTTTCAAGACAGAGAACGGTAAATATGCAGCCATTCTTAAGACTGTTAAGGAAGCAAACTCCAAGGGACAGCCTGTGCTTGTTGGTACAGTTAACGTTGATAAGTCTGAGCTTCTTTCACGGATTTTCTCGAAATACGGTATCAAGCACAATGTCCTTAACGCCAAGAACCATATGCGTGAGGCTGAGATCGTTGCCCAGGCCGGACGTAAAGGTGCAGTCACGATTGCAACCAACATGGCGGGCCGTGGTACCGATATTATCCTTGGCGGTAACGCTGAATTCATGGCACTTCAGGAAATGAGAAGGCTTGGATATACAGAAGACCTTATCGCAGCTTCCACAGCTCACAACGAGACCGATGATGAACTCATTCTTGAAGCAAGAAAGAGATTCAGCGATCTTGAGAGCAAATTCAAGGAGGAACTTGCTCCTGAAGCTGAAGAAGTAAGGAAACTCGGAGGTCTTTATATCGTAGGTACAGAACGTCATGAATCAAGACGTATAGATAATCAGCTCAAGGGACGTGCCGGACGTCAGGGTGACCCCGGAAGATCCAAGTTCTTCCTCTCACTTGAGGATGATCTCCTGAGGATCTTCGGAGGCGAAAGAGTCTCTATGATCTATGACGGTCTTGGTATCGAAGATGATATGGAACTTCAGGTAAAGTCATTAACCAAGGTTATTGACAGTTCACAGAAAAAGCTCGAAGCAATGCATTTCTCGGCACGTAAGAGTGTCCTTGAGTATGACGATGTTAATAACGTTCAGAGAACTATTACTTATGAGCAGAGAAGACAGGTCATCTTCGGTGAGGATGTTCACGGTATATATCTGCAGATGATCGAACGTGTGGCTTCAAGAGTATGCAATCAATTTGCTCTGGATGGCGTTATCACTTCAACAGAGAGATATTCATTGGGTAAAATGCTCGAGGAGATCTTTGGTCAGCTTCCTTCGATTCTTCTGGTTCAGGATGTTGACAAGGATATTCCTGACTGTGATGAGCTTGCAGCTAATATCGCTGAGGAAGCCAAAGATTTCATTGCAGAAAAGGAGAAGGAGATCTCCACTGAGATATTCCGTGAGGCTGAGCGCCAGATCCTGCTCAGGACAGTTGACCTCAAGTGGATGGATCACATCGATGCTCTTGATCAGCTTTCCAATTCAATCAGAATGAGAAGTATCGGTCAGCATGATCCTGTTGTCGAGTATAAACTCGAAGGTTCTGCTATGTTTGAAGAGATGAACGAGAACATCCAGAATGATGCTGTTAAATTCATCATGAGAGCCAGATTTACTCCTGAGACACATATCGAAATAAAACCTCAGGTAAGGGAGATGAAGGAGAACCACGCCAATGCTCCGGCTGTAACACCTCAGTCTGCAGCTAAGCCTATTCAGGGATCAACGGGAAATAATGCTCCTATGACACCTGTTAAGCGTGATTCTTCCAAAGTCGGAAGAAATGATCCGTGTCCTTGCGGTTCAGGCAAGAAATATAAAGATTGCTGCGGCAAGAAATAATAGGTTTTATGATTACAGATCCAAAAGAATATATTAAAAGAGTTGACGGCGCTGCTGATTATATCAGGAGCGCTTTGTCTAACCGCGAGATGCCGGAAGTTTGCATAGTTCTCGGTTCGGGTCTTGGTCCTCTGTCTTCAATGGCAGAAAATCAGCTTGAGTTCTCTTACAGTGATATCCCCGGATTTCCTGTATCAACCGCGCCGGGACACAAGGGTTCGCTTATTACCGGAATGCTATCGGGTAAGCCCGTCTTTATGATGAACGGAAGATTCCATTATTACGAAGGTTATCCGATGGAGACCGTTACTTTTTATGTAAGGGTAATGGGAAGATTAGGTGTAAAGGCGCTGCTCCTGACCAATGCTTCAGGTGGTATAGGACTTGATATGAAAGTGCCGGAATTGGTTGCTATTACTGACCACCTTTCTTTTTATTCAGAGTCAGTATTGATTGGTCCTAATATTTCTGAGTTTGGAACCAGATTTCCTGATCAGTGTCATGTTTACGATCCTGAACTTACGGATTTACTGGTCAACTGCGCACGGGATCTTCAGATCAGGATCAGCCGTGGTGTATATGCATACAGCAAGGGACCTCAGTACGAGACTCCTGCAGAGATAAGGGCGCTTAGGATCCTTGGTGCTGACTGTGTTGGAATGTCAACTGTTCCGGAAGCGATCGCTGCTTCACATATGGGCATCAGGGTTGCTGCTATGTCCTGCGTTACAAATATGGCTGCCGGTATTTCCGGTAATCCTTTATCGGAGCAGGAGGTCCTTGATAACGCGGCATTGGCTTCTGACAACAGTTGTGCTTTGGTCAAGGAATTTGTTAAAAGATTGAAAGTTTAAGGAGTTTTTACGATGGGTTCATTCAGTTATGAAGTTAAGGATATAAATCTTGCACATTCGGGTATCGAGAAGATCGAATGGGCTTACCGTAATATGCCCGTTCTCCGTGCCATTGAGAGTGAACTCATTGATAAACAGCCGTTTAAGGGTTTGAAGATATCGGTATCCGTTCATGTTGAAGCCAAGACAGCCTGCCTTGCACGTGCATTGGCTCGTGGAGGTGCTGAGGTTGCCCTTACAGGCTGCAATCCCCTGTCAACACAGGATGATGTTGCCGCAGCTCTGGCTTCCATGGATATTATGAATGTCTATGCTGTACACGGCGACAGTGAGGATGAATACTGGGGAAGACTTAAGAAGGCTTTGAGCTTCGGACCTGACATTGTTATCGATGACGGCGGTGATTTTGCTCTTCTCCTTCATTCAGAACTTAAGGATATGGCTGCAAATATTAAGGGTGGCTGCGAAGAGACCACTACAGGTGTACACAGACTCGAGATATTGAAGGGCGAGAACAGGCTCCTTTATCCTGTAATAGCCGTTAACGATGCCAGATGCAAGCACCTTTTTGATAACAGATTCGGAACAGGCCAGTCTGTCTGGACAGCAATAATGGCTACTACAAATCTTGTTGTTGCAGGGAAAACAGTTGTCGTTGCAGGTTACGGCATGTGCGGCAGGGGAGTTGCCATGAGGGCGAAGGGCCTTGGTGCTAAGGTAATCGTAACCGAGATCGATCCTGTAAAGGCATGTGAAGCCATTATGGAAGGCTATCAGGTCATGACCATGGATGAAGCCGCTCCTCTCGGAGATTTCTTTGTTACAGTAACTGGTTGTAAAGATGTCATCGTACAAAGGCATTTCGAGGCCATGAAGGATGGTGCAGTCTGCTGTAATGCAGGCCATTTCGACTGCGAAGTAAGTGTTAGCGATCTTAATGAGAACTGTGTCGAAAAGTCTGAGCTCCGCAATAATATCATCGGATACAAGCTTAAGAACGGTAATACTGTATGCGTTATAGCTGAAGGCAGGCTTGTAAACCTGGCTTCCGGTGACGGCCATCCTATTGAGATAATGGACATGAGTTTTGCCCTGCAGGCTCAGTCTGCAATGTATATTGCCAATAATCCCGGAAGACTTCCCGTTGATGTTTACCAGACACCGGAAGTTATCGATAACCGTGTAGCTGAGATATTGCTTGCTACCAAAGGCATCTCTATCGATAAGCTTACTGCTGAACAGGAAAAATATATAAGTTCCTGGGATCTGTAATAAGGTTTTTATTCATGATTACCAATATAAACAGTATTCCGGGATCTTAACAGGTCCTTCATCCAAACTTGTTTATTTATATTTAAAAAATTATAATATATAAGGCAAAATTTGGATTGGAGACTATATTAATGGCTTTAAGAAATCTGGTAATAGAAGGCGATCCACTTCTGCGTAAGACCAGCAGACCGGTGGAGGAGATAAGTCCCAGGATCATTAAGCTCCTGGATGATATGGCTGACACAATGTATTTTGAGGGAAGAGGTATCGGAATAGCCGCTCCCCAGGTTGGTGTATTGAGAAGAGTGTTTATCGTTGATGTTGGCGACGATCACGGATTGATAGAGTTCATTAACCCCGAGATCATCGAGACATCCGGTTCCCAGACAGATAATGAAGGATGTCTTTCTGTTCCAGGCAAGACCTGCGAAGTGGAAAGACCTCAGCATGTAAAGATCAAAGCTCTTGACAGAAACGGTGAAGAGTTTGTTCTTGAGGCTGATGATCTTCTGGCCAGATGCATATGCCATGAGAATGACCACTTGAATGGTATTCTCTTTATAGATAAATCAGTGGACGGAAAAATCTACAAGACTGAAGACAGTGAGGATTGAGACTTGGACAGGCGTGATCTTAAGATAATATTCATGGGAACGCCTGATTTTGCAGGTACCAACCTCAAGGCGTTGATCGATGCAGGGTTTAAAGTGGTTCTTGCGGTTTGCCAGCCTGACAAGCCTGTAGGACGTAAGCATATCCTGACTGCTCCGCCTGTTAAAGTGCTTGCTTTGGAGAATGGTGTTGAAGTATACCAGCCTGATTCTTTAAGGACTGAAGAGGCTCTTTCAAGGTTAGCTTCATATACACCTGATCTTATTGTAACGGCCGCTTACGGAAAGATCCTTCCACAAGCGGTCCTGGATCTTCCTGTATATGGATGTATCAATTGTCACGGAAGTCTTCTCCCTGCAAGACGGGGCGCTTCCCCGGTTCAGCGGGCTATAATGGAGGGTGATGCGGTAACCGGTGTAACATTCATGAAGATGGATGCAGGCATGGATACCGGTGACATGATCGACAGAGTTGAAGTTGCGATAGATCCCAATGAACATACTGAATCACTTATGAACAGGCTCGCCGGAGCCAGTGCTGACAAATTGCCTGAGATCATAGACAAATGGGTAAATGGTGATATTGCTGCGGAAAAGCAGGATGACACCAAGGCTACCTCATGTCCTCCGATAAGACCTGAAGAGGGCGAATTCTCATGGTCAGAGGATGCCTTGGCGATACATAACAGGGTGAGGGCTTTGAGTGCCTGGCCCGGTGCTTATGTAATGAAAGACGATAAAAAGCTTAAAGTTCTCGATTCTGAAGTAGTAGATGACGCAGATCAGATGATCCCCGGAGAATTAATGAGTTCAGCACCGGGAACTGTGGTAAGAGCCAAAGGAGAGAATCTTATCGTAAAGTGTGGTAACGGATATATTAAGGTAAAGGAACTTCAGCAGCCTGGAGGCAAGAGGCTTAGTGCAAGGGATTGTGCACATAATTTTGCTGTAGGAAGTCCTGTCATATAGGAGCAGATTCATGCCTGACGAGATCAAATACAAGAAAAAAGAACTGCAGAAGATTATTGCTGAAGATAACGAGAGGGAACTTTGTTTTCTCATGCTCTACTGGGTTTATGAGAAAGATGCCTATTCAAATCTTGTTATAAAGAAAGCAGATAAGATTGCATCGGAAGCCGGAAAGAAGATCGATTTTGCCAGGGCAATGCTCTATGGAACGCTGACATATACATTTACGATAGATTTTCTTATCAGGCATCTTACCAAGGAAGAAGTTGAACTGATGGATCCTGTTGCCAGGACTGCTGTAAGAATGGCTGTATGGCAGATCCAGTTCGGTAATAATATCCCGGATTACGCAGCAGTCGACGCATCAGTTGAGATAACCAAGAAATACAATCATAAAGCCTCGGGATATGTTAACGCTGTTCTGAGAAAGTTTACCGAGTGTCCTGAGGCCAAGAGATATCTCGAGCAGTTTAAGCCGGGTATCAGGGTTGCGTTAAAGCCTGAGATCTACGGTATCTTCAAGAAGGATTTCGGCAAGCAGACAGCTTTTGAAATAGGAAAAGCTCTTCTTGAACCTGCACATATTACTGTCAGATTTGATGCACATAAGATTGACCGGGATTCACTGATCAAAGAACTCGGGAAGGAAGGCATTACAGCTGTAAAGGGAAGTTTTATTCCTGACTGTGTAGAGATAACCGGAGGCCTTAACGGTATTGAGAGATCAGAATGTTTCAATAAGTATGGTATGTTTGTTCAGGGCCAGGGTGCAATGCTCGTTGCGCATATTGCTCATCCGAGAGTAGCTGATAAGATACTTGACTGTTGTGCTGCACCGGGCGGAAAATCCACACACATGGCGCAGATGTGCAGGGATGATCTTTCAATTATCGCTGTAGATATAAATGAGGCCAGACTTAAGCTCGTAAGGGATAACTGCAAGAGACTGGGTCTTACTTCAATCGAGACTTTTTGTGCTGATGCTTCGAATATCAACAAGGACGACAGAGATTCCAAAAAGACCTATGATATTGTTTTATGTGATGTCCCTTGCAGTGGTTTGGGACTACTGGGCAGAAAGCCTGATATAAGAGAGAAATTCACATATGATGAGCTCGATGAACTTATTCCGCTTCAGTATTCGATACTTGACCATGCATGCAAGATGGTCCGTCCGGGCGGAACTCTCATATACTGCACATGTACCCTGAATTCCGATGAGAATGAGAATCAGATAGAATTGTTTCTTTCGGAACACAGAAGATTCCATACTGTTCCGATCAATAAATATCTTCCTGCGGATATCTATATGGATGATGAGAGGGAAATGACTGCTTCCAACGGAATGATCACTCTTCTTCCTCATATTGATGGATGCGAGGGTTTCTTTATCTGCAGAATGGAAAAAGACAGAAAGGAAGACTGATTTTGAAAGAGAAGTTCTGTCTGGATCTGAATCTTAAAGACCTTACCGGATGGTGTGAGAACAGGGGAGTTCCAAAATACCGTGCATCCCAGATCTATGGCTGGCTTTCGTCTGGATGTATTAAGACTGATGACATGACCAATGTCCCGAAAAACGTAAGGGCAATGCTTGAAGAGGATTTCATTTTCGGTGGATTCGAATTACGAGAGCATCTTGCATCTAAGATCGACGGTACAGAGAAGTTTGTATATGCACTTTATGACGGAAATATAATCGAGACCGTAGCAATGCGGTATAAGCCTGGAATATCCGTATGTGTTTCATCACAGGCGGGATGCAGGATGGGCTGTGCTTTCTGTGCATCGGCAAAGATCGGGTTCGGGAGATCTTTGACTTCAGGAGAGATCCTTGCGCAGATTGCCGTAACACAGAAGATAATCGGTGAAAGGATCAGAAGTGTCGTGATAATGGGTATCGGCGAGCCTTTCGATAATTATGAAAACGTAATGGGATTTATCAGACTTGCCAATGATCCGGAAGGCCTGAATCTCGGTGCGAGACATATTACCCTTTCAACATGCGGTCTTGTACCGAAGATAGAAGAATTTACAAGAGAGGGGCTTCAGGTAAATCTCTCGATATCTCTTCATGCTCCCAACGATGAACTCAGGAAGAAACTCATGCCTGTGGCGAAGGCATACACGGTGCAACAGCTTATGAAGGCCTGCAAGGACTACACAGAAACAACGAACAGAAGAGTTACTTTTGAGTACAGTCTATTCGCAGGAGTAAATGACACACCTGAATGTGCAGCCGAATTGGTAAAACTCTTAAAAGGAGGTCTCTATCACGTCAATCTTATTGCTGCAAACGAGGTTCCAGGAACGGTATTCAAATCTTCATCACCTGCGAAAGTAAGGCAGTTCAGGGATATTCTTGAATCCGGCGGAATCAATGCAACTATAAGGCGTGAGATGGGCTCTGATATTATGGCTGCTTGCGGACAGCTACGCAGAGGAAAAATAGAGGAAACGGGATGTTAGCATTCGGAATGACAGAAAAGGGTCCTGTCCGGGACATGAATGAAGACAGTTTTGCGTATGAAATGGTAGGCAACTGTCTTTGCATGGCTGTGGCAGACGGTGTCGGAGGTGAAGCCTGCGGAGAGATTGCGAGCAGGATAGCCGTAGATTCCGTTATTCAGGAGTTCAAAGAGAGTCTTCCATTTGTTAAAGAGAGAGAGGATCTGCCTTTCTATCTGAAGACTGTTTATAACAAGGCTAATATCAGGATCCTCCACGATTGCCTGGAACACAGGGAACGTATGGGAATGTGTACGACACTGACTGTTGCCCTGCTTAAAGGAACGGAGCTGACGATCGCTCATATCGGAGATACGAGAGGTTATATGCTCCATGGCAGCGAACTCATAAAGCTGACAGAGGATCACAACCAGGCAGGAAGGCTTGTTAAACAGGGACTGATTACTGAAGATGAGGCTAAATATCATCCCGGCAGGAGCAGACTGCTCAAGGTTCTTGGTGAGAATCAGTATCTCAATCCTGACGTTTACAGTTATAATATAAATTACGGCGATTTGGTCTTTCTGTGCTCGGACGGACTTTTCTCCTTTATGAGCAATGAACAGTTCAAGGCCTGCGCCTCAGAACGCAATAACCTTGAGGGCATTTGCGCTAAATTGATCAATCAGGCTCTTGAAGGGAAGAGCAGTGACAATATTACGGTAACCGTCGGCAAGGCAGCGCCTATAGCCGGATTATAGGGGGAATTATGGCAAATCAGGTTCACGGCCCTGAGGGCATGATATTTGCGAATAAGTACAGGATCGTCAAGCTTATAGGCTCTGGCGGTATGGCCAACGTTTATCTCGGAATCGATATGAATACAGGCACTAATGTTGCCATAAAGATATTGAAGCCGGAATTCTCGTCTGATGAGGATTTTATCAGAAGGTTTGATGCGGAGGCCAAGTCAGTTGCTTCCCTGAATCACGCAAATATCGTTAAGGTGTACGGTGTAGGTCATGAGGGCAACTTCAGATACATCGTTCAGGAGTATATCGAAGGCATCACAGTAAAGGATCTTATTAACCAGAACGGACATCTTGACTGGCGCAATGCTGTGCCGATCGTGATCCAGATCGGTCTGGCTTTGGATTATGCCCACCAGAACGGTATAGTTCACCGTGATATCAAGCCACAGAATATTCTTATCTCGCGTGACCGTATTGCGAAAATAACCGACTTCGGCATTGCGCGTGCGGCATCTTCAACCACCATTACTATGACCGGTGTCCAGATGGGCTCGGTACATTATTTCTCACCGGAGCAGGCAAGAGGAGGCAATGTTGGTCCTCAGTCAGATATCTATTCTCTGGGCGTTACGCTTTTCGAGATGGTAACAGGAAGACTTCCTTTTGACGGCGATTCCAATGTTGCTATTGCAGTCAAGCATCTTCAGGAGACACCTCCGGTGCCTTCTTCCCTCATGCAGGGAATACCGAAAGGTCTTGATTCCATTATCGCAAAGTGTATGCAGAAATCACCTGAGAGACGTTATCAGACGATGCGTCAGCTTGTAACCGAACTTGATTCACTGCTCGTGGATCCGAACGGTATCTATGGTGTGATCAAAAATGTTCCCGATAAGAATACGAGCACGGATACAAACATTTCATTCAGGCAGGATCCTGAATATGAGAAGATCTCTGAGATAGAGAAGAGCGCTGAATCGAGGCGTATCTCAAGATTCAGGGATAATGTCCTGCTGGCTCTTATCATTGTAGTTATAGTCGGTGTTCTTATCGGTATAGGAATTCTTGTCATAAGAGCTGTAGGCAATGCCACTGAGATCGAACAGAACACGGATTATGAGGTTGAGAATTACGTCGGACTGACAGCTGACGAAGTAATAAGAAAACTCGATGCTGCCCAGGTTTTCTATACAGTTGAGTATAAGGTAACTGACGCATATGATCCAGGTGTTGTTATTGCACAGAGCATCCAGCAGGGAGTCGTTATCTCAACAGCGAACAGGATCAGCAATCTTGTCATTACTGTATCTTCAGCTGATGAATATATTATCCTTCAGGACTATGCAAACACCAATTATGAGAACTGCTTTAAGTCCCTGCAGAACCTGGGCCTTAAGTTCTCACTGCGTCCGGAACCGTCAGATTCGGTTGAGCCGGGACTCGTTATCAGGACCGAACCTGAGGCGAACACCCAGGTTTTAAGAGGTGATACGATAATCATCGTTTATGCGACTGAACCAACATCGAGCGTTGTTCCGGATGTTGTCGGAAAGAGTGTATCGGAGGCTTCCGATATCCTTCAGGAGAGTAATCTGAACTATACTGTCGAAGGTTCGCCTGAAGTGCGTGCACTCCCTGCAAGCCAGCAGTTCGTAATTCTTACGAATCCTGTGTCCGGCACGACCGTTGCAAGAAAATCCACGGTCAAGCTCTATATCGGAACGCATGAGGATTATCAGAACGGAGGAACACCTACACCTACTCCTCCGCAGGCTGAGATTACAGTTCTTATGACCGGAAGCGGTACGGTATCCGGAGGCGGACAGTATCAGCTTGATACGCAGGTTACGCTTACGGCAACTCCAGCAACAGGCTTCAAGTTCGATTGCTGGCTCGATCAGTTCGGCAACCAGATAGCACTTTCCACGACATATACATTTGTGGTTAAGGAATCGACAACATTTACGGCGGTATTCTCTGCGCTTCCGACTTCCACGCCGACACCGCCGCCGACGAATACACCGACACCGGTTCCTCCTCCGCCGACGGACACGCCTGTTCCTCCGCCGCCGACAGATACACCGGTTCCGCCACCGCCGACGAATCCGCCACCGCCGGAGAATACAGAAGATCCGAACAATCAGACCAACCAACCCGGTTAAGCTGGCAATAAATGGCAGAATCTGATTCTTTCCAGGGTGTTATAACAAAAGGTGTGGGCGGTATATATACCGTCTGGTTCAGGGACTGCGGTGAGTATAAATATGCCCAATGTGCCGCGAGAGGTATCCTGAGACATACAGGGATAAAACCTGCCATAGGTGACAGGGTCTCGATAATGCCATCCGGTGATCCGGATGTCGAGTATGTCATAACTGAGATCGGGGAACGGCTAAGTTTTATAGAGAGACCGCCTGTTGCGAATCTGTCTATAATGCTTCTGACATTTTCGGTTACGGAGCCTGCTCCGGATCTTACATTGCTCGATAAGATGCTGCTTGTCTGTTCTTTGAGAAATATAAGACCTGTTATCATCTTTACAAAGAGCGATCTTAACAGAGATGATTCGGAGATGCTTTGTTCAGTTTACACCAAGGCCGGTTATTATGTGCTTGTATCTTCACCTCAAAAGCCACTTACCAAAAGTGATCTAAAGGATATAATAGGTGATGGAATTGCCGCTTTTGCCGGACCTTCGGGTGTTGGTAAGAGTACCCTCTGTAATTCGCTTCTGGGATTCGATCTGATGGAAACGGGAGAAGTCAGTGCGAAGATAAAGCGCGGAAGACATACCACTAGACATGTGGAGCTTCATGAGTTCTTTGACGGTTTTATCTGCGACACTCCGGGATTTACCTCGTTGTCACTGGAGGACCAGGGCGTTGATTACAGGGATGTCCTTTCAGGATTTCCTGAGATCACGGCTATTGCGACCGGCTGCAGGTTTGACGATTGCTCACACCGGAAAGAAGACGGCTGTGTCGTAAGGAAAGCTTTGGAAGAAGGAATTATCGACCAGGGACGGTATGAGAGATATACGGGCTTTTATACAGAACTTTACGATAACAGGAATAACTATAAGCACAGGAGAAAGCTATGAAAGATATCGGGATAGCACCTTCTATTCTTGCCGCTGATTTCGGCTATCTTATGAGAGACATAAAGGCTGTGGAGAACAATGCGGATTATCTTCATATTGACGTTATGGACGGTCATTATGTAAACAATATCTCGTTCGGTATCCCTGTTATTCAGTCTATCAGGAAATATACAGACATGAAGTTTTTTACTCACCTCATGATCACAAATCCTGAACAGTATATCAAAGCGTTTGCGGATGCCGGTTCAGACAATATCACATTCCATGTTGAGTGTTCTGAAGATCCTGATGCACTTATCGATGAGATCAGGGCATTAGGAAAGAGTGCGGGGATATCCGTTCATCCTGATACCCCGGTCGAGAAGGTTTTTCCGTATATCGGCAAGGTTGATATCATCCTGGTGATGACAGTATATCCCGGATTCGGCGGTCAGGGTTATCTTGAATCTTCCGATGAGAGGATCAGGAGACTTAGAAAAGAGATTGATGACAGACACGCTGATACTGTAATCTCGGTTGACGGCGGTGTTTGTGCTGAGAATATAAAGAAGATATATGAAGCGGGAGCAAGGCTCTTTGTTGCCGGAAGCAGCGTGTTCCATGCTGATGATCCCGCAGCAGCAGTAGATGAACTGAAAAGATGCTGTACATTATCGTAACCGGCGGACCGTTGCCTTCTGAAGCGGCGGACCTTATCAGGCGGCTTTCTGATCAAACTGAAGATACGGTTATAATCGGCTGCGACGGCGGCTGTGATTTCCTTGCGCATCACGGTATTATTCCTGATCTTGTTGTCGGAGATATGGATTCCATAACCGCGGAAGGCTTGGAATTCATCAATTCCCATAACGTTTATATTGAGAAGTATCCGGTCGAGAAAGACTGGACTGATACGGAGATAGCATTAAGCAAGACATTTGATGATGAAATCTTTCTTGTTGCCCCTTGTTCCGGAAGGCTCGATCATGTCATTGCCAATCTTCAGCTTTCTTTGAAACTTCGAGAAGAAGGCCGTAAGATCACGGTCTCTGACGGCAGGACTTATTGCTATCCTCTTTCAGGTGAGGATTCTGTTGAGTTCGACGTGAGCAATATTGATGGACCCGTCTCGGTATCACTCGTTCCATGGGATTTTGCGCAGCCCGTTAAAGGTGTTACGACAAGTGGATTATATTATCCTCTTGAAGATGCTGAATTACCTGCTGGACCGACTTTCTCATTCTCGAACCATCCAATAGACAAAAATGGCAGAATCGCCATATCTATCAAGGCCGGACTGCTTTTGGTGACCGCAACATTTGCAAATTAGGGTGCCAAAATTGAGACTTTGGGCTATTGAATGAGACTCTAAAAGCGAATAAACTTATAGTGCAAATAAATGAACGCATCCTTCGGGGTGCGTTTTTTGTTGCAAAAAAATATTTACGGAGGTTTAAGAAAATGTTGAGTTACGAGAATTTTAAGAAAAGAGTAATGAAGGAATTTCTTGATTACATGCCGGAGAGGTATTCGGACTGTGAACTCGAACTCAGGAGGGTTCCAAAGGTTAACGGCTGCCTTACGGGCATAGTAATGAAACCTAAATGTGCCAAGGGTACTTTCTGCAGTCCGACTTTCTATATGGAACGGATGTACGAACAGTACAGGAACTGTGACTCGTTTGAGAAGGTTATGTCTGATCAGGCAATATATCTTGAAGAATCACTGAAGTATCTTCCTGAGGATATCCTAAAACTCGATCTTGCATCAATGAAGGACAGGATCATATTCCAGGTCGTTAATACCAAAGAAAACAGGGAGATGATCGATTTATGTCCTCACAGGGAATTTATGGATCTTTCGGTTGTTTACCGTGTCATAGTCAGGATAGACGAGACAGGTGTTTCCGGATTCCTGATAACGCACGATGTAGCAAGCGTAGATGATATTCCTGAAAAGCTTCTTTACAGTCTCGCGATGAAGAATACAAAGAAGCTTTTTCCTTTTAAGAGCGAACGTATAGAGGAAACCATGGGGCGTCTCATGCGTAAGTGGGGTGCGGATGACAATGATGTTATGGAGTCTTTTCCGGATATAGAGAAGATACCTGCAAAAGAACGCGTATATGTTATCAGCAATGAGTATGAATTCTTCGGTGCGAATGCTCTTCTTTATTCGGATGTTTTGGGAGAAGTCGTAAAGAATATCGGAACGGATTGTTATATTCTTCCGTCTTCAATACATGATCTTATCGTAGTCTCAACAGATGCTTTCAAAGAAAGTTCCAGACTTAAGGCCATAGTAAGAGAAAGCAACCTGGAACACGTCAGAGAATCAGAAAGGCTCTCGGACAACATCTACAAATACAGTATTGTTGATGGTTCACTCAATATGATGACTGAAACTGAGCAGGAAGTTTCATGAAAGAATTCACGGTCAACTGAGGAGATTGTTGCCCGGACATTATTAGCCGAAAAATTAATTAATAGAGCGCGGATCAAGGGTTGTTCTTCCTAAATGGAAGTAACAAATGGTCGGCGTTTATTAATGGAAAGGAAACCGATATGGAAAGATTAAAGCGAATCGTTGCGGGAATTGTGGCTTTCATAATGACATTAAGTCCGCTGCAGGCAACACTGACCACATTTGCCACCGCTGTTTCTGAAGATAAAGAAACACCAATAGAAGAAGTAAATAACGAAGAGCAGAAAGATACGGATGAACTGATACTGTCTGATCCCGAAGATATTATTATATCCGAACTGTCAGATTCCATCGAAACTGACGAAGAAGAAAAAGCAGAAGCTGCAGAGTTTACGGAAGTGACTGAAACTGCAAAGCCGTATGACGAGTCAGATACACCCGTAACGGCAGATACGATGGAAACAACACAAGAGCCTGACGACACAGATGCAATAATGGATGATTCAGAATCGGGTGAGATTGAAGGAAAGATCACAACTGCCGGTTCTTCAAGTGAGTACTACAGTCTTGTTGCCTCGCTTCCGGAAGGTTATCAGAGAATCATAGTTGACACCTATACAGATCTGAATTCTCTCGAAGTTACAGACGGCGTTTATTATGACGGCACTTATATCCTTGTTTTCGATGACAGTGATACATGTTCTAAAGCTGTCATGGAGATAGATGATGCAGGTTTAGAGTATGCAGTTGACGGAATAGTGGACGTGTGTGGTGATTCAGTTACTGAAACGGTTGATGTGAATCCTGCTCCTGATGCAACTGTAAAGATCGCAGTAATTGATACAGGCTCCAATACCGCAAATGAAGCATACTCTGTTATAGGAGATGATGTGACCGACAATAATGGTCACGGCACATCAATGTGCAGTTATATCCTGGATGAAACAGATAATGCCTATATTATCTCGATTAAGGCAATCGGTGATGATGGCAGGGGCAATATATCCGATGTTTATGCAGCTGTCCAGATGGCTGAAGATATGGGCGTTGATTATATCCTTATGGCTATTTCAATCAGAAATACCGGCAGGTATGATGCATTCATATCCCTTATCGAAAATACAAAGGCGGCAATAGTTGCATCGGCAGGAAATAATGGGGCGGATGCATCAAAGTATCTTCCGGCAGGTATCAGCAGCGTTATTACCGCTGGCGCGCTTAACGGTGATCTTACTTTGAGATCTGATTCCAACTACGGTGATGCGGTTGATTATTATGTGTCTGCTGATTCCACTTCCGTGGCTGCGGCAAAGACCCTCGGCATGATCGTTGACGGCAGGCAGGCTGAGCTTGCAATATCTCCGTCTGAACCTGAATCGTCATCTGTGGAATATACAGAAAGTCAGTATTATCTGGCAGTAAGGGCAGAAGATGACGGGATCGTCTTTGTGACGGACGGCAATTCTTCTCCCGGAAATACGATCACTATATATGAGCCTGATGCTTACGGTCAGACAGATCTGTTCAGTTCAGGTCCGGATAAATATGCAGGTGTTTTCTCAAGCTCTGATTCTGCAGACTGGAACAACAATATATTGTATTGCGTGGAGACGACAAAGGAAGCTCCATCGGGATATGCATACAGCATGTACGACTGGCAGGACAATACTGATCCCGATGAGGCATATGTCGGAGGCAGTCTTGCGTGGGCACAATGTACCCAGGCTGCCTGTGCTTTCGGGCCAACCGGAGCATTATACGAATATGGTGTTAACTGGTGGAAAGAGCATGACACTGACGGTGCCATAAAAAATAAATATAATGAGACTGAAATGCGTAAAGCAATGTATGTTATTACTCATTATATATGTTGTGCAGCATACGACTATGAGAATGACACTTTTTATTTCGATACTTCACATATTCCGAGTTCAATCTGGGACAGTGGCCTTATTTCTGAATATTTTCAATATATATTGAGTGTCCGGAGGGGCACGACTGAACTGCCCGGAGTTACACTCTCAGGATGGTGGTGTGAATACTACCGCTGCAGCGAATTCAACGGCGATGAATACAGTAATACATTTGGAAGATATGTTAATAATGACTTTTTCCAGATAGTTACACGCGGAGGAGTTACCGCTACTACGGCTGTCACTGTTGCGAAAAATTCTTCTACATCAACGGATGAAGGTTATTACAGCACAGCCGGTGCAGAGTACAGTCTTTACTCAAACTATTCCAAAAACAACGGTGTATTTTATCTTGAAGACAGTGACAGAGTAGCGACTTTTGTTATCGGCAGTGACGGAAATGCAACTTCATCATATAAAGTCTCTCAAGAAACACCGGGATATACTTATTTCTACCTGAAAGAAACAAAAGCACCAACGGGATATGCGCTTGACAACACTATCTACCGTATATGGGTTTATTCAGACGGACGTGCCGGTGCTGATGTTGTTCCTGATTCCGGTTCCGGAACAGTAATTGTTGACGGTGCAACGGCAAAGATCGTTCATGTTAAGGATTCTCCTGACAGAATGATCATCAGTCTGAATAAAAAACTCGGCACCAACTATACAATACTCAGAGGATATTCTTATAATTTTGAACTCTGGGATAATACTGCCGGTGTAAAGGTGGCAGATGGAGTTGCTTCAACTTCTTCGAATGCAACCGGTGCAACATCCACTCCGGTTGTCTGGTCTAATGTCAGAAGCGGATATAATTCTCTTCCTGACAACAGGCTGGATCTGATTCCCTCGCATACATACCAGATAATGGAAACCACTTTGTCTGTTGGAGAAATCGAGCTTGAAGTTCCGTCGGAATGGACAAAGGGAACAGTACATGGTAAGCAGTGTTTTTATTATTCATTTACTTCTGCTGCGGGAATCGTTCGCCCGTTTACAGCAACCAATTCAATAAATGTGCCTCTTACGATAACAAAGACTTCGGCAAATAAGACGGCTACTGACGGCAATAGTTCATACAGTATTGCCGGTGCAAAGTATACACTTGCGACAAGTGCAGATCTTAATACAGGTGTCGTGGGATCATTCACAATGAAAGCTGACGGTACTTCATATGGAAACCTTAATGTAAACTGCGGAACCACTTATTATTTGAAAGAAATAACTGCAGGCAAAGGTTACGAACTGGATGATTCTGTTTACAAGATCGTTATTGCTGCGAACGGAAAAGCCACAGTCAGCACATATTCCGGATCACGTACCGCAACGGTGACTAACGGCAATCCTATAGTAGTCCACGTTGCTGATAAGAATAAGACAGCTTCGTTTGAACTGTCCAAAAAGATCGATCCCGGTAATTCAGTTATCCTTGCAGGGAAGACTTATTCATTTATTTTAAGGGATACAACATTGGATACATGGGTAGCTACGGGATCTGCCACGGTTCCTGCGGGTGCTGATGGTTCAACAACAGTTCCGGTCGAATGGATAAAGATCAGTGCTGCTCATGTCGAAAAACTGTCCGGTACAAATCTTGGACTTATTTTTGGTCATGATTATGAGATAAGAGAGACTTCTATTACAGCGGGAGGCAGAGATCTTAAAGTACCTTCGGGATGGAAACAGGGCACAGATTATTTCTATAAAACATTTACTGCCAATGCTGACCATTCTTATAAATTTGATGTTACAAACGATGTGGTGTCAGCTGATTTCAGCCTTACTAAAAAGTTAGGTGAGAATTATCAGCTGCTGGCAGGCAAGACGTATGTTTTCGAGTTCTGGGATAATACTTCTGGAATTAAGGTGGCTGACGGTAAAGCTGCTGTTCCGGCTTCTGCAACATCTGCATCTGCGACATCTGTTTTGTGGTCTTCTGTTGATACTGTGAATGGTTATTATCCGGCTGGGAATAACAGGCTGAGTATTATTCCGGGACACTCATATCAGATAATGGAAACAACCATGTCTGTTAACAGCAGGGAAATAGAAACCCCGTCAGGATGGACCAAAGGAACGGCGCATGGCAAATCCTGTTTCTTCCGGACATTTACTGCTAATTCCGGACAGACTTATTCTTTCCAGGTTACTAACAGTACCACAGTTCCTTTAAGTCTTATGAAGCAGTCTTCTGATCCGGATAAGACAAATGGCAACAGTTCATACAGTCTTGAGGAAGCCAGATATGTTCTTTCCAAAGATGCTTCATTTTCTGATTCGGTCAATGTTGGTTCTTTTACTGTGAAAGCAGACGGGACTTCAAACAGATCTTTGAATGTCGTCTGCGGGAACACCTATTACCTTAAGGAAACTTCCGCAGGTACAGGTTATCTGATTGATACATCGGTCTATAAGATCGTTATAGGAACTGACGGAAAAGCAATAGTAAGTACTTATTCGGGTTCCGGTAAAGTCTCAGTGACACAGGGCAATCCTATACTGGTTAATGTCAAAGATAAGCCGAAGACAACAAAACTCAGTGTGGTCAAGAGTTCGTCTGACGTTTCTGCCAGCGGTTCCATGCCAAACAGTGATTACGATTTTACGGGGACAACCTATGAGTTATATAAGAATGCGGACCTTACCGGCAAAGCAGCAACATTTGTTATGAACAGTGACGGCAAGACTGACACAACTTTTGAAACTGCTTACGGTAAAACATACTATCTGAAAGAGACAAAGGCAGGAAAGGGCTTTGATCTGGATGAGAAAACATATACGGTCAAAGTGAGCTCCACAGGAAGTATATCAGTCAGCAGCGGTGCGACTGCTGATAACAGCGGAACGGTAAAACTTGTTAAGGTTACTGATTCTCCGCAGACTGCTGGATTTGGTCTGTCAAAACAATTGGGTACCAATGCACCTTTGCTCGCAGGACAGTCTTATTCTTTTGAAATCTGGGACAACACCAGGGGCGTGAAAGTGGCTGACGGAAACGCAACTGTTCCTTCCACTGCAAATTCCTCAAGATCTACTCCTGTTGTTTGGAGCAATATAGCTGAAGGGTATGTCAAGCTTTCCGGTAATCAGCTGCGTATCATTCCGGGTCATACCTATCAGGTAATGGAGACAACATTATCAGTAAACGGCAGAATCCTTGATACACCGGAAGGTTGGACAAAGGGAACTGCTCATGGCAAAACCTGCTTTTACAGAACTTTTACTGCCAGTGCTGGACAGACTCATGCTTTCTCAGCCACAAACAGCCTTGAGATTCCGTTAACGATTACAAAAGCCTCTGCCAATACTTCAATTACAGCAGGAAATAATTCATACAGTTTTGAAGGTGCAAAGTATATTCTTGCAAAAGATGATTCGTTTTCAGATGAAAATACTGCTGGCACTTTTAGTCTGGGAAGTGACGGAACTGCAGATAATACAGTCAACGTGGTCTGCGGCTCTGCATACTACCTTAAAGAGACTGCAGCCGGAAAAGGCTATCTTCTAGATGCGTCTGTTTATAAGATCGTTATCGGTTCAGATGGAACTGCAACAGTAAGTACCAAATCCGGTTCAGGCAAAGCAACTGTGACTCAGGGCAATCCAATTCTTATCAATGTGAAAGATCAGCCTGAGACAACAAAGATAACCCTTGCAAAGAGTTCCTCGGATCTGTCTGCCAGTGGAAATATGCCAAACAGCGATTATGATTTTGCAGGGACGACATATGAGTTGTATAAGAGTGCGGACGGTACCGGCAAGATTGCAACCTTCGTTATGAAGAGCGATGGCAAAACTGACACAGCTTACGAGACCGCTTATGGTAAAACTTACTATCTTAAAGAGACAAAGGCAGGAAAGGGTTTTGATCTTGATTCGAAAACATATACAGTCAAAGTGAGTTCCACTGGAATTATTTCTGTAAATAACGGTGCCTCTGTGGATAACGGAGGTGCTGTCAGGATCGTTAAGGTTACGGATGTTCCTCAGACAGCTGAATTCAGTCTGAATAAACAGCTCGGCTCGAATTATCAGCTGCTTGCAGGCAAAGCATATGTTTTCGAACTTTGGGACAATACAGGAAACGTCAAAGTTGCTGATGGTAAAGCAACGGTTCCGGCTAACGCTTCAGACAAAACAACTTCACCGGTCGTATGGACAAACATGGCAAGCGGATATGCTTCGCTTTCCAATAACCGCTTGCGCATTATTCCCGGTCATACCTATCAGGTGATGGAGACAACATTATCTGCAGATGGAAGAAGTTTGAATACTCCGTCTGACTGGACAAAGGGAACTGCTCATGGAAAGACCTGTTTTTACAGGACATTTACGGCAAGTGCGGGAAAGACATATTCTTATACGGTTGTAAACAGTACATCTGTTAAGATCAGTCTTACCAAATCATCATCTGATACGGGCATATCAGATAACAATTCAAGTTATGATCTTGCAGGGACAAAGTATGTGCTTGCTAAGGATGCTTCTTTCTCAGAAGCAAATAAACTCGGAACATTTTCAGTAAAGAGCGATGGATCAGCTGATAAGACGCTGAATGTTGTCTGCGGCAATACTTATTATCTGAAGGAAACTGCAACAGGTACAGGTTATGCAAAAGATACATCTGTATATAAGATCGTTATTGGAAATGACGGAAATGCGGCTGTAAGTACTGCTTCCGGTTCCGGTAAGGCATCTGTTACACAGGGAAATCCGATCATTGTCAGAGTAAAGGATAAGCCGGAGACAGTAAAGATAAGTATTTTCAAGAGTTCTTCCGATACCTCTGCCAGCGGAATCATGCCAAACAGTGATTACGATTTTGCAGGCACGACATATGAGCTTTATGCCAATTCAAACGGTACAGGTAAAGTTGCATCATTCGTAATGAAGAGTGACGGGAAGACCAGTGATTGCTTTGAAACAGCCTATGGTAAAACCTACTATCTGAAAGAGACAAAGGCCGGTAAGGGCTTTGATCTTGATTCTAAAACATATACGGTCAAAGTGAGTTCCACTGGAATTATATCTGTAAATAACGGCGCAGTTGCAGACAACAGCGGTTCATTAAAACTCGTTAAGGTCAAGGATGTCCCGCAGACTGCTGAATTCAGCCTGAATAAACAACTTGGCACAAATGCGTCTTTGCTTGCAGGGAAAACATACAGCTTTGAACTTTGGGATAATACCAGGGGAATCAAAGCTGCTTCAGGCACTGCATCTGTTCCGGCTGATGCAACAAACACTACATTAACACCGGTTGTGTGGTCTGATATTGCAAGCGGATATGCAACACTTTCAGGAGGTCTGCTGCGAATAATTCCAGGTCACACTTATCAGGTAATGGAGACAACTTTGTCGGTGAATGGCAGAGTTCTTGAGACACCTGCTGAATGGACAAGAGGAACTGTTCACGGCAAGCTCTGCTTCTACAGAACTTTTACTGCAAATGCAGGAAAGACGTATGCGTTTTCTGCCACAAACAGCACGTCTGTATTGTTGAGTATTAAGAAGCAGTCTGCTGACGCAAAAATTACAAATGGCAACAGTTCTTATGATATGGCCGGAGCTAAGTACGTTCTTGCAGGGGATCCTTCATTCACAGAGTCAAATACAGTTGGAACGTTTACTTTAAAAAGTGATGGTTCCGCTGATAAAACGCTTAATGTGATCTGCGGCAAAACTTATTATTTGAAAGAGACTGTTTCCGGCAAAGGTTATCTGCTTGATGAATCTGTCTATAAGATCGTTATCGGAAATGATGGAAATGCGGTTGTCAGTACGGAGTCAGGTTCCGTCAAAGCAACTGTAACCCAAGGCAATCCTGTTATGATCAATGTGAAGGATAAGCCCGAAACAACAAGAATAAGCCTGATCAAGAATTCATCAGATGTTTCTGTCAGCGGAACTATGCCAAACAGTGACTATGATTTTGAGGGGACAACTTATGAACTGTATACCGGTTCTAACGGTACTGGAAAAGCCGCATCTTTCGTAATGAAGAGTGACGGAAGGACAGATACATCCTTTGAAACTGCATACGGTAGAACATACTATCTGAAAGAGACTAAAGCAGGCAAGGGATTTGATCTCGATAATAAGCTTTATACAATTACGGTTGGTTCTGACGGAAAGATTTCTGTAAATAACGGTGCGGATGTTGATAACAGCGGAACGGTAAAGTTTGTGAAGGTTAATGACGTTCCGCAGACTGCAAAGTTCAGTCTGAACAAGAAACTTGGAACTAATTATCAGCTCCTTGCAGGCAAGGTGTATGTTTTCGAGCTCTGGGACAATACAGAAAAGGTCAAAGTGGCTGACGGAAAGGCAACTGTTCCTTCCGGTACGACGGATACTGTCTTAACACCTGTGGTATGGTCTGATATAGCAGGCGGATATGCTTTGCTTTCAGATAATCAGCTGAGAATCATTCCCGGACATATATATCAGGTGATGGAAACAACATTATCAGTAAACGGCAGGGTGCTTGAGACTCCGGCTGACTGGACAAAGGGAGTTGCCCACGGTAAGACTTGCTTCAATAAAATATTCACTGCAGAAGCCGGAAAGACTTATTCGTTTACTGCTGTGAACAGTACGACTGTCAAGCTTAGTATTGCCAAATCCTCGACCAACGCGAGTCTCTCTGATAATAACGGAAGTTATAGTTTTGAAGGTGCAGTGTATGTGCTGGCTAAAGATAATTCGTTCCGGGAAGAATATACTGTCGGTTCGATTACATTGAGAAGTGACGGTACGGCTGATAAGAGCCTTAATGTTGTCTGCGGCAATACGTATTTCCTTAAAGAAACTATAGCAGCAACAGGGTTCAAGATGGATAAATCTATTTATAAGATAGAGATCGGTCCTGACGGCAATGCTCTTGTAAGCACCGATTCAGGTTCGGGAAAGGCTGAGATCACACAGGGTAAACCTGTTATTGTAAATGTAAAGGATCAGCCGAAAACAGCAAGAATTAGCATTGCCAAGAGTTCATCTGACAGATCAGTAAGCGGCAACATGCCAAACAGTGATTACGATCTCACCGGATGCACGTATGAACTCTATACCAATGCCGACGGCACGGGAAAGGTTGCAGCATTTGTCCTGAACAGCGACGGAAAAACAGATTTTTCCTATGAAACCGCATATGGCAGGACATACTATCTGAAAGAAACAAAACCCGGTAAAGGCTTTGATATGGATCCGGAAATATATACTGTTAAAGTAAGTTCCACAGGAACCATATCGGTCAATAACGGTGCGGCAGTTGATAATGGCGGAGTTGTCAAGCTCGTTATGGTATCTGATGTCCCCCAGATCTCCAGATTCAGTCTGAACAAGAAGCTGGGTACGAACGCATCTTTGCTTGCAGGAAAGACTTACAGTTTTGAACTCTGGGACAATACTGCAAATGTGAAAGTGGCTGAAGGAAAATCTGTGGTATCTGCATCAGCAGATCCTAAAACAATGACGACTGTAATCTGGTCTGATATCGCAGACGGATATGCAGCGCTTGGGGAGAATTGCCTCCGTATCATTCCCGGACACAGATATCAGATTATGGAGACAACGCTTTCTGTGAACGGCAGGATACTTGAAACCCCGTCCGGCTGGACAAAGGGAACAGTACACGGAAAGAACAGTTTCTATCTGACATTTACGGCAGATGCAGGGCAGACACATTCATTTACTGCCACGAACAGTACTGTTGTTAAGCTTAGTATTACCAAGGTTTCCGATAATAAGTCAATCTCGGATAACAACAGCAGTTATAACCTCGCAGGTGCTGAGTATTCATTATCTGCTGATTCCGGTTTTTCGAATGTCCTTGGAATATTTACGGTGAATAGTGTCGGAACTGCGGACAAGTCTGTCAATGTGGTCTGCGGCAATACTTTTTATTTGAAAGAGACACATGCGGCAACAGGTTTCAATCTTGATAAGACTGTATACAGGATCGATATCAGTCCTGACGGCAATGCTTCTGTAAGTTCACAATCAGGTTCAGGCAAAGCGACAGTTACACAGGGAAACCCTATAAGAGTTAATGTGAAGGACCAGCCGAAGACAACAAAGATAAGCATAGCAAAGGAATCATCTGATCCTTCTGTCAGCAGGATCATGCCTAACAATGATTATGATATTGCCGGTGCGGTATATGAGCTTTACACCAAGCCGGATGGTACCGGCAAAGTTGCTGAATTCGTTATGAACAGCGAAGGAAAGACAGGCACTTCTTATGAGACCGCTTACGGTAAAACCTACTATCTGAAAGAAACAAAAGCGGGTAAAGGTTTTGAGCTTGATACGAAAGTTTATATGGTTAAGGTCAGTTCCTCAGGAAACATATCGGTTAATGAAGGTGCTCAAGCTGATAACAGCGGTACGGTAAAGATCGTTAAGGTTACTGATGCGCCTAAGACGGCAGGGTTCAGTCTGAATAAGCAGTTGGGTATAAATGCAAGTTTGCTTGCAGGAAAGACATACAGCTTCGAACTCTGGGATAATACTGCGGATATAAAAGTTGCTGACGGTAAAGCTAAGGTTCCGTCTGCTGCAACTTCGAAAACACTGACTCCGGTAGTTTGGTCAAATATTGCAACTGAAAACGGATATGCTTTGCTTGACGGCAACGTGCTCCGCATCATTCCAGGACATACTTATCAGATCCTGGAGACGACTCTTTCGGTTAACGGAAGGATCCTGAAAACTCCCAAAAACTGGACAAAGGGAAGTGTCCACGGAAAGACCTGTTTTTATAATACCTTTACTGCAGATGAAGGTCAGATGTATTCATTTACAGCTACTAACAGTACTTCAGTAAAGTTAAGCCTTACCAAAGTTTCATCCAATCCGGATTATTCTAGCGGAAATAAAGCTTATAACCTTGCAGGGGCTGAGTATGTCCTTGCCAAAGAAGCTCTGTTCCAGGAAGGGAATATTGCCGGTACATTTACAATAAAAAGTGACGGAACTGCGGATAAGACTCTGGAGGTTGTATGCGGCAATACTTATTATCTTAAGGAGACTGTTGCGGCAACCGGCTTCCTGCAGGACAGATCGGTTTATAAGATAGAAGTTGGTGCTGACGGCAATGCAGCAGTAAGTACTTATTCCGGTTCAGGCAAAGCATCTGTTACGCAGGGAAATCCTGTTATTGTCAATGTCACTGAAGTGCCACGAACTTCTGTTGTCAGTCTTGCAAAAGAATCGGCAAATGCAAAGGTTACTGATAATAACAGTTGTTATTCGTTGTCAGGAACCGTTTACGGATTGTATGAGACGCCGGAGAATGCCAAAGCAGATTCTTGCCGTTTGAGAACATTTACTATTAGTGATGAAGGTGGTTCTTCTGATGCATTTACATCTGCTTATAACAGATCTTACTATCTGAAGGAAATTACCGCTGGCAAAGGTTATAAGCTTGATGAAAATATCTATACAGTAAATGTAAGTTCAAAAGGTGTGGTAACGGCTTCTTGCAGTGCGGGAGAAGTAACTGTAACTAAGAACGGGAATACTTCATATATAAGACTTAGCAACCAGCCGCAGATGGCTTCTTTCAGACTTAACAAAAAACTTGGTGCAAATTATCAGCTGCTCTCAGGATATGATTATATTTTCGAGCTTTGGGATAAAACCAGTGACATCAAGGTTGCTGAAGGCAAGGCTTCCGTTCCGGGTGATACTGATAGCGGAGTCTCATGCAAGGTGATCTGGTCAGATATTGCAAGCGGATACAGTTCGCTGCCGGGCAACAAGATCGAAATTGTTCCGGGTCATTCATATCAGATCAGGGAGACTACACAAGATGTAAACGGGATAAAACTTGATGTTCCTGATGGCTGGACTCAGGGCGATGGATATTTCTACCGTGATTTTAAAGCAGGGACGAATAAGTCTTACTCGTTTACAGCTGTTAATGAGACTTCTGTAAGGATGTCTGTCAAAAAGGCATCAACCAATACGGCGATAGTAAGCGCCAACGCATGTTACAGTCTGGAAGGAACTACATACGGTTTGTACAGAAAGAGTAATGATGAGCTTATTCATACTTTTGTGCTTGATCAGAATGGGAACATGGCGCCTTATTCATTGAGTGATGACGATGGGACAGATCTCTATATCAGTGAGATAAAAGCGGGCCGTGGTTATAAGATCGATCCGGCAAAACATACTGTTGTTCTGAATAAAGCGACTGACAATCTTGTAACTATAAAGGTTAAAGATGAGCCTGTAAGCGGTGATATCAGCTGGACTGTTGTCAAACGTGATATGGCAGGCTGGAATGCCGTTACCGGAAAAACGATGTCCGGAGCGGAGTTTACTGTGGAATACTTCGACAGGACAGATATCAGAACAGAAGAAGATCTTCCTAAGCTTAATGCTTCAGAAAGCAAAGTATCAGTCAGCCTTACAACATCTCAATTGTCTTCGGAAACAGACGGAGCGTTACAGATCGATATTAATTCACTTGCTGCTGCCGATACAAGCGGTTACTTTAACAGTTTCATTTCGCTGGGTGCTCTTCCGCTCGGAACATACAGAGTAACCGAGAAGACTGCTCCGGAAGGATATCTGGCTGCAGATCAGGATAAACCGGTTGTGTTCTATATTTTTGATAATGACGGAACAGCATCGGAAGGCTGCATATACGACAAGAAGATCTATAAAGCCGTATCTTCTTCAGAAATAGTAATGAAGGAACCTGCAAGGGTTGGTTTCTTCGCTCCGTCAAAACTGGCGGCTGACTGTGAAAGACTCATTACAGGGCTCCATTCCCTCGATGGAACACAGTACGGGATCTATTACAAAGAAAATGATCTTCATGTTTGTACTGTTACTTTCAATTCAGACGGAGAGATCTCCAATGTTGAGTATTCATCAGGTATCAGACCTTCCAAAGAATGGAAATCAGGCGATAAGAGTATTGAACTTGCTGAGGGGGATTACTATGCTAAGGAACTCAGTTCAGGCAAATGGTTCTTTGTTGACGGAGCGGAACATGAATTCAGTATCACTGCAAATGAACTGACTGAAATGGATATGGAAGATCAGCCTAAGGTTCCGGAGATCAGTACTATGGCAAGGGATGCTGATTCAGGCACTCACTATCTGACTTACAGCGAAAAGGTGACCGTTATAGATACTGTCTCGTATAAAGGTCTTGTTCCAGACTGTGAATACACTCTGACAGGAACTCTGTACAACGCGGAGAACGGTGAAGTCTATAAGGACAGCGAGGGAAAAACGTATACTGCGTCTGTTAAGTTTAAACCTTCGGATACCGGTGCTGAAGTTATGAACGGTGTCGCTTCTGGTACAGTGGATGTAACATTTGCTGATGTTGCTGTTCCTTTTGAGAAGACAGCGATAGTTGTTTTCGAAGAACTGTACGAAGATTCTGAAAGTATCATTATTGCAGCTCATTCTGATATTGCAGATGCGGATCAGACTGTCAGAAGACCGTCTGTCTCCACGAGCGCTGAGATCAATAATGCAAAGGAAATATGGCTTGAATCCACGGAAGAACGTGTGATCACTATAGTTGATACTATCGTTTATTCAGGTCTTGAACCAGGCAGCAAATATAGAGCGGAAGCAACAGTCTGTAAAAGGGACGGAAGTGAGATCTGTGTTGCTGGACAGCCTGTTATAAGCGTGATGGAATTCATGCCTGAAGCTTCAGACGGAGAGATAGCTGTTGAGATTTCCTTCACGACTGAAGGTCTTGAAGAAGGTGACAGGATCGTGGTTTTCGAGAAGATATACGATGTTGCAACTGAAGACGAGATCAGGGAAGGAGTCCAGACTAAAGATATCCTGATTGCAAGCCACGAGGACCTTAACAGCGAAGATCAGACGGTTACATTGCACTACAGACCGATGACAGGAGGGATCATACCTTCATATTCTGTTGCTGGTTATGTAATAACGGTTTCTGCGGTTGTTTTGGGAATGGCATGGTTTACAGTGACAAATAAGAGAAGGCGTTATAAAGAATGATGCGGAACAGTGATTATTAGAATTTGCAGGACCGGAAAATGTGAATTTTCAGTTTGAAATGAGAGGCGGATAGTATGAAAAATGCTGTTACTGTAATTGGCGCTCTTGTTTTAGCATTTGCTTTGGTATGCGGTCTTTGTCTTGCTCTGGTTGAACCGGTAAAAGGCAAAGTCCGTAAGGATTACAGTAAAGCTGCTGTTAAACTGGTGGAAGATACGGTCAAGAGTGGTGGTAAAGAAAGCGTTGCCTTTATGGTTCCTGTTACTGATGCTCTTGCTGTTGAAGGCGAGAACGGAGAGACTGATGCAGGTCTTGATAAACTGATGAAGGACATGAGCAGTCTTTCTCTGGAACATGAATCGCTTACTTTACTTGGGATCCTTGATATACCATGCATCAATGTTGAGGAGCCGGTATGGGATACCTGTTCAGTCAATGCTTTGAGATACGGGGTCGGAAGATATCCCGGAACTGTTGATATCGGAGGTGACGGGCTTTGTAATCTATTTGGTCACCGTCAGATCGGTGATCTTGATACAAAGCTCGGATCCATTCAATATCTTGCAGATATGATAGGGGAATCCGTATTGGTAACGACAACAGACGGTATTCAGCACAGATACAGGATCGTTGATACTTTATATGTTACTGATTCGGAATTGATGCCTTATCTTGATCCGGAATCGTTTGATGAAGAAACACTTTGCGTTACGGCATGCGGATGGGGAGAAGACCCGTTGACCGGAAAATATTATCCGCGAAATACAGAATTCGTGGTCGTTTGTAAACCGTAAAAAGAACCGGGGCCGGCTTTAGATAATCGGAAGAGCCTGTCCCGGTTCTGTCTTGTTGTGTTGATTTGCGTTGTAAGGTCTTGCTGATATTCAACTGGCCGGTAATTGTTTTTACCGGTGTTTCCGGATGACCAGTGTAATATTACAATTCTTTTCTGTGGCTTAAGCCGAGTTCTTCGGCAACTGCAAAGAATGCCTTTCTGGAATTACTGATAGAAGTCTCGGAAACACAGAAAGCAAGACGGCAGTAGCCTGGGCGGGCAAAGCTTGAACCTTTGACAAGAAGGAGATTCTGCTTTGCGCATATTGCTGCGAATTCCTCGTCGGTTAATCCTGCAGGGGTGTTCATAAAGATATAGAGCGCTCCGTTTGGTTTAACTGCATCGAAACCGGCATCTACGATATTGGCATAAAGCAGATTGCGGCGGTTCTCATAGTTGGCAACGTCAACTTTGGCATAGATCGACTTCTCAATGACCTTCTGCCAGATAGCAGGAGCGTTAACGCTTCCGAGTGTTCTGTTGGAAAGAACTATGGCACCTGTGAGCTCAGCATAGTCAGCGCACTTAGGTGATACGAGTGTATAGCCGATTCTCTCGCCGGGCAATGACAAAGACTTGCTCCATGAGAAACAGATGATGAGGTTGTCGATATACTTAAGAGTACAAGGAACGGAAGCTCCGTCATACGCAAGATCGATATAAGGCTCATCGCTTATTACATAGATCGTATGATCCTGTTTCTTGAGCATATCATTGAGTTCAATCAAGAGTTCAGCCGGATAGACTACTCCGGAAGGATTGTTGGGGGAATTTACGATGATGGCCTTTGTCTTTGAAGTGATTGCTTTCTCGATGTCGGCGATTACAGGCATGAATCTGTCGTCAGTCTGGACGATAACAACCTTGCCGCCGTGATTTGCAACGTAACCGTTGTATTCCATGAAGTAAGGTGCGAGAAGGATAACTTCATCCTCAGGATCGAGCAGTGAATGAAGAACATCATTCATAGCAGAGGCAGCTCCGACTGTCATGCAGACTGCATCAGCAGCAATCTCCATATCTGCTTCCTTGCCGCGCTTCTCAGCAACGATCTGACGAGTGGAAGGATATCCTGCGTTGGGCATGTAGCCATGCATGCCGGGAGTAGGGTTATTGGCAAGATCCTTGAGAGCATCGAATACTTCCTTCGGAGGCTCCAAGTCAGGATTGCCGATAGAGAAGTCATAGACATTGTCTGCTCCGTAGATAGCTTTAAGTCTTCCGCCTTCTTCAAACATCTTGCGGATCTCAGATCCGCCCTTGAGCGATTCAATCATTTTCTTAGAAATCATAGTAGTACCTCTGGTATGAAATATAGGAATAAATATAGCACAAATTATAAATTATTAGCACCTGCTGCACTCAGCAGATTCCTTGAAGGTAAAGCGAAGCCGTTGCTACTAATACGTTGTTAGGTATTATTTGAAATATCGATATCGTAATTCGGATCCTGGAGTCTTTCGAGGAAGAAGCGTTCGGATAAGGGCTTGTCGTAGAAGAATGACTGGAAGAGATTACATCCGCACGTCATGAGGTCATCGGCCTGCTTCTGTGTCTTGACGCCTTCGCAGATGACTTTGTAGCCGAGCATGTTGGCAAGGTTGATCATGTCGGCAGCAATGATACGGCCTTTGGGGTCATCAGGGTCAAATCTGTCGGCATCGATCTTAACGTAGCTTGCATCCATATCGTGGAGAAGAGTGAGTGTTGACTGACCCGTGCTGAACTTATCAAGGGTGACAAGTACGCCGGCTTCGGTTAATGTGCGGCTGACACTCTTGAGTACAGGCATTCTCTGGGTAAAGTCAGGTTCTGAGAACTCTATGCCGATCAGTTTGTGATCAACACCGTACCTGTCGATGATATTAAGAATGTCATCTGCGATTGCGGTGTTGAACAGATGACGGCCTGAGAAGTTGATGCTGATGGGAACAATAGAAAGACCCTGATCCTGCCATGACTTGATGTTTCTGCAGACGTTCTCGAGAACGTAGAAATCGATCTTGGTAACGATGCCTGAATCAGTAGCAAGCGTGATGAATTCCTGAGGCGACATGATCTTGCCGTCCAAAGGCCATCTGGCCAAAGCTTCTGCGGCGTGGAGAGAGGGCTTGTCTTCAAGGCTAATGACCGGCTGATAGTAGATAAGGAATTTGTTCTCATTCAGAGCCCTGGTCAAAGTCTCGGTATTGTTGTGGTTGGATTCGTTTATCTCTTCGGAGTAGTAAACGATATCAACGTTGTTCTTTTTTGAATAACTGAACGCCTGTGAGCATTCGCCCATGACATGGTTGCCGAAGCGGTGAGTTGGACGTATCGTCGTGATACCGGCCCTGCAGCTGAAGATATGCTCGAACCTGTCACCACCGTATGAAAGAGACACAGGAACGCTCGATATGAACTTCTCGAGTTCGGGAAGACGTGAGGTAATAACAACGGCTACAAAGTTATCGCCTCCAAGGTGAACTGCGAATTCGCCCCTGTCTTTATCAGGGAAGGAGTTGAGTTTGGCACCGAACATCTTGATTGCTGAACCTGCAATATCGGATCCGAAATATCTGTTTATCTGATTGACATGCTTGATGTTGATGAAAGCGACGGAATATCTGGAAGCTATGCCTTTGGTGAACATATCATCGAATCTCGAGAACAGATAATTCTGATTGTGCATTCCAAATTCGATGTCGTTGTTATAGAGAAAAGAATACTGGTTGCTCAGTCGTGTAACAGCGATCTTGTTTGCAACGCTGTCCCCGAAGATGCACATGAATTCTTCCTGTTCGACAGTTAACTGGGGAGGGAACTGCGTGTAGGTAAACCTGACGATAGTAGTAACAGAATCGCTGTTTCCAAGCGTGATCTCAAAAAACTCCTGTCCAACATTGTCGGACAGATAATCAACGTTTTTGGATACCGGCCGGCCGCTTATGTACTGGGTATCTTCGATCTTTGCAATCGAGAGGTAATCGGCGTATTTGGAAAACTTATCACTGAATTTGCAGTCGGTACACTCATCGAGTGCAGCATAGAAAGTTTTGATGTCTGGAGTGCCGGCTATCATAGAGTATCCCTTATTATTTGCTTTTTAGATTTTATGACAGTAAAAGGATCATTACAACAAAAAACAGAATTATCAAAAAAATATAAGAAAAGAGGAAGATATGAAAACAAAGAAAAACACATTCAAGAAATATATCGGAACGAAAGGTGAGGATGCAGCTGCTGGACTTTTGAAAGATAAAGGATTCAATATCCTCAGGCGGAATTATGCCGTGCACAATGTAGGTGAGATAGATATTATCGCCGAGAAAAATGATGAGCTGCATATTTTCGAAGTGAGGACAAGAAGGAATATCGGAACGTATCCGGATTCTGCTGAATCGGTGCTCTTCATGAAGCGGAATAGGGTGATAAGGACTGCGGAACGGTTCATTGATGAGAACGGGCTCTATGATAAAAATGTGATCTTTGAAGTGATCCGGGTTACACACGATGAGCAGGGAAATATCCTTAAGATAGATTTTGTGCCTTTTTGAAGGGAATGCGCTGAACCGGAACAGCATAGGCCGGCTGGTTTTGATACGGTATTTTACTGATTTCCGGGTGCTGTCCCGGCATAGGGTTGTGCAACGTGCCGAATTTGGTTGAAAATGCATTTTTGAGAATGGTAAATGCCATTTTAGCAAATTTTATTTATTGCTTTAATTAGGCAATAGACTATAATTGTTGAGGTTTTGAGGCGGGTACCCGTTCTCGAAAATGCAAGATTCAAAATTCAAAATTTCATTTTAAGGAAGGTTGGCCGATCATGAAGGGTTACCGTGAGATGACTAAGGAAGAGCTCCTGTCTGAAAGAAGCGAGCTGAACGAACGCTTTGAGAAGTACAAGGCACTTAATCTGACGCTCGACATGACACGCGGAAAACCGTCGCCGGTCCAGCTTGACCTTTCGAACGATATATATGACACACTCAAGGACGGTTACAAGACAATAAAAGGCCAGGATACTAGAAACTACGGTGTTGCAGACGGCATCGAAGAGATAAGGGCGATCTTTGCCGATATCATCGGTACTGACAAAGAGAATGTATTCATGGGTAATTCATCGTCACTTAACCAGATGTACGATTCGATCATGCGCGCTATGGTTTTCGGTGAGGTTGATTCACCTAAGCCCTGGTCACAGGTTGAAGGCAGAAAGTGGCTTTGCCCCGCACCGGGTTATGACAGGCATTTCAGAGTAACAGAGACAATGGGATTCGAGCTCATTCCTGTTCCCATGACCGAGAATGGTCCTGATATGGATGTTGTTGAGGAACTTGTTAAGGATGAGAATGTCAAGGGAATCTGGTGTGTTCCTTGCTACAGCAATCCTGACGGCGTTGTTTATTCTGCAGAGACTTGCGACAGACTTGCGAAAATGGAGACCGGAGCAGTTGATTTCAGGCTTTTCTGGGATAACGCTTATGTTGTGCACCATCTTTCGGGCGACAGGAATGAATGGGGAAAAATCCCTGACATGCTCTCTCTCTGTGAGAAGTACGGTCATGCCAATAGGGTCTATGAATTTGCATCTTCATCCAAGATCACTTTTGCCGGCGGCGGAATCTCATGCTTTGCCTGCAATAAAGACAATATGGCTTATGCAAAGAAGTTCCTTAACGCACAGACCATCTGCACAAACAAGGTAAACCAGCTTGCACACGCAAGATTCCTTCCCAGTGCTGAAGCAGTTTATGAGCATATGATGAAGCATGCCGAGATCCTCCGTCCGAAGTTCGAAGCATGCCAGAGAGTTCTTAATGAGGAACTTGGCGGTAATAAAGATCTATGGCACTGGACAGATCCTAAGGGCGGATATTTCGTAAGCTTTTATGCTATGCCCGGAACAGCAACCAGGGTTGTTGCAATGTGCAAAGAGGCTGGTGTAGCGCTTACTCCTGCAGGCGCAAGTTTCCCTTACGGAAAGGATCCCCAGGATTCGAATATAAGACTTGCTCCTTCTTTCCCCGAAGTTGAAGATATTGAGAAAGCCGTCAGAATCCTCTCAATCTGTGCTAAAATCACAGCAGTTGATAAATTGCTGGAGGATCTTTAATGATGAAAGATACATACGAGAGCCCTTTGAACTCCCGCTATGCAAGCAAGGAGATGCAGTACATATTCTCACCTGACAAGAAGTTCCGCACGTGGAGACTTCTTTGGATCGCGCTTGCAGAGGCTGAGAAGGAGTTAGGTCTTAACATTACTGATGAACAGATAGCTGATCTCAAGGCACATAAGGATGATATCGATTATGAGGATGCGGCTGCGGAGGAGAAGATCCGCCGTCACGACGTAATGGCCCATGTTCATTCGTACGGTAAGCAGGTCAAAGGTTCCGGTGCTGACGCCATCATCCATCTGGGCGCGACATCATGCTATGTCGGTGACAATACAGATATCATCATAATGAGAGAAGCATTGGAACTCATTAAGAAGAGACTTGTGGTTCTTATCTCTAAACTTGCTGATTTTGCAGATGAATACAAGGCTATGCCTACTTTGGGATTTACTCATTTCCAGCCTGCTCAGCTCGTTACGGTAGGTAAGAGGGCTACGCTCTGGCTTCAGGATCTTGTTTTCGATCTTGAGACAGTCGAAAGTGCGATCGCTTCGTTAAAGCTCCTCGGGTGCAAAGGCACTACCGGAACACAGGCTTCTTTCTATGATCTTTTCGACGGGGATCATGCAAAGTGCGTTGAGCTTGATAAGAAGATCTGCGCGAAAATGGGTTTTGAACAGTCCTATTATGTATCAGGACAGACCTATTCCAGAAAGATCGATTTCACAGTTCTTTCAGCGCTTGCAGGCATTGCTCAGAGTGCTCACAAGTTCTCCAATGATATAAGACTTCTTCAGCACCTGAAGGAGATCGAGGAGCCTTTTGAGAAGAATCAGATCGGATCTTCCGCTATGGCTTATAAGAGGAACCCGATGAGATCTGAGAGGATCGCATCGCTCTCAAGATATGTGATCGCAGATGTTCTTAATCCTGCCATGACTTCTTCAGAGCAGTGGTTCGAGAGAACATTGGATGACTCTGCAAACAAGAGAATTTCAGTGCCTGAGGCATTTCTTTCTGTTGATGCCATCCTTGGTATTTACACGAACGTTGTATCAGGCCTTGTTGTCTATCCCAAGATGATAGAGAAGCACATTCTCGATGAGCTTCCGTTCATGATGACAGAGAATATTATGATGGAGGCAACAAAGAAGGGCGGCAACAGACAGGAACTCCACGAGGAGATCCGCCAGCTCTCTATGCAGGCCGGTTCTGTTGTTAAGAATGAAGGCAAGCCCAACGATCTTCTCGAGAGGATCGCAGCTGATCCGAAGTTTGGCATGACGATGGAAGAACTCATTAAACTCAGAGATCCCAAGCTTTATACAGGCCGATGTCCCGAGCAGGTTGACACATTCCTTAATGAGTGTGTCAGACCGTTGTTGGCTGCGCATAAGGATGACCTTGAAGTAAGTGAAGTTGAACTGAATGTTTAAGATCACAGATTTAGTCCACGATTACCAAAGTCCTCCGTGCTCGCAGATTGCTTGTGCGGAGGTTTTTATTTTGAACTTTTGAGATTTTCTTCCAGAATGGTCTTCTTTTACCGTTAGGATTTCCCGAATAATATTTTTAATGCGCGTACATTTTGATATAATACTAATAACTCGAGCATGGTGGCCTCTAAATTGGACCTACATGACGTAATAAGGAGCTTGGGCCTGTCTTTTTGATGTAAAGCCTTGTAAGTTGGACTATTGAGATCTGACACCTGAGCACCGCCCTGGATTTCCGGGTGTCAATCAGAGTCCACTTTGTTTCGGGGGTTATCGGAAGGTTAGAAGTAATGGAACTTCTTGTTGAAGGAAACAATTTGAATGCATTTGACTCGGCTGCCCATATAGTGGCAGGCGTTGTTTTTTTGCTTATTAATAGCAGATCCTGTCGATGTTGATTTTTGCTGATATCTATCTAACTAATTCAATATGACAGGAGAACAACTATGAAACTTTACAATACACTCACAAGAACAAAAGAAGAATTCAAGACGATTGAGCCCGGCAAGGTAAAGATGTATGCTTGCGGCCCTACGGTCTATAACTATTTCCATCTCGGCAATGCCAGACCATTCGTTACTTTTGATACGCTTGCCAGATATCTTGAGTATTCCGGTTACGATGTAACTTTCGTTCAGAACTTCACGGACATCGACGATAAGATGATCAAGCGTGCCAACGAAGAAGGCATTACTGTTGAAGAACTTGCCGACAGATTTATCAAGGAATACTACGTTGATGCTGACGGTCTCAATATCAAGAGACAGACATACCAGCCCAGAGCAACTCATTCCATGAAGGCCATTATCGGTCTTATCAAAGCAATGGAAGAGAAGGGCTTCACATACATTATCGAAGGTGACGGCGTTTACTTCGACGTAACCAAGAAGGCTGATTACGGTAAGCTCTCACACTATAATCTCGATGAGCTCGCAGCAGGCGGCGGTGAGCGTAAGGCTTCTTATGAAGGCAAGAAGAATCCCGGTGACTTCGCAGTCTGGAAGTTCAAGAAGGAAGGCGAGCCTTCATGGGGTTCACCCTGGGGTGAGGGAAGACCCGGCTGGCACATTGAGTGCTCTGCCATGATCAAGCAGTACCTTGGTGATACCATCGATATCCACGGCGGCGGACAGGATCTTATCTTCCCGCACCACGAGAACGAGATCGCACAGAGCGAAGCTGCAAACGGGTGCACATTCTGCAACTACTGGGTTCATAACGCATTCGTCAACATCGACGGTGAGAAGATGAGTAAGTCTTTGGGCAACTTCTTCACGATTAGAGACATCGTAAAGAAGTATCCCTATAACGTCGTAAGATTCTTCATACTTTTGGGACATTACAGAAGCCCCATCAATTTCTCTGACGAGCTTCTTGCAGCAGCGCAGACGAGCCTTGGAAGAATCTCCAACTGCGTAAGAAATGCAGACTTCGTACTTAACAGCGGTAACCTTGCAGGTGAGCCGGAAGCTGATAAGGTTCTTAACGATGCAATAGCAGCAGCAACTGACAGCTTCAAGGCACACATGGATGACGACCTCAACAGTGCCGATGCGATCACTGATATCTTTAACCTTGTACGCCAGACAAACTCGAGCGCACAGGAAGCAAAGGTATCCAAAGAAACGCTTCAGGCTGCAAGAGATAAGATCGTTGAGCTTACCGGTGTTCTTGGAATCCTCTTAGATCTTGAAGACGAGATCCCTGAAGAGATCACAGAACTTGCAAATAAGAGAGCTGAAGCCAAGAAGGCTAAGGACTATGCTGAGGCAGACAGGATCAGAGATGAGATCCAAGCTAAGGGCTACACCGTAAAGGACGTACCCGGCGGCTTTAAGATCGAGAAGGCGTAACTGATGATCAAACCGTTCATTGCCCAGGACTTAAGAGAAGTCTCGCCGTTGGTTCTTGCATACATAGGCGACTCAATCTACGAGCTCTATGCCAGATGCAAGTCGGCGACTCTTGGGGCCGGCAGCAACAACAAGATGCATAACAACACAGTCCGTTATGTATCGGCTGAAGCCCAGGCCGCAAGCATAAGGATTCTGGCAGATGAACTGACGGAGACAGAGACGGATTATTTCAGGCGCGGCAAGAATTCAAATCCTCATGCCGTATCTAAGAACGCAAACCATGCAGACTATATGTATGCGACCGGATTTGAAGCTCTTATCGGTTATCTTTTCCTCAATAACGAGGAACCGAGAATGGAATACCTGATCTATAAGAGCTTCGATATATGTGACGGCGTGATAACCAAGGAAACAGAGACATAAAGATGGATAAAGGCAAGAGACATTTTAACCAGGATAAGAGACAGAGAAGACCTGAAGGTGCAAGATCCCAGGAAAGACGTCCGCGTCAGGACGATGCTTTCACTAATGAGGGGGCAACAGATAAGCTCGAAGGCAGAAATGCCGTAACTGAAGCTTTGGCGGCAGGAAGGGACTTCAACAAGATCTGGATCTTAAAGCCTGAGGGAGACAAGCCGTTAGATCACGGACTCATCAGGATCTTAGATGAAGCAAACAAGCGCGGCATCGTAGTAACAAGAGCTACAAGACAGATCCTCGATAAGATGAGTGCCACTCATAACCATCAGGGTGTTATTGCCTCAGTTGCGCCTCATAGCTATGCCGATCTTGATGAGATAATAGCTAAGTGCAGGGAAGAAGGAAGACCGGCTCTTCTCGTAGCATTGGATGAGATTAAGGATGCCTATAATCTTGGCTCTATCCTGAGGATCTCCGACTGCTGCGGCGTTGACGGTGTCATCATCCCTGAGAGACGTTCTGTCGCATTAGATTCAATGGTCGCCAAGGCTTCGGCAGGTGCCATCGAATACGTGCCCGTCGCAAGAGTAACCAACCTTGCGCAGACGCTTACAAGACTTAAGGAGAAAGAAAACTTCTGGGTCTGCGGTACTGACATGAATGCCGACTACGAATACCACAATGCTGATTATTCAGGTAATCTCGTAGTGGTTATCGGCAGTGAAGGTGACGGCATGAGAGACGGCGTCAGAAAATGCTGTGATTTCACGGTATCCATTCCGATGTCAGGTCACGTTAACAGCCTTAATGCCGCTGTTGCAGCAGGAGTAGTTCTCTTTGAGGCACAGGCGAAGAGAAGAAAAGAGGATTAAAGTGAATAAAGCAGATAACAGCAGGAAAGTATTCAAAGGTGCTCTTACAAGAGCCCTTGCTGTTATCATGTGTATTTCCGTAGTATTCGGAGTTTTGGGACTTACCGGATGTAACTTAATAGATAATCTTACCCACGGCGTTACACAGAAGCCCTTATCTGAAGCCGAACTTGCAAGGCTTGTAACTAATGCGGTTATAAGTGATGCCAACGTTGCAGACTGCTATGCCAAGTTTCCCAAGAACCAGCTTGACGGTCTTTCGTATTCAATGTTCTCAGAGTACTGTTCTATTTTAAGAAAGAACTCATCAGAACACGGCACTCCTGATTCTTTCAGAATATTGAATGAAGAGGATAAACAGGCATATTTTGCATCAATAGACAGTGGCGAGATGGACGGTTTTCAGTCCGTCTACAAATATGGCGACCTGGATGTAGTCGAGCTCTGTTATTCAAAAGATAAGGCTCCGAGCGCTCCGCCTGTAATGTTTATGCTCTCAAAGAAGGACAACGTTTATTCTCTTCCGGGAGACTTTATAGTTGATTCTATGCTTGCGTATTCTTATATCAACCACTACTTTGAGATGATCGATGATGGTAATGTCGATGGTCTTGAAGCCGTCATCAAGTCTACTTATAACTCGGATATCTATCTTAACTCAGTTATTCAAGCTAAGGCAGAATACATAGCTGATTACTACAGGCTCAAGGTTAAGACTGTCACATCAGACTATGAGATCAAGCTTTTCTCACCGACGCATATTACTTATGTCATTCCTGAGGTATTTTCTTCAGACGGCACTAAGATCGTGTCAAAGACAGTGGAATTGAGACTTAAGTCAGACGGTAAATTCCTTGTGGAAGATGATATACCAGCATCAATAAAAGAACTCCGTTTCTCAAGAGATGGTGCAGCAAGACTCAGAATGGGTTCGACCTATACATCAAGTGAGATCCGTTATCTTTTGGGAGACCCCATTGTGTCAACACATACGGAAGATCAGGTTATCCTTGCTTATTCCGGCATGACAATACGCCTTGATGCCGAGTTCGAGAACGGGCAGTGGACATCAGGAAGGCTTTCTTCAGTAGTATTCAGGAAACAATCTGTTTTCTCGTTATCCGAGGACCTTTATATCGGAATGAACATTTCAGAGCTGCTTCTGGTCTATCCGATGTTTGACGAGTGCGGTTATACCGGTTCCTTCAAGAATGGTGACGGTGAGTTCGCATTGTCATTCGAGTTCGACGAATACGGCAACGTATCGACTATCAGATTAGGCGAGCCTGTCAGTTAATCGGCAATAATCCTGCATACAGTATTATGAATGACAGCATAACAAACACAAAACAGATTAAGGATTATTCAATCAGTTTTGTCAGATTGTTGGCAATGCTGTTCATTGTTTCATGCCATATAATGCAACGGGATGATTTTGCCACAGATATCTATGGAGCTCATATTTCCTGGGCATGGTGGTTTAATGTCGGAATTCAGATGTTCCTCTTTATTTCAGGATATTTATACGGAAATAAAGAGAAGCTGGAAGCTGTGCCGTTTTATAAGAAATGTTTTCCGAAGGTTCTGATCGATTATTATGTTTTTATTGCTATAGTCCTTATACCGATCATTTGTTTTACGTCTCAAAATGTTGACTGGGATAAAATATCGGACTTATTAACTTTATCCGGGTTCATTCATGGACTGGAACATTTATGGTTTATTCCTATGATTTTGTTTTGTTATCTTTTAACTCCGATCCTAAGACAAGTTATTTATGCGATTGATAAAGAAAACAGAATAAAATCCTGGATAGGTTTTATTTTGTTGTTAATTGTTGTGCATGTGGTTGTACAGAATCTATTTTCCAATTTTTCTGCGGCTTGGATAAACAATTACATTTTAGGACTGATTTACAGCCGGATTGAAAAAAGAAATAAGGTTGAGAAAAGGATCTTCTTAGGTGTATTTATTGCTTTATGTCTATTGATTATCCCTATTCAGTTTAGAATCGAATATTGGCCGCACAGTGATCTTCCATATGCTTTTGAAGTAAATTACGGAAATTTCAAAGAATATGGACATTTGTCACTTGGTATAACAATATGTTTGCTTGTGAGAGGATTAGTCAAAAATCTTGTGTGTAAAGCCGGAGTCCGGAAGCTTTTGGATTGGTCTGACAAATATTCATACGACATTTATCTTGTTCATCACGTTTTTGTTCAGAGCGATTTAGGCTGCGTTGAATACATTCCCAACCGTTTGATAGCTATTCCTTTGGCCTTAGTGCTAACCGTTATATCTGCGTTATTACTGTATTATTTTTCATCGTTTATAAGGAAAATAGGCAGTAATATCTTTGCTAAACAAGCAAATAAGCAGAATTAGTATTTGCGCATTTATATGATATTAACCAATGCATTTCATTTTTAATGCATTTATCTCTTCAGTTGAAAAACCATTAGCAATAAGCAGGTTGGCTGCATCTCCGTACCATTTCCTGTCGATATAATCGAGGAAAGTCTCCATGTTATGTGCATCCGATTTAAGGATGTGCTTCATGTTGTCAGGAAGCTTTGCAATGGACGGAGCAAGGAAATCTTTCAGGTATTCATATGAAACAGCGTAATTCTTTACTATGTTTGCTCTTGAAGCACCGGCAAGAAGATAGAGCAGGGCAGCAACCACGCCGGTCCTGTCCTTACCGTGGGCACAGTGGAAAAGAGTAAGTCCCGAAGAAGAAAGTAATATTCTCATAATTTCAGCCAGGCGGTCGCCCATCTCTTCAGCAATGATCACATAGTAATCACCCAAAGTGTTGTTGATTATGAACTCCATGGTCTTGTCATCGTCGCCGTTAGGATCACCGTTAAATAAGGGAACGTTGTAAAATTTCACATCGGGATCTTCAGAGAAAGGATTGCCAGTCCCTTTGAGTTCATCGGTGGCACGAAGGTCGATTACCGACTTAACGCCATAAGCCTTAACGGCTTCGATCTGGTCAGGTTTAAGCCATTCGGGAGAGCCTGAACGAAGGAATAATCCTGATCTGAAAGTCTTTCCGCCAGAAAGAGGCATGCCGCCCAACTCTCTGCAATTAATCAGTGGAAGTTCTTTTACCAGCTGTGAATCAGGATTATAATTTTCCATAATTTATCTCCCATATAAACGATAGGAGTTATTCTAACGAAAACGTGATTGACATTCAAGGCATCAAGTAATAAACTTATTAGGCTATTGGGAAACCAATACTTATACGCGCCTATAGCTCAACTGGATAGAGCGTCTGACTACGGATCAGAAGGTTGTGGATTCGAGCTCTGCTAGGCGCGCCAGACTAAAAGCTGTTACACCGCGTAACAGCTTTTTTATTACCCGGGAGGTGGACACAATGTGTAAAGTTCTTGTAGTAGTAGACATGCAGAAGGATTTCATTGATGGTGCCCTTGGCTTTGAAGGGGCTGATAAGATCATCCCAGGCATAATCGCCAGGATTAAGGAATATGAATCTGAAGGTGACGAGGTAGTCTATACGCTTGATACCCACCAGGAGAACTACATGGACACCCAGGAAGGCAAGAACCTTCCCGTACCTCACTGCATCAAGGGTTCAGACGGATGGGGGCTTTGTGATGAACTTAAGCCTGTCCTTGCCGGCATGAAGGCATATGAAAAGCCCTGTTTCGGAAGCATGGAACTTGCTAAATATCTTGAAGAGAACAGCAAGGAGATCAAATCCATCGAGATCTGCGGTCTCGTATCCAACATCTGTGTGCTCTCAAATGCCGTTCTGGCCAAGGCTGCAGCGCCTGAGGCAGAGATAATAGTAGACTCAAAACTTACGGCTTCATTCGATCCTAAGCTCCATCAGGCCACACTTGATGTCTTAAAGGGAATACAAGTTAACGTATTATAATATTGCAATCTCTGACTGCGCTGTGATACAATTCATATTCGGCTAATTCATAAATTATAATTATTGGAGGATATAACATGGCATCCACAATTGAGAAGAAAGAACACTCTCAGGTAGTAATCAGCCTTCAGGCTAACAAGGAAGAGTGGAACGGAGCTTTAAAGAAGTCTTACAACAAGAACAAGAACCGTTTCCAGGTTCCCG